>NZ_PGDQ01000004.1:0-300000 GCF_003073135.1 Euzebya rosea
CAACTTCGACAACTACCGCATCCGCCTACTGCTGCACTGCGGCGTGGACTGGCAAGATGCCCCCGCTGCACGCATCAGGCGACGCCGACCCCCCGCAGCGGCGTAGACCCGTGTTGTCGGTGGCCCAGTCGTGGGGTCGGGATCGGCCCAGGTCGACCAGCCACAGGTAGAGGTCCACTGCGGGTCGCACATCGATCCCGGCCTCGCTTCCGACGGTGACCGCGGTGGCCGGCATGTCGAGCCCGGCGGAGTCGAGGTCACCAAAATAGTCGACCTCGGTCACGCCGGGGTGCAGTTGGGGTATCGACGGCAGCATGGAGCGGAAGCGGTTGCCGTCGCCGAACCCGATCGCCCGGTAGCGGCAGGGCCGTCCCGCCACGGCACGGACGGCCGAGTGATAGGTCGCCTTGTTCTCGATGACCAGCACGCGGCTGCCGTGACCGGTGGTGGTGGTGACCATCGGCAGCGGCTCGACATCGTAGGCGAGGAGCGTCTCGTCGAGCCGGCCGGGTGCCCAGATGGTGTGACCGCCCACCCTGCGGTCGATGGCCTTCTCGTCGCCGAAGACCTCAAGGGCGCGTTCGGTCGCTGCGATCGGTCGGAGGTCGGGGTCGGCCTTCAGCCAGGTGTTGACAGCGGTCAGTGTCGCACGGCTGGTCGGGCCCGGCCTGCCGCTGCTGAAGACGGTGGGGATCCATCGGAGCGAGGGGTGCCAGTTGATGGCGTACCAGTCGGTGGGGTCGGTCGGCGGGATGGGTTCGGGCAGGTCGAGCCGCGTGATCCGGGTGGGCAGGGGTGGGTTGGCGCGACTGTCGGTTCGTAGGGATCGGCGCAGCAGTCCTTGGCCCTCGAGGGTTTGGAGGCTGTCAGCGATGGTGGTGTCGACGGTCCCGTGTCCGATCCGGTCGGGGAAGGCGAGGGTGTAGGCCTCGTACAGCCGGGCGAGTGGGACGGTCCTGGTGGAGGAGACGGCCCGGATGGCGTCCCACAGCCGGCTGGCGTCATCGGGGCGTGGCATCGGAGCTGCCTACGTTTGTGGTGGCCCGTTGGTAGGCGGTGAAGGCATCGACTTGGGGCAGTGTTCTGCCGGTGGAGACGACGGTGAGGTGACGGTCGTTCGTGGCGCGGTTGAGTTGCTTCTTCATGTGGGTCCAACGGTGGAGGTGGGCGACGGCGTTGGGGTCGGCGATGCCGGTGCAGTAGATGAGCTGCACCTCCAACGCGTCGGCCATGCGTCGTTGCAGGTCCACCAGTGTGGTCTGGTTGGCCTGACCGAACGGGTTGTCGAGCCACAACGCCCCCGGGCCACGTCCAGTCGATGCGGTCCGTTCGCTGCGGATCCTGGACAGGACGCAGTACAGCAGGATCGCTGCGGTGAGCTTCTGTCCTTCCGACCCGCTGAACTCTTCGATCTGGTTGTACACGCAGTCCAGCTCGCTGTTTGGTTTCAGCATCTTCACCCGTAGGCCTGTCGGGCCGAGGGCCAGTTGCAGGATTCGGACCAGGAGATGCTCCAGCCGGTCGGGGGCGGCGTCGGTGGACAAGAGCTCATCCAGGACCCGCCGGGTGGGTGCGGCGAGGTCCTTCTTGGCCTCACGGTCGTAGTTGACGAGGATGAACTTCTTGCCAGTCCAGTCGCCAAGGTCGCCGTGCATCGTCGACATCCGCGACATGCGGTCCAGCAGCGACAGTACGGAGCCGGCTGCCCCGGCGATCTCCGCGACCATGTGGTCGCGTTCGGTGTCGAACGATTCGAGTTCCACGGTGAGCGCAGCGATCCTCTTGTCGACCTCGTCGGCCACGCGGAGGACGTCGGCGTGACTGACGTTGACGGCCAACCGCATCTGTTCGGCCAGCCTCTGCGGGAACCCGTCGTGGTCGGCGAGCACGGCTAGCACCGCTTCCCTCGCCTCGTGAGCCTGTTCGCGGGCAGCGGTCACCGCCTCCGAGGTGGCACCGAGCTGGCGACGGGCACCGGCCGCGGCGGTCTTGGCCGCGGCCGCATCGCCGGGGAACGGACCGGTGTCGGGCAGCGGCTCTGGGACGTCCAGCCCCCGATCAGCAAGGGTGTTGGTCAGCGTGGTGGCACCCGTGCGGAACACAGTTGCCCGCTGGGTGCAGTCGCGGGCCTTGCCATCGGCGATATCGCGCTGCTCCTGAGCGGAGCGTGCCGCTGCTGCCGCATCGGTGCTGAGCCGTTCTGCGGTGGTCACAACCTGCGCGGCGTCCTGTTCTGAGGTCGGGATGGGCAGGTGGTACTGCTCGGACGGCCTCTCGCCGTGGGGGAGGGCAGCGAGGTCGCGTTCGGCGTTTGCCATGGCCGTGGCGGCTTCACCGGACCGGTGCTGGGCGACCCTGCGGCGCTCGGTGGCATCAGCGATCCGCCGCTGACGCATGAACGCGTCATGGGCGTCGGTGGTGTCGGCCAGCTCCTCGGCATGGGCACGGGTCGCCTTGGTGAGCGGCGCCAGCCGCGTGGTCGCCTGCCCGACGCGTGTCTCCGCTGTCTGGAGTTCCTCCCGGAGGCCGTCGGTCGGGCTGACCTCCTTGACCTTGTCACGCAGCCGTTGGATGTCGACGTACAGCCGTTCGAGGGGGACGAGGTCCGCCGGGTCGACTCGGGCTGCGTCGCCGTCGGGATCGAGTGAATGGCTGACCGCTTCGGTGAGGAGCCGCTCTGCGCTGGTGACCCATGCAGCGGCCTTGGCGCGGAGGTCGGACGCGGTGCCTTCCAGGGCGTCTCGTCGCCGGGTCAGGTCGGGCCGGGCCGATCGGATGTCGGCCAGCCGGGTGTCGCTGTCGTCGATGGTGGTGCGCCAGGTCCGTGCACGTCCGGCCCGTTCGGCCAGCGGGATCAGCCATTCGAGCTCGGTGGTGGCCTGCCGGGCGGTCGTATCGAGGATGTCGATGGACGTGCTGACCGACGCCAGCTCCTCCTGCGCCGTGTCGATCCGGCCGTCCAGGTCCCGCATCGTCGCGCGGTGCCGCCCGATCACCTCGGCGGCGTCGCGTTCGCTGTCGGCTGCGGCGGCGCGTTCGGCCCCAAGACCGGTGAGCCCCTCCAACGCCAGGTGCAACGACGACCAGTTCTTGGCCGCCGAGCGGGTCCGTTCGGCGTCGTCGGCGTCGGCGCGGATCTGCTCGTCGAGTTCGGCCTTGCGTGCTGTGGCGGCGTCGGGATCGTACCGGTGCGGTTCGGGGAGCAGCACGGCATCCACGCCGTTGTGGTCGTGCGGCGCATCGGGTTGGGTGATGACGATTGCCCGGTCGACGGTCACGCCGGCCAACTTGGCGGCGGCGTCCGTCGGGGTGGTGCCCGTGACGACGATGCCGTTGGCCATGCCCGGACGCCGGGTGGCCAACCGGGTGCGGTCAACGGCATCGGAGTCGGCGATGTGTTCCCATCCGGCGTGGGCTGACACGCGTTGCCGGCGCAGCGACGCGACGGCCGCTTCGACATCGGCGTCGACCTCGACCAGGCCGTCGAGACGGGCACGTTCGCTGCGCAGGCGAGACAGCCGGTCGTCGATGTCGGCCAGCCGGTCGCGGGCCTCCGACTCCCTGTGGGAGGTCATGGCCAGGACTGCGTCGAGGTCGCCCAGGACGCTTCCGGTGTCGGTGATGTCAGCAAAGCCGGCGCGTGCCGCGACCTGTGCGACGGCTTTGTCGACCGTCGCGATGCGTTGGCGGGCCAAGGCATGTGTCGACTGGGCCGAGGTCAACAGGCCATTGGCCTTGGCGTGCCGGCTGCGCAGTTCGGTCAGGCCGATCCCCATGCCGCTGTGGACCTCGCGCAACCGGGCGGACTCGGTTTCGGCGTCGGCGCGTTCGACACGTCGGGCATCGGTGGCGCCGACCACGTCCCGGTCGTGAAGGTCCCCGGCGGCGATCCGGGCATCGATGTCGGCGTTGAGCGCGTCAAGCGCATCGCGTGCCGCAGTGAGGTTGGCAACGATCGTTGCCTCCTGTGCTGCCAGTCCTTCCAGTTCGGCCTCGACGGCATTGCGGCCTTCGATGGCCGTGGCCGCGTCTTGCCTGGCGGTGGCGGCCCGGCCGCGGTAGTCGGCGTCCAGGTGAGCGATGGTCCCCAGGGCAACGGCGATCCGGCGGTCGAGGGCCTGCTGGTAGGGCGCCGCCGTGGTGTGGGCGTCATCGATCTCGGTCCGGATCCTCTCGCGGTCCTGACGGGCTGCACGGAGTTCGATGACGTCCTCCACGGCGTTCCATGCGTCGGCGCCCCGTTCGGCCTCCTCCGCCGTCTGCGCGGCGTCGCGGGCGGCCTGTGTCACCCGTTGGACCCGGTAGTCCTGCTGGGTGCGTCGTGCCCACTGGTACCGCTTGTTCCACGCTGCCCGTGCCGTTTCGGCTGCTGCACGACGTGATTCGGCGGCCTGGCGGTCGTTGCCATGGCCAACAGCAAGGTCATCCAGTGTGGCGGCTGACCTGGTCAGACGGCCGGCCAGTTCGACTGCGGCCCGCGCTGATTGATCACGGCGACCCAGGGCCTGGGACAGGTCGTCCAGCATGATCGCGGCGTTGGCCAACGGGTCGGACACGGCGGTGAACGCGTCCAGTTCCTGCCGTCGAGATGCGGTGTGCTGCGCCTTGTCGTGCAACGCCGCGATCGCTGCGACCGCGGCGTCGGACGCGGCGTCGGCGGTGAGTTCAAGCAGACGTTGGGTGAACGTCCACACGTTGCCGTTGTCCTTGAGCAACGACGCGGCGCCGGACTCCTGGGAGTTCATGTTCGCCTGCATCTCGATGAGGTCCGGGTCGATGTGCTCGCCACGCAACCAGGCCGCCCACCGGTCGGTGGTGGCCGGGTGGTCATACAGGTTGTTGTCGCCTTCGGCGGCGGTGCGGATCGCCGCCATGTAGTCGGCGGCCCCCAGGTAGGACCGTTCTCCGGCGCCGTGGGGGAGGGAGTCGAACGACAGGGTGGGGGTGCTGCGGAAGCCGTAGACACGCCGGTCGGGCAACACGTTGGGGCCCCGGCCGGTCATGACCAGGCCGGTCACCTTGGTCTGGAATGCGTCACCGTCCAAGGTAGGTGCAGTGAGCGGCACGGCCCATTCGCAGATCACGTGGGCGACGCTTCCTGCGGTCACGTAGTCGCCCATCCTGTGGCTGGACGTGCGTTTCGTTGCGATGAACCTGGACGGCCGCGGGTCAAGTGAGGCGAACACCCATGAGATCAACGTGGTCTTGCCGCCGCCGTTCTCCAACAGCAGGCCGGAGTGGCACGGCACCCCGCGTTCGTCGACGAAGGACAGCTCGACGGGGTCGAATCGGACCCCCGATGGGCCCGAGGGTCCGAGTCGGACCAGCAGGCAGCGGCGGAGGTACATCATGGTGTCGTGCTCCGGTCGGTTGGGCGGGTGGCGGACCGGAACAGAGACAGGGCGAGGCTGTCGCCCGCTTCCCGCAGTTGGACCCGGAACCTCGCGGTGGTCCGGTACTGGCCGGCCACGCCGGTCTCGCGGATCAGATGGTTGGCCGCCAGCAGGCCGATGGTCTGGTCGAGGTACCAGGCACGGGAGCCGAACTTCTTCTGTCCCCCCGATGCGGTCGGGTTGACCGGGTCCTTCTGCAACCACAGACGCCAGGCGGTCCGCAGGTGCTCCTCATCGACGTCCACACCGTCCCAGTCGCTTTCCAGCACTCGGCACTGGTCGGTGATGTGCGCCGACAGGGCGTCCCGGGTGAAGACCTCCTCCCGGTCGTCGTCGAGCCGGGCGGGCGAGGGATAGCAGTAGGTTGCCACCCCAAGCCAGGCCAGGCCGTACAGCAGCCGGTCGCCCGCTCCGCGGCTGTCACCGGTCAGATCGCCGACGCTGACGGTGAACGGCGAGTTCGGTTGGGGGGCCAGCACCAAACCGGACAGGTCGCTGACGTCGAGCACGTCCAGACCGAGGCCGTTGGCCATGACCTCGGTGAGGTCCCGGAAGCCGGCGTCGGTGCGGTACCGGGTGAGGAGCGCACGATGCTCGGGATGTCGGCCCGGGAGGTGGCGTGCGAGGGTGTGGCGTAGCAGGGTGGCCACGCCGGCGACGTCATCTCGGTCAAACATCGGTGTCGGTTCCTGGGGTGATGGTCAGGTCGGTTCCGTGGTGGGTCGGGCCCACGAAGTTGCCGTCGGCGACGATGCCGACGTCGATGGTTGGGGTGGCCCACTCCGCAAGGGTGAGCATGACAAGCAGGTCGGCAGCCTTGGGGTCGGCGGGGTCCAGGAGGGACGACAGGTTGGTCGGGCTGTCAAGCTCCGAGAGCCGGTGCAGTGCCGCGGTGATGTCGTTGGCGGAGAAGATGTGCCGTTCGGGTTCCTCGACGAGGTCGCGGGGGTCGGCATCGATCCGCTCGCCGGCTACGCGGGGTGCGGCGAGGAGACGATGCAGGGCGTCGCCGACGGTGACGACCGGAGGGGCCACGGGTGTTTGGACCTGGTGGCGCACCGCATCCACGGCGTCGGCCAGTTCGCCCGCCCCCATCAACAGTGCCTGGTGAAACGCGTCGGTGAAGTCGATCGCCGGTTCAACCACGACACCGAACCCCTGGTAGGCCTGGGCGTCCAGGAAGACCGCCTGGGCACCGATCACCTCGGTGAACAGGTGAAGGTGGATCCCACGGTAGGCACGGATCTGCTCGACAACAGCCACGAGGGCGGCGTGGCTGTCGGTCTCGCCCTTCTCGGCCTGTTCCACCATCAGGTTCTCCGAGATCTGGATCAGTTCCTCCTCGTCGGCGAGGCGGTCGTGGATGTGCTGGCGGGCCGTTTCGATGAGTGCGGGGATGCCGTGGGACCAGTCGGCGGCCGCAACGTTGCGCTTGGTCAGGTCGAGCTGGCCGGTGAGTTGCTTTGCGAACGCGGAGGCGACGGCGGCGTTCTGCTTGGCCGTTTCCTGGGCGGCGGAGAACCGGCCCTGGGACAGCTGGGCACGGATGACGGCGTCGTGGGCCACGGTGGCGTCGGCGAGGCTGTTGTCCAACGCGACGTACAGCATGTTGATCAGCGTCGTGTCGGCGGTGATGACCAGGTCGTCATCGACACGGGACTGCTGGCGACGCAGCAACGGCACGTCGAGGGACTCGAAGATGTAACCCTTGGCCGGGTTGGCATACCGGGCGCGGCGGTGCGTCCTGCCCTGGTCCTCCCCGAGCAGCCAGTCGACCACCATGCGTGCAACCGTCGTCCCACGGTCGTTGTCGTCGGTCATCAACAGCGCGGTGGAGGTGACGTGGTCGATGAGTTGGCCGAGATCCGCACCGCCGGCGTCGGTGAAGATGTGGTCGACACAGAACGTCACCGCGGCCTCGACACAGGCGAACACGTCGACGTCATTGGTGGCCTCAGTGGTGTGGCCCCTGCCTGTCGCGCCGGCGAGGTTGGTCAGCTTCGAGGTGCGCCACAGCCCCCGGATGCGTTCTGCGGACCGGGCACGGCTCGCCTGCAGCATCGCCTCAATGGCTGCCGGACCTGACGGTTCGGAGGGAGTCGACATGGGATGGGGTGCGTAGGTGAGCGCCTGGCATGAGGATGCCTGGTGGGTGTGACGCCGTGCTCGCGGAGGACCCGTGAGAGCCAGGCGGCGCGCCCGACCCCCAGACGGCACGTGCTGGCCACAGGCCCGACCCCCTCGTGTGCGAAACGGAACGCCGCAAGGTCACCGCTCTGGCTGGCGTGCCGACCACCATGCCCGGTGGGCCGTCTGGCAGGTCTCGTATGTCAGCGGATCCGCGCCGTCATAGCCCGGTCGTACCATCGCGGCCCCTGTGAAGTCTTGCCGGCTGGTGTAGTTGGTGGTGACGACCACGGTTGCGAGGTGTGCACCGACCGAGGCTGCCAGCCCGGGCTGGGAATCCTCCATGGCCAGTGCGGACCGCGACGTGATCCCGAGCCCCTCCAGGGCGCGGAGGTAGACCTCCGGGTGGGGTTTGAGGCGACGCACGTCGTCTCCGGTCACGGTCACTTCCACGGTGCCCGCGCCAAGGATGTGATCCACCAGTGGTTCAACCCATGCCCGTCGCCCCGTGGTCGCCACCGCGAGGCGGATCCCGGCTTCGGTGAGGGCGGTGACGAGTTCGGGGAGGCCGGGCCGGGGACCGATCTCGCCGGCGAGGACCGACTCCCGGAATATCCGGGTCTTCGTTGCATGCAGCTCAGCGGCCAACGCGTCCACGCGGTCGGCAGGGAAACCTCTGGTCCGCAGGTCCACGACGATTCGTTGACGGCCGCCCGGCGTCCTGAGGAGCCGGCCGTACTCGATCTCGTCCCAGCTGATGTCGATTCCGTGGACGGCGAACGCTGTGTTGAACGCCGGCCGATGCCCATCGCGTTCGGTGTCGGCCAGTGTGCCGTCGACGTCGAAGATGACGGCGTCGAACGGCCGGCCCATGTCCGACCCGGTCACCGGCTACTCCACCGTCGTGTGATCGAGCAGACGGCAGACCATTCCGGCCAGGTCCGCAACCACGTGCTCCGGGCCCGGGGTCACGGGGAGGGCCTCCTCGCTCGTCACACCGGACAGGACCAGCCCGAAGTCCAGGCCCAACGCGTGGGCGAGCAGCCCGTCGGTCTCGGGCCGGTCGCCCACACCGACGCCGGGGGCCGTTCCCCATCGTCGGCGGATCAGGTCCACGATCGGCTGGTGGGGCTTGCCGGCCACGACCGCAGGACGGCCGCCTGCGGCCTCGATCGCGGCGACGATGGCGCCGCAGCCCGGATCGAGTCTGCCGTCCGTGGCCGGGAACGTCGTGTCGTCGTTGGTGGCGACGAGCCGGGCACCGTCCCGGATTGCATGTCCGGCGGCCCGCAGGGTTTCGTAGTCGAAGTGGCGGGAGAGGCCGACGAGGACGGTGTCGCAGGGCCCGGACGTCGGTACCGCGCCCGCCTTGGCGGCGGCGTCGGCGATCCCGTGCTCGCCGATGACCATCACCCGTTCTCCGGGGCGTAGGAGGGAGGCGGCGGCCTCTGAGGAGGTGACGATGTTGCCTTGTGATCGGATGCCGAGGTGCGCCAGCCGGGCGGTGACCTGCTCGGGGGTCCTGGTGGAGTTGTTGGTGGCGAACACCACGGTTGCGCCGGCCCGCTGCAGCCGGTCGATGGCGTCACGGCTGCCGTCCACCTCCTTGCTGCCACGCCACACGACGCCGTCGAGGTCCAAGACCCAGAGCTGGCCGGCCAGAGTCTGGTCGATGGGGTCCGTCATCGGTCAGGACGGCTCGAAGACGCGGCTGGCGAGGATGTCGGAGGGTTCTATGGTGACCAGGTCGTCCAGGCCGAGCTTGCCGCCGGCGGTGACGAGGCGGTTCGCGTGACGGAGCCGGATGCGGTCGAGGGCGTTGCGGACCGATCGGGCGTTGGCGAACTGGGGTTGGTCCACGCGCCGCTGGAGGTAGTCGGTGAAGGCCTGTCGTGCATCGTCGTTGAAGCGGTAGTTCTGGTCGGCCAGCATGATGTCGGCGATGGCGGCCAGCTCCTGGACGGTGTAGTCGGGGAAGGTGAGGTGGTGGCCGATCCGGGAGCGGAAGCCGGGGCTTGCCTGGAAGAACGCGTCCATCTTGTCGGCGTAGCCGGCGAGGATGACGACGAGGTCGTCGCGGTGGTCCTCCATGGTCTGCAACAGGATCTCCACGGCCTCCTGGCCGTAGTCGCGCTCGTTCTCGGGCCGGTACAGGTAGTAGGCCTCGTCGATGAACAGCACGCCGCCCATGGCACGTTTGATGGCGTCTTTGGTCTTGGGGGCGGTGTGGCCGATGTACTGCCCGACCAGGTCGTCGCGGGTGACGGTGACGACCTGGCCCTCACGGACGTAGCCGAGCCGGTGAAGTATCTGGGCCATGCGGACCGCGACGGTGGTCTTGCCGGTGCCGGGGCTTCCGGTGAAGCTCATGTGGAGTGTGGGTGGTCGTGACGTCAGCCCGGCGTCCTGCCGCGCCTGGTCGACCAGTAGGAGCGCGGCGATCTCGCGGACTCGGGTCTTGATCTCCGCCAGCCCGACAAGGTCCCGGTCGAGGTCGTCGAACACCTCCTGCAAGCCGGAGTCGGCCATGGCGGCGGCCAGGTCGACCGGTGGCCGGTCGTCGCGATGCCCGACGGTTGTGTCCTGCGGGTCGGTGGCGGTGGTGTCGGCGGTCACGGGCCGTCGGTGCCGTAGCGGCGTCCGGGCGGGTCGTCGGTGGCGTAGGCGGTGGAGGTGTAGCGGATGCGGCGGCCGTCGATCTCCTGGCGGTGGAGGCGGAAGCCGGGTTCGTCGTCGGGCCGGTTGACGATGAACGACAGGCGGGTGGTCTCCCATCCCTCGGAGCTGTCGAACCCGACGATGCGGATGTAATCGGTGGGGTGCACGGCACGGCACTCGGTGAGTTCCATCAGGACACCGGCGGGGTCGCGGAGGTCGAACATCGGCTGTTGCCACATCTCCCAGTAGGTGTTGCGGGGGTGCGGGTCGTCGGTGTGCTCGATCCCGACGGCCCAGCCGTGGTCCAAGCAGTACTTCACCTGGCTGGCGATCTGGTCGTCGGTGAGGTCGGGGAGGAAGGAGAACGTGCCTTGGGTGAGTCGCATGGTGGTGACCTGTGGCTAGGAGGGGGTCGGGGTCGGGACGAAGTCGGGGGTGTCGGTGGAGGTGTAGTCGAAGGTGATGTCCTTCCAGGTGTCCAGCGCGGCTTCCAGCGGCCGGCAGGTCTTGGCGGCCTCCCGGAGGATCTGTGGGCCTTCGGCCAGGTAGTCCCTGCCCTCGTTGCGGGCCATGATCATGGTCTCCAGGGCCACGCGGTTGGCGGTCGCGCCGGCTCGGATGCCCATGGGGTGGCCGATGGTGCCGCCGCCGAACTGCAACACGACGTCCTCGCCGAGGTAGTGCAGCAGCTGGTGCATCTGCCCGGCGTGGATCCCGCCGGAGGCGACGGGCATGACCTTGTTGAGCGACGCCCAGTCCTGGTCGAAGAAGATGCCCCGTTCGAGGTTGACGGGGTTGTGGGTCTCCCGGAGCACGTCGTAGAACCCGCCGACCATGTTGGGGTCGCCCTCGAGCTTGCCGACGACGGTGCCGGCGTGGATGTGGTCCACCCCGATCATCCGCATCCACTTGCTGATGACGCGGAAGCTGACCCCGTGGGTCTTCTGGCGGGTGTAGGTGGAGTGCCCGGCCCGGTGCAGGTGCAAGATCATGTCGTTGGCGCGGGCCCACTTCGAGATCGACTGGGCGGCGGTGTAGCCGATGACCAGGTCGATCATGATGATGACCGACCCGAGGTCCTTGGCGAACTCGGCCCGCTCGTACATGTCCTCCATGGTGGCGGCGGTCACGTTGAGGTAGTGGCCCTTGACCTCCCCGGTGCGGGCGGAGGCGTTGTTGACGGCCTCCATCACGTACAGGAACCGGTCGCGCCAGTGCATGAACGGCTGGGAGTTGATGTTCTCGTCGTCCTTGACGAAGTCCAGGCCGCCGCACAGCGCCTCGTACACGACGCGGCCGTAGTTCTTGCCCGACAGGCCGAGCTTGGGCTTGGTGGTGGCGCCGAGCAGTGGTCGGCCGAACTTGTCCAGCCGTTCGCGTTCGACCACGATCCCGGTCGGCGGCCCGGTGAACGTCTTCATGTACGCGACGGGGATGCGCATGTCTTCCAGGCGCAGTGCCTTGACGGCTTTGAACCCGAACACGTTGCCGATGATCGAGGCGGTAAGGTTGGTGATCGAGCCCTGCTCGAACAGGTCGATGTCGTAGGCGATGTAGGCGAAGTACTGGTCGGGGCTGCCGGGCACCGGGTCCAGCCGGTAGGCCTTGGCCCGATACCGCTCGCAGTCGGTCAGCCGGTCGGTCCACACCACCGTCCAGGTGGCGGTCGATGACTCACCCGCGACCGCCGCGGCGGCCTCGCCGGGGTCGACCCCCGGCTGGGGGGTGATCCGGAAGACCGCCAGCACGTCGGTGTCGGCCGGTTCGTAGTCGGGGTCCCAGTAGCCCATCTGCTTGTAGGGGATGACCCCGGCGTCGTAGCGCCGGGTGTCGGGTTGGGTGGTGGTCATGCCGGCAGTGTGGGTCGCACCCCCACATCAACTCAACATCTAAACGCTAACACTTTCACATGACTGATAAACTCTGATTTATGTGATGGCATTTGGGGGGCGCGGTTGCAGGCGGTCGTCGGGTCAGGGCCGTCGGAACGGGGTGGAGGCGTCGTCGGTGAGGAGGTCGGTGATGAACAGCTCCGCCGTGGGAGGGGCGTCGGCGTGGGTGACGGCGTGCCAGGGCCGGTCCAGTGGCGTGACGTCGGTGGGGAGTTCCACGAGCGTCCCATCGGCGAGCTCGCGTTCGACGGCGGAACGGGACAGCAGTGTCACCCCCAACCCGGCGACCGCTCCGGCGACGACGGCCCCGTTGGACCCCAGGGTGAGCGTGGTCGGGTCGAGCTCGTGGGTCTCCAGCAGCCCCTCGAGTGTGGCTCTGGTCCCCGAGCCGGCTTCTCGAAGCAGGAACGTCATCGCGGCCAGGTCCACGAGTGTCCGCGGATTGGTCGGGGCCACCGACGGGGCGGCGACGAGGACCAGGGCGTTTGGGGCCACCGCCCGGACCCGCAGCGACGTGCCGGCCGGGGGCCGCCCCGCAAGGGCGACGTCGGCGGCGCGTCGGTCCATCATCGCCCAGACCTCGTCGCGGGTCCCGACGTCAAGGGAGACCTCGACCTCGGGGTGACGGGCGTGGAACATGGCCAGGGATCGGGCGAGCACGTGCTCGCTGGCGGTGGTGACCGCGACGACGCGGACGAGGCCGGCCTCGGGTCTGGCGTGGTCGGTGGCGGCACGCGTTGCCTGGTCGAGGATCCCGAGCGCCAGCCGGGTCCGTTCGGCGAACTGGCGGCCGGCTGCGGTCAGTCGTAGCCCGCGCCCGTCTGGTTCGACCAGGGCAACGCCGAGCTCGTCCTGCAGGTTTCGCAGGGCGGCGGAGACGGCTGGCTGGGTGACGAAGAGCCGTTCGGCGGTGGCGCGTGCCGAGCCGGTGTCGGCCAGTGCGACGAAGACGCGGAGTTGGTTCAGGGTCACCGGCACACCCTATGCACGACCGGGGTGTGGGCCACGGGTTTGTCGGCCGGGAACGGCGCCGGTCAGTAGCCGCTGCCGGTCAGGTACTGGCTCATCGCTTCGGTGGCGACCTCCATCGGGCCGGCGGTCATTCGAAGCTCCGCAGCAGGTGGTGGAGGAGGATCAGCTGGGTCAGCGCCAGAGGCTCGCTGGTGAAGTCGCTGCCGATCCGGCCCAGGCTGTCGGGTAGTGGTTCGTCCCTGCCCAGGTCCTCCCACACGAGCTTCTTCAGCGCGCGGGTGTCCTCCGGCGGGGCATGGCCGTGGATGTGCAGCGCGTCGACGGGCCGGCCGTCGTCGTCACGCATGAGCTTGAGGTGCATGGCCGGTTCGCCGGCCGCGTCGCCCGGCGACTGCATCCTGCCGAAGTCGGGGTGGGGGATGGTCGGGCGGAGCAGCAGGGTGGCTGACAGAGGCGTGCCAGGCGGGTCGTCACGCCCCTCGATCGGAGCGAAGGTGACGACGATGTCGGCGTGGCTGCGCTGCGGGCGGATGTAGGCCTCGGACTCCGGTTCCCGTCGTCTGAGGGCGTCCAGGACCTGGTCCTCGGTGTAGCCGCGCTGGGTGGTGTCGCGATGGACCTTCCAGCCCTTGCGAATGTCTTCGGGGGGCGAGAGGTACACGGAGACGTCGAAGCAAGCGCGGGACAGCCGCGTGTGCAGGGGCAGGAGGCCCTCCACGATGACGATCTCCTTGGGCTCGACCAGTTCGGGACGGACCAGCTCGCCGGTGGCGTGGTCGTAGACGGGTTTGAGGATGGGTTGGCCGATCGCCAGCAGCTGCAGGTGCTGCTCCATGACCTGGACGTAGTTGCAGTCGGGGTGGAGCGGGGTGATGGTCATCCCCTTGCGCTCGGCACGGTCGTAGCGGTGGTAGTCGTCCACGCAGATGACCGTCGCCCGGTCCTCGCCGATGGCTTCCACCAGCCCGCGTGACAGTGTCGTCTTGCCCGCGGCGCTGTCACCGGCGATCGCGAGCAGTCGTGGGCGGGCCTGCCCGTTGGTGGACGCTTGACGGATCCTGACCGCCTTGTCAGGCATGGGCTACTCCTGTCGTGGTGGGCGAGGGGGTCGGGTCGGCCGTTCGTGCGGCTGCTCGGGCGGCCACGACGGCTCGGGCGGCGGCCACCACGGCGTCCTCGGTGAGGCCGAGACGCTGTTGGACCTCCGGGCCGGGGGCTGACAGTCCGAACCGGTCCAGTGCGAGGACCGCCCCGGCATCGCCGACGATCCGGTCCCAGCCCTCACGGACCCCGGCTTCGATGGCGACCCGTGGCACGCCCGGTGGCAGCAGCCGGTCGTGTCGATGGCCGGGCTGGCGGAGGAACTGCTCCCGCCAGGGCATCGACACGACACGGGCGGCCAACGGGTCGGGGTCGGCGGCCAACCGTGCGGCGGCTTCGATGGCCAGTGCGACCTCCGAACCGGTGGCGATCAGGACGACGTCGGGCCGGGTGGCGCTGTCGTGGACGGTCCAGGCGCCGTCCTGGCCCACCGCGCCGCGGGGTGCAGCGTCGAGCACCGGCAGGTCCTGCCTGGTGAGGAACAACGCGGTCGGTCCGTCGGTGCGGTTCAGCGCCACCTCCCAGGCGGCGGCGGTCTCGTTGGCGTCGGCCGGCCGCAGCACTGCCAGGTCCGGGATGAGCCGCAGGGCGGTGAGCTGTTCGACGGGCTGATGTGTGGGTCCGTCCTCGCCAACGGCGATGGAGTCGTGGGTGAACACGTGGATGACGGGCTGGCCCATCAGCGCCGACAGCCGGATCGCGGGGCGGGCGTAGTCGGAGAACACCGCGAAGGTGGCGCCGTAGGGTCGCAGGCCGCCGTGGAGCGCGATGCCGTTGCAGGCCGCGGCCATGGCGTGCTCGCGGACACCGAAGTGGAGTCGGCGGCCACGGTGGTCCTCGCGGGTGACGTCGGTGGTGTCGGACGTCCCGGTCTTGGTGGATGCGGCAAGGTCCGCGGATCCGCCGACCAGCTCGGGCATCACCGCCGAGGTGGCCCTGAGCACCGCACCGAACGCGCTGCGCGTCGCCATCCGTGTGCCGGGTTCGAACGTCGGAACCGCGTCGGTGAGCCCGTCGGGCAGCGACCCGCTCATCGTTCGCCGCCACTGTGAGGCTGCGGAGGGGTTCCGGGTGCCCCATGCCGCATGGCGGGCCTCCCAGTCCTGCCGGCGGCGCCGTCCGGCCGCGACGAGCCGGTCGCGAACACCGATCAGCGGTGCGGGGACGTGGAACGACTGGTCGGGGTCGCCGCCGAGCCGTTGCTTGGCCCGTGCCAGCTGGTCGGCCCCGAGCGGGGCCCCATGGGCTGCGGGGGTGCCCTCCACGTCGGGAGCGCCGTAGCCGATCGTCGTGCGGATCCGGATCAGGCTGGGCCGGTCCGGCTCGGCGACCGCAGCCTGGACGGCGGCATGGATCGCTTCGGTGTCGTTGCCGTCCTCCACGGTGGCGACGTGCCAGCCGTAGGCGGCGAACCGCGTGTCGGTGTCGTCGCTGCACGCGATGTCGGTGCGCCCGTCGATGGTGATCTCGTTGTCGTCGTACAACACGATGAGCCGTCCAAGGCCCAGATGTCCGGCCAGGGACGCCGCCTCGTGGCTGATGCCCTCCATCAGGTCGCCGTCGGAGGCGAGCACGAACGTGCGGTGGTCAACGACGGTGCCGTCCTCGTCGTTGTACGTGGCCGCCAGGAGCCGTTCGGCCAGCGCCATGCCGACCGCGGTGGCGATGCCCTGTCCGAGCGGGCCGGTGGTCATCTCCACACCCGGTGTGAGGCCGTGCTCGGGGTGGCCAGGCGTGCGGGAATCGATCTGGCGGAACCTGCGCAGCTCGTCCAGCGGCAGGTCGAACCCGCAGAGGTGAAGCAGGCCGTACAGCAGCGCCGAGCCGTGTCCTGCGGACAGCACGAACCGATCCCGGTCCGGCCAGTCGGGCTCGGCGGGGTCAAACCGAAGCGTCCTGGACCACAACACCCAGGCGGCCGGGGCCATGCCCATTGGCAGACCGGGGTGGCCGCTGCTGGCGGCCTCCACGGCATCTGCGGCCAGCAGTCGCAGCGTCCGGATGGCCAGCGTGTCCTGCTGGGCCGAGCCGGTCTTGGCTGGCACGGCGGTCGTCGGGGCAGTCATCTGGGGGCCAATCGATCGGTTTCGTGGGAGGGGCGGGTGGACGGTATGGACGTCCGGCCGCTGCCGGCATCCCCCTGTGGTGGGGAACGGCGGGTGAGGTTGGTCAGTCCCATCGCCGCCAGCCGGGCGCGGGCTGCACCGACCGTTGGAGATGGGGGAGTTCGTCGCGGACCGCGGCGCGGAGCAGGTCCAGGTCGGCCGCCGCGAGGGCTGACAGGCCCGCGGTGCCCGCGGGAACGGCGACGGCCAGCGACCACGCACCGACGATCAGGGGGATGAGCTCATCGACGCCGATCTGGTCGGTCGGTCCGGGTTCCACCGACAACAGGCACTTCTGGAGGCGTCGGCGTTCCCTGACGGTGAACGTCAGGGGGTCACGCAGGACGACCCAGCCGCCACCGGTCAGCGGCACGCGTTGGCCGGCCAACAGGACATCGCGGACCGACAGGATTCCCACAACCCGTCCGTCCTCGGTGACCACGAGGTGACGGATCCTGTGGTCGCCCATCTCCGCCGCCGCCTCATAGACCTCCCAATCGGGCCCGACGGTCACCACCGGCGAGGTCATCCGCTGCTGAACCGGGGTGGTGTCGGGGTCCTCGGATGCAGCGACGGAACGCAGCAGGTCGCGTTCGGTGAGGATGCCGACCAGGGCGCCGTCGTCGAGCACGACAACCGATCCGACCCCGGCGGCGTCCATCCGCTTCGCGGCATCGCGGAGCGTGTCGGTCGGCTCGGCGGTCACCACGTCGCCGGTGGCCAGCTCCCCGACCGTCATCGGGCCGGCTCCAGTCCGGCTGTGGCGTACCTGACCCGGCCGGTCACCCGGTCCATGTCGGCGATGACCGGAACGGCCAGGGCCCGATGGGCCTCGCACGGCCCGGCGGCATGGCCCAGGAACTCCTCCTCGAAGCAGTCGATGAGGCTGTCCACCAACGCCGACACGCCTTTGGGAAGCCCGCAGCGGCTGCCGCCGGTCACGCTGCGGGACCGGTCGGCCAATGCTCCGATCACGTCGGCCTGCCCGGTTCCGGCTTCGAGCCGTTCGACGGTCTCGGCGATACGGATCGTGCCCTGCCCGCAGGCGGGGCACTGCCCGCACGAACCGTCGCGCAGGAACGCGGTGAACACCGCCGCGGCCTCCACCATGCACGTGGAGGTGTCGTAGACGACGAACCCGCCCGACCCCAGGCCCGACCCGGCGGCCGACATCGCCTCGAACGACAACGGCACGTCGAGCCGGTCGGCGGTGAGCACCCCGCTGGACGCGCCGGGGAACACCGCCTTGACCCGACGTCCCGACCGGGTGCCACCCGCACACCGGTCGATCAACGTCCGCAGCGGCGTGCCCAGCGGCAGTTCGTACACGCCTGGCCTGTTGACGTCGCCGCACACCGTGAACAGCATGCTGCCAGGACTGTCGGGGGTCCCGAGGGACCGGAACGCCTCGACGCCGTCGGCCAGGATGCGGGTCACGTTGGCCAGCGTCTCGGCGTTGTTGACCACCGTCGGGTTGGGTGAGCCGGGCTTGGCGAACAGGCCGACCTGGTAGGGCGGCAGGATCCGGGGCAGCGCCGGCCGGCCCTCGATGACCTCAAGCATCGCCTTCTCCTCACCGAACAGGTACTCGTCGGGGCCGACAGCGACCCGCACGGCCGCCCCGTCCAGCAGACCTGCAGCCGACATCTCCGCGATCGCTGCCTCGACACGATCGCGTTCGGTGACGAACCGCTCCTTGAGGGCGATGTAGGCCACGTCGGCGGTGACGGCGTGGGCCGCGATAACCAGACCCTCGATGACGGCGTACGGGGCGGTCCGCAGCAACCAGCGGTCCTTGAACGTGCCTGGTTCGCCCTCTGCGGCGTTGCACACCACATAGCGGGTCTGGCACAGGCTGTCGGCCACGCTGGCCCACTTGCGTGCCGTCGGGAACCAGGCACCACCTCGGCCGCGCAGTCCGGCGTCGGACAGCATGCCGATCACCTCCGTCGGGTGCCGTGCCGTCGCTGCGGCAACGCCGCGCCCACCGCCGGCCGCCAGGTAAGCGGCGAGGTCGTCGGTGGCACAGGGAACCAACGGCCCCTCGAAACGCTCTGTCTGCATCGACTTGTCCGTTCGGGCTGGGTGACTGGGGCCGGTCCGACGCTAGGAGCCGGCCGACGTCGGGCCATCCCCCCCAGGGGTGGCATGCAGGGTGGGTCTGACCCCGCGCCCACCCGATCTCCACCCTCGGGGGGAGCACAGCTCACGGACCCGCGGTCGAGCATGCCGGGCACGGCCCCTCTGACCCGAAGGAACGACCGATGACGACCCTGCCGGCCACCACCACCGACGACGGACCCGACCTGGGACGGTTGGAACGCCAGCTGCGCAGCATGGACGGGGTGATCCCTCCGCTGCGCGACGCCCGGCAGGTCCGCGAGATCGCGCAACGGCTGGTGGCGCCCGGGAAGGGCATCCTGGCCGCCGACGAGAGCGATGGGACCGCCGACAAGCGCCTGGCTGCGGTGGGGGCCGCCACCGGACCCGCCGGCCGACGGGCCTACCGTCAGGTGCTGTTGGGCACCGCCGATCTCGGCGCCCACATCAGCGGTGTGATCCTGTACGACGAGACGATCAGGCAGACCGCCGATGACGGGACCCCGTTCCCCTCGTTTCTGTCAGCAGCAGGGGTCCTGCCTGGCATCAAGGTCGACACCGGCATCGTGCCACTGGCCCGCCAACCCGGCGAAACGGTGACCAAGGGGCTTGACGGACTTCGTACCCGACTGGCCAACTACACCGCCCTGGGTGCACGCTTCGCGAAGTGGCGAGCCACCAGCAGCCGACGAGTCGGTGGGATGTCGACGAGGAGGTTCAGGTTCGAGCCGGCCACGGCGCTGTCTGCGGCGACCGACCCGAAGACGCGGACGTCCCTGGCGTCGTACCGGTCGGCGATCGCCAGCACCTCGGCAGCTCGCTCCTGCACGTCCCCGAGCGTCGGCACGACGACGCGGCCCGGCGTCGGCGCGACGGGCGGGGCGGCGACATCGGTAAGGTCCAACACGTCGTCGCCGTCACCCGGCTCGCACCCTCGGCGGCGGCAGTCGAGGGCGTCCCGCCAGCAACTGGCAGGGCGGCGCGGTCGCGGAGGTGGCGTGTGGCGTAGTGGGGCCGGAGCTGGACCTGGAACGGCGCGAGGTGCTGGTAGATCCCGACCGCCCCGCCTTCGGGGAGGCTGCGGATCGCGTGGGTGGCCATGAGCGGCTTGGGGGCCGGGTGGCCGCCGGTCGTCGGGCCGTTCGGGCGGTGTGTGCCGGCCGAGCGGGTCGCTCGTGGAGGAGAGGGCGTCGAGGTCGCGCGTGCATCGCAGGACGAGGATGTACCCATCGCCCTCATGCCGGCGTGGTTGTTGACGATGGTGGCCGCGCGGGGGCCGTAGCGGGTGCGGATCTGGGCGAGGTCCTGCCAGATGGTGACCAGTGTGATCCCGAGGCCCATGGCGGTGGAGGCGAGCTCGTCCAGGTCGGGTAGCGGCGCGATGTTGGCGGCTTCGTCCAGCACGATGAGCAGGGGCCGGTCGAAGGTGCCGCTGTGCTACTCGGCCCGCCGGTTGGCGGCGGTGATCGCCTGGTGGAGCAGCCCGACGAACAGCGGCCGCAGCCGCTTCTGGTCCTCGCGTGGCGCGCACAGGTACAGGGTGTTGTCGCCGTCGAGAAGCCGGTCGGGGTCGATGCCGGAGGTGACGGCGGAGGCGGCGACGGTGGGGTCCTCGTAGGCGGCGAGGACGGTCTCGGCCGTGGTGTAGATCGAGGACTTCTGGTTGTCCGCCCTCCCGGTGGAGGCCGCAAAGGCGTTGATGGCCTCGGGCACGCCGGCTGCCGCGAGGAGGGTATGGACGTGCCGTTCCTCCTGGGTGTTGAGCCAGGCGACGACGGTGGCGATCGGCAGGTCGTTGGCGGCGGCGGCGAGCAACAGCGGGGCGAGGAGCTTGGCTGCCGAGGCGTACCAGAAGTCTCCGTCGGTCAGCCCGCCGGCGGTGCCGGTCGCCTTGACCGTCGCTGACATCGCGTGTGCGGTCCGGACGGCACCCATCCAACTGGCACACGCGGCGAGCGGTGACCAGCTGGTGGCGGGCAGCCCGGTGGCGCCGGTCGGGTCGTACAACTGGACGCCGCCGCGGCTGGCGCGCCAGCCGGCGGTGTCGCGGACCAGGTCGGTCTTGACGGAGGTCGCGATGACCGGCCCGTCCCATTCGAGGATCGCGGGGATGGCAAGGCCGGTGGTCTTGCCCGGCGGGATGGGCCGAGGACGAGGATCGACCGGGACGGCTCGGCGGCCAGCAGCCCACCGCGCGGGTGCCCGTGGCCGAGGGTCAGCCGGTTTCCGACCAGTTGCCGCACCCGCAGCGGCGCGAGGTCACGCCGGGTCGCCCAGGCCGCGTCCTCTGGCCTTCGGTTCCGCCGTTCGCGCCAGCGCACCCAGAGAGGACTGACCCGATCGTGGTCGGGACGAGCAGCAGGCCGAGCAGCGGGCCGTAGAAGACGATCGGGCCGGGCAGCCGGACGCGGTCGACCTCCGGCCATGCGGCCGCGGGGTCGGCGGAGTTGGCGAGCAGCTGCACGGCCACGCTGGCGGCACCGGCGGGGCTGGTGTCCAGCTGGCCGGCGGTGAGGAGCCAGCCGGTCAACCACACGAGCAGGCCGACGGTGGCCCAGGCGGCGATGAGGACGAGGACGACCAGCTCGAACGGGCTGAACGTCGCCGGCCGGTCAGCCGGCGGGCGCGGGTGCCTGGTTCATCGGATCCCGGTCACCTCCCCCCGTGGGGGGCCTGGGTGGGCCCCATGGGCACCGCCGGTCCGATCTCCTCCCGCAGGTCAGCCCCAGGGGGGAGGCATCGCGACGCACTTCGGGAGGACGATTGCTCCACGACCCGACCGAACTGCACGAAGGACCCCCGATGCCCTCCCCCACCCCCGACATCCCGCCGCACATCGACCTGGGCGAGCTGGAGCTCCAGCTGCGGTCGATGGATTCCGCGTTGCCCTCCGACCCGCGCGGTCCGGGGCGGGTCCGGCAGACCGCGGCCGAGCTGGTGGCGCCGGGCAAGGGGATCCTGGCTGCTGACGAGAGCAACTCAACCGCCGACGCACGCCTGGCCGCGTTCGGGGCCTCGACCGGTCCGGAGGGCCGCCGCGCCTACCGGCAGATGCTCCTGGCCGCCGACGGGCTGTCGGCGCACGTCAGCGGTGTGATCCTCTACGACGAGACCCTGCGTCAGCAGGCCGACGACGGGACGCCGTTCGCGACCCTCCTGGCCAGCCGCGGGATCATGCCCGGGGTCAAGGTGGACACGGGGACCGCCCCCCTCGCCGGCCGGTCGGGTGAGACGATCACCAAGGGCCTGGACGGCTTGCGCACCAGGTTGGCCGAGTACGTCGAGCTGGGCGTCCGCTTCGCCAAGTGGCGCGCGACGTTCCGCGTCGACAGGGGACCCTCGGACGCATGCCTGGCGGCGAACGTGACCGCCATGGCCCAGTACGCGGCGCTGTGCCAGGAGGCGGGCGTCGTGCCCATGGTCGAGCCGGAGGTGTTGATGAGCGGCGCCCACGGACTGGCCGCGGTCGAGGACGCGTCGACCCGGATCCTGCATGCCCTCTACGGCGCGTTGTTCGTCCAGGGGGTGGACCTGGCGGGAACCCTGCTCAAGGTGAACATGGCGGTCCCCGGCCAGTCCAGCACTGAGCAGCCGTCACCGGTGGAGGTGGCGGAGGCCACGCTGCGGATGCTGCGACGCACCGTCCCCGTCTCCGTGCCGGGGGTAGTGTTCCTGTCCGGCGGCCAGTCGGCGGGCGACGCGACGGTGCGACTGGACGCGATCAGCCGTGCCGCGGCCGAGGCCGGTA
This sequence comes from Euzebya rosea, assembly GCF_003073135.1. Lineage (NCBI taxonomy): Bacteria > Bacillati > Actinomycetota > Nitriliruptoria > Euzebyales > Euzebyaceae > Euzebya > Euzebya rosea. Next base: position 22,097 of record NZ_PGDQ01000004.1, read on the forward strand.
CCCCGTGGACGCTGTCGTTCTCCTACTCCCGGGCGCTGCAGGAGACGGTGCTGACCATCTGGTCGGGCCAGTCCGAGAACGTCGTGGCTGCCCAGCGACAGCTCGTGCACCGCGCCGCCTGCAACGGGGCCGCCTCGACCGGGTCCTACGACCCCGTGATGGAGGCGGAGGGCGCGCTCGCAGGGGCACGCTGACCCGCCGTCAGCCGGGGATCGTGACCAGGACGATGGTGCCCTTGCCCTCGGCGGAGCGGATCTGCAGGTCGGCGTCGATCAGGTCGGCTCGCTCCCGCATGCCCGACAGCCCGTAGCTGGCCCGCTCACCGGCGCCGTCGGCGCCATCGGAGCGGAAGCCGCGCCCGTCGTCCCGGACCTCCAGCTCGACGGCTGAGCCCGTTGCGGACAACGTCAGCCAGACGTGGTCCGCCTCGGCGTGCTTCATGATGTTCTGCAGCGCCTCCTGGGCGATGCGGTACACCGCGATCTCCTGGTGGTCGGCGAGTTCGACCTGCTCATCGATCGCCAGCTCCACGTCGACGCCGGGCAGGGTCCGCGCCAGGCTCTCCAGCCCCGCCGCCAGGCCGAGGTCGTCGAGGACGGTCGGCCGCAGGCCTGCGATCGCCACACGAGTCTCGTCCAGAGCTGCGGCGGCGAGGGCCCGTGCCGCCAGCACCTGCTGACCTGCGAACACCGGGTCGACTGGCCCGCCGCCGGTCAGGGCGTCCGCGGCCGCGGACAGGTGGAAGGACAGGCCGACCAGACGCTGGCTGATGCCGTCGTGGATGTCGCCTGCCAGCCGACGGCGCTCCGACTCCTGCACGGCCAGTAGGCGCTCGGCGAACCGCTCCCTGGCGCGCTCACGGCGGGCCAGGGAGCGGTGCAGGCTGGCGTTGTCGATCGCGCCGGCCATCAGGTTGGCGATCGTCCGCAGCAACTGCAGCTCGGACTCGCTGAAGTCCCGACGCATGGTGCTGTGGACGTTGAGCACGCCGACCAGGCGCTCCGGGCCGGCGATCATGGGGACCGACACCAGTGACGTGTAGTCGTCCCCACGCAGTTCCGGGATGTACCGGTACCGCGGGTCCGCGCGCTTGTCCTCGGCGATCAGGACCGGCCGGCCGTGCTTGGCGACCCATCCGGCGACGCCGTCACCGACCGCGAGCTCGATGGTGCCGACATGCCGGTCGAAGGGCGGGGTCGCACCGACCAGGGTCAGGCGCTGTCGCTCGGCGTCCAGCAGGTGGACGAAGCACACGTCGGTCGCGGTCGCCTCGGTGATGACCCCGGCGACGCGTTGGACCAGCGCGCCCATGTCCAGACCTGCGGTGATGACGTCGATGATCCGCTGGAGCAGGGTGCGTTCGCGCTCGGCGTCGGCCATGCCCAGTCCACCCGGCGGGATGGTCCAGCCGCTGCCCTGGCTCAGGTCCGGCATCGGACCGTGCTCGGCATGAGCGTCAATGGAACAGGCCTTCCCGCAGCGCCATTGCGACGGCTTCGGTTCGGTCGGCGACGCCCATCTTGCGGTAGACGGAGCGGGTGTGGCTCTTGACGGTCTCCTCGGTGATGTGCAGCGTCGCGCCCACCGCCCGGTTCGAGCGCCCGCTGACCACGAGCGCCAGCACCTCGCTCTCGCGCTGCGTCAGGCCCAGGTGCGCCCCCGGCCAGAACTCCCCGCGGTGGATCCGTGCCGCCGAGGCAGCGACCCGACCGGCCAACGTCGGGTCGATCACGATCTCGCCCTCCTGCACGTGGGCCAGGTGCCGCAGCAGCTCGTCGGCGTCGACGCGCTTCAGTAGGAAACCCGACGCACCGGTCCGCAGCGCCTGGAACAGGTACTGCTCGTCGTCGTAGACCGTCAGGAAGACGATGCGGCACTCGGGGCTGACCCCCCGCATCTCGGCAGCCAGGTCCAGGCCGCTCTCGCCTCGCAGCCGCACGTCGAGCAGGACGATGTCGGGGGTGGTCTCCTGGAGCGCGACCAGCGCCTCGTCCCGGCTGCTGGCCTCGCCGACGATGGCGACCTCGTCGTGGCGGCTGAGCATGGCCTTGAGCCCGTCGATGACCATCTGGTGGTCGTCGACGAGCAGCAGGCGTATCGGCTCGGCCATGGCGGCGTGACTCTACGGGCGGCTCGCGGGCCGCTGCAACGTCCTCATCCGGTGTGGACCGCGTCCACGACAAGGCGCGGATGCAGGGGTGAGGCCACGAAGGATCGGGTCCGCCATCCGCCTGGCACCCGCAGCGGGTGTCGCTGGAGCGAGCCCCAGGTGACGCTCGTGACGACCATGCAGCACTGGTCCGTCGTGACGATGTCCTCCAAGGTCATCGGCGCCCCCGGGCTGTGGCCGGCGTCGATCAGACGGTCGCGCTCGACGTCGCTCTGGGGTGCGAGCCGCGCCTGCATCCCCCCGCCGAGCACCCGGACCGCGCAGGCCGTGATGACGCCCTCCGGTGCACCTCCCACGCCCATGAGGGCATCGGCCCGCCCGTCCGGCGCCAGCACCTCCAGCGCGCCGGCGACGTCGCCGTCGGGGATCAGGGACACGGCGGCACCCGTGGCACGGATCCTCGAGATCAGCTCGACGTGCCGCGCCTTGTCCAGGACCACCGTTCGCAGCTCGTGCACCGCCTTGCCCGTCGCCGTGGCGATCACCGCCAGGTTCTCCTCCACCGGGCGGGAGATGTCGATCACGTCCCGCGCCGCCGGGCCGACGACGAGCTTGTCCATGTACCAGGCCTCCCCCGACCCCCACAGGGTGCCCGACGGTGCGGCCGCGACGACGGTGATCGCCCCGTCGGTGTCCCGGGCGCACGCCTTGGTGTTCTCGAGGGGGTCGATCGCCAGGTCGACCGCGGGTGCCCCCCCGAGACCGACGACCTCCCCCCGGTACAGCATCGGGGCGTCGTCCTTCTCGCCTTCGCCGATGACGACCGTCGCAGTCCCCGGCAGCTGCGCGAACGCCTGTCGCAGGGCGCTGACCGCGGCCTGGTCCGCGGCGTTCGCATCCCCCCGTCCGATCCACGGCTGGCAGGCCAGGGCCGCGTGCTGGGTCGCTCGCAGCAGGTGGGGGACGACGGTGTCGATGGCCACCTCCTGGACGTTGGGCGGGTCGAGGCTGACGGTTCTCATGCGGCGGCCACATCCTCGGGCGCCGATGTGCCCTCGCCTGCGGCCTGACGGAGCTCGGCGATCCCTGCCGTGTAGCCGTCGGGATGGCGGATGATCGCGCTGCCGGCCACGAAGGACCGTGCGCCGGCCCCTCGCGCACGCATGATCGTCTCGGCCGAGATGCCGCCGTCCACCTCCAGCCTGATGGTTCGGTCGCTGCGGTCGAGCTCGCGGCGCAGGTGGCTCGTCTTGGCTTCCATCTCCGCGAGATAGCGCTGACCGCCGTAGCCCGGGTTCACCGTCATCACCAGCACATGGTCCAGCAGGCCCAGAACCTGCGAGACGGCCTGCGGGGGCGTCCCGGGGTTCAGCGCCACACCGACGCGAGCGTCGAGATCGGCGATGGCCCCGAGCGTGCGGTGCAGATGGGTGCAGGCCTCGGCGTGGACGGTCACGAGAGCACAGCCCGCCTCGACCCACCGGTGCAGGCTGCCGGCCGGTTCGTCCACCATCAGGTGCGCCTCGAAGGGCAGGGACGTGTGCGGACGCACCGACGCGATGACGTCCGGTCCGATCGTGAGGTTGGGGACGAACCTGCCGTCCATCACATCCCAGTGGATCGCATCGGCTCCCGCTGCCTCCAGCGCGAGGACCTCCTCGGTCAGCCGGCCGAAGTCCGCGTTGAGGACGGAAGGGGCGATCCTGATTCGTGCCGCGGTCATGATCTCACCGTATGGGGCGGTCCACGCGCGGGCGTCCCCCCGAGGTGGGGAACCGGGGGTGAACCACGACGCGCTTCCCTTGTGTGCCCACCGGCCGGCTCGTAGGCTCCCGCAGCGATGCTGCCACCCTTCGTCGAGCCGGCGGCGGACTCGGTCGACGGGTTCGTCTGGATCGATGCTGCGCGCACGGTCGGGCTGCCCCAGGTGCTCGCCGACCCCCTTCGTCCCGCGGGGGCGCTGCTGCGTCAGCACCTGGATGCGCTCGACCAGATGCTCATCACGGTGATGGGCGAGCTCGGTGTCCTCCTCGGCGGTTCGGCCGGGGCGCTCGATCCGGCACAGAGCGATCGGCTGGACCGTCTGGAGGCCGCTATCGACCGGTTGGTCGGCGAGTACCGGGCTGGCCTCCTCACGGTCGGGGTGGTCGCCGACGTCCGTGGCGGCCAGATCTGCGGCACCGCCACCATCATCGGCCATCGCATCCGCGTGGTGCGAGGACGTGTGCCCTCCGCGCCCCTGTCCGGGCAGGTGGATGAGCCGGGCCTGGGCGTGGTGGCGGGCCTCGCCGAGATGTCCGATCCCGTGGCGGGTGCCCCCTGGTCGGGCCGACGGTGGATCGTGCGCACCCAGGACGGTCGTCGGCTTCCGGCGACGCTGGGGATGCTCCTGGGCGATTCGTCGGGGGTGGACCGCAAGGCGACGCTCGATGCCCACCGCGAGGCGCTGAAGGACATCACGGGTGTGGCGGGCGACGACCCGCGCGCCGCCGGGGCGCTGGAGCACCTCCTGCTGGACTGGCTGATGGCGCACCGCGAGGACCAGACCTCCATCGCCGTGGAGATCGCCAAGGGACGGATCGACGACGCGGCGATGATCGTGGACGCGGCCACGACGGCCGGATCGTTGCGGACGCTGGCGACCGGGCACTGACGCAGGGTCTGCGGCGCCCACCGCGGCTCTAGCGGCGGAAGGTCGCCGAGGGGGGTTCACCGAACCGCTGGCGGTAGGCCGTGGCGAAGCGTCCCGCGTTGCTGAACCCCCAGTCGCTGGCCACCATCGCGATGGTGACCCCGTCGCCAGGTCCGTAGCGCAGAAGGTCCTCGCGGGCGGCCTCGAGTCGTCGGTCCCTGACGTAGTTCATCGGTGTGGTGTCCAGCAGATCCCTGAAGGTGCTCTGGACCGCCCGTACCGAGACGCCTGCGGCACGGGCGATGTCTGCCATGGAGATCGGTTCGTCGAGGTGTGCCTCGATGTGGTCGACGGCGCGCCGCGCCACGCGGTTGCGGCGGACCCCCGGCATGCGCAGCAGCTCGACGGTGCAGCTCGACTGGTGGGTCACCAGGATCGTGGTCAGCACCAGTGACTCGAGCGGCTGCGCCTCGACCGGCACCTCGGCCCCCGGTTCCAGGAGCGCGATCTCACCGTGCAACAACGCCAGCGCCGACTGCCAGCGCTCTGCGGACAGCTCGGTCAGGTTCATCTTCTCGTCGAAGACCACCTCGTCGACGAAGGTCCGCCCCAGCAACGCGTCGAGGCCCCGCCGCAGGCCGTGCACCTCCAGGGACAGGATCATCAGCGGCCCTGCCCCGTCGGACTCGACCCGCACGGGCCGACGACGGGCGGGGAACCCGGCGGTCGTCGAGTCCAGCCAGGTCGAGGTGGTCCCGCTGCGGACCAGGACCGTCCCGTCGGTGGGCACGATGACCAGCTGGGCATCCTTGGGCAGCCGAGTCGCACGCAGGACCCAGGGCCGGTCGACCTCGAGGTAGGCCACCTTCACCCAGGTCATCTCCGCGAGGTACAGGCCCGCGCTGTGGCCCGGCACATCGGTCGCGGCATCGAAGCGACACCCCCCGAACAGGGTGGCGAGCGAGTGCCCAAGGGCGGCTGGGTCATCGCCGTGGTCGGCGACGAGGTAGCGGACGAACCCGTTCGGCAGGCCACGCCGCGGGGCCAGGGGGCGAACGGGGTGTGCCGTCTTCGCGATCTTGATCTTCTGCAGGTGTTGGAAGCCCATTGCGCTAATCGTCCCAACTGTACGTCAAACGTCTTTTCAAGCTTACCCAACTGAACTAGTTTGCGACTACAGACGGGCCAGCCAGCGTGGTTGGTCCAACGGAAGGAGGGCGTGGTGAGCACTGAGTCTTCGTTGGTGCGCTCGGATTCGTCAGAGCGGCAGCCGATAGATGCGTTGACCGACCGGCTCAACGATCCTGCGGTCGCCGCATCGTTGGGGTTGCTGCTGGACAACGTCGAGGCGTTGGCGGTCCTGGCCATGGGCGCGCAGGGCCTGCTCAACCGCGGCGACACGCTGGCCGACTCGTTGGCAGACGGCGTGCACATGCTCCGCGATGCATCCGCGGGCGCCGGCGTGGACATCGACGAGGCCAGGCAAGCCATGGCCTTCGGTCGACACGTCATGGGCCACGCGGGGGACATCGAGCACCTGCTCGAGTCGCGCATGCTCCGCCCGCAGGTGGTCGAGGTGCTGTCGATGGCCGCCGAGGCGCTGGTCGAAGGTCGTGCCGCCGCACGGGACGGCGAGCCGGAGATCACGGGCATCAGGTCGGCGTTGCGCGTGCTGAAGGATCCCGACGTCGCGAGGGGACTCGACTTCCTCATCAATGTCGCCCGCGCGCTGTCGACGCGCCTGTAGCCGCAGGACGGCGTAGACGACCATGCACGAACTCTCCATCGCCAGCGCCGTCGCGCGAGAGGTGACCGACCAGCTCGGTGACCAGACCGCGCAGGTCCGCACGGTCCGCCTCGACGTGGGCCGGCTGTCGGGGATCGTCACCGACGCGCTCGCCTACGGCTGGACCTTCGTCCGCCAGGACACCCCGCTGGCCGACGCCGATCTGGAGATCACGTCGGTCGATGTGACGATCCGCTGCCAGCCCTGCGGTAACGTCGCCCGGGCGGTCGGTTTCGAGGGATTCGTCTGCGTCGAGTGCGGCACCCCCAGCGCCGACTTCCTCAGCGGCACCGATCTGATGATCCGCGGTGTCGTGCTGACCGACAGCGTTCCCGCCGGGGCTACGCTATGAGCGCCCGGGCCGATGTCGACGCCCGCGAGGTGGCCCTCGAGCGGAAGGTTCTGGCCGCCAACGACGACGTAGCGATGCGGCTCCGGCAGCGCTTTGTCGCGGCGAGAACCGTGGCGATCAACATCCTCAGCTCCCCCGGCAGCGGGAAGACCACCCTCCTCACCGCGCTGCTCCGCGAGCTGGGCACGGTCGGCCTTGGTGCAGCTGCGCTGGTCGGTGATTGCGCGACCGACAACGACGCACGGCGGCTGGCCGCCAGCGGCGCTCCCGTGCTGCAGATCGTGACAGAGGGGATGTGCCACCTGGAGGCGGACATGATCGACGCCCACCTCGATCGTCTCGCGGTCGAGCAGGGTGCGCCGCTGGACGACCTGGACGTGCTGCTGCTGGAGAACGTCGGCAACCTCGTCTGCCCGGCTGGCTTCGACCTCGGCGAGACCGAGCGCTGGGTGCTGCTCAGCGTCAGCGAGGGCGAGGACAAGCCGCTGAAGTACCCGGCGGCCTTCGCCGGGGCCGATGTGGTCGTGATCAGCAAGATCGACCTCGCCGAGCCGTGCCGGTTCGACCGCGCGGCCGCTCACGACGCCATCCGACGGGTCGCACCGAGGGCGACCGTCATCGAGACCTCCTCCTTCACAGGTGAGGGACTGCAAGACCTGCTGCGGCGAGCCGCCGCTGCGACGCGACAAGAAGGGAGCTGACCGTGGCATCCGTCCTCTGGTTCCAAGGAGGGGCGTGCAGCGGCAACACGATGTCGTTCCTCAACGCTGAGGAGCCGTCTGTTGTCGATCTGATCGTCGACTTCGGGCTTGACCTCATCTGGCATCCGTCGCTGGGCATGGAGCTCGGCGACCAAGCCAAGAAGATCTTCGCCGACTGCGCCAGCGGTGCGCGGGACATGGACATCTTCGTCTTCGAGGGCACCGTCATCGAGGGGCCGAACGGCACCGGCATGATGCAGACGTTCGCCGACCGTCCCATGAAGGACTGGGTCGACGAGCTGGCCGCCGCGGCGTCGATCGTCGTCGCGATCGGTGACTGCGCCTGCTGGGGTGGCATCCCGGCGACCGACCCCAACCCGACCGACTCCACCGGCCTGCAGTTCCACAAGCGGGCCAAGGGCGGCTACCTGGGCGGCGACTTCGTCTCCAAGGCGGGCCTGCCGGTGATCAACATCCCGGGCTGCCCGGCACACCCGGACTGGATCACGCAGATCCTGGTCGCCCTGGCCACCGGTCGCGCCGGCGACCTCTCGCTGGACGAGCTGCATCGTCCTGAGACGTTCTTCAAGACCTTCACCCAGACCGGCTGCACCCGGGTGCAGTTCTTCGAGTACAAGCAGGACACGGCCTCGTTCGGCGAGGGCACCCGGACAGGCTGCCTGTTCTACGAGTTCGGGTGCCGCGGGCCGATGACGCACTCACCCTGCAACCGGATCCTGTGGAACCGGCAATCCTCCAAGACCCGTGCGGGCATGCCCTGCATCGGCTGTACGGAGCCGGAGTTCCCGCACTTCGACCTCGCGCCTGGGACGGTGTTCAAGACGCAGAAGATCAGCGGCGTCGTCCCGCGCGAGGTGCCGGAGGGGACCGATCACCTGACCTACATGGCCCACGCAGCTGCAGCGCGGATCGCCGCGCCGCAGTGGTCCAAGGAAGACATGTTCGTCGTCTGAGGACGGACCGGAAGGAACCAAGAGCATGAGCACGCTAGATCTGCACGTCAGCCCGCTGGGCCGCGTCGAGGGCGACCTGGACGTCCGCGTCACCATCGAGGACGGCCACGTCACCTCGGCGTGGACCGAGGCCGCGATGTTCCGTGGCTTCGAGATCATCCTGCGCGGCAAGGACCCGCAGGCCGGCCTGGTCGTCACACCCCGCATCTGCGGGATCTGCGGTGGCAGTCACCTGTACAAGTCCTGCTACGCGCTGGACACCGCCTGGGCGACCCACGTCCCCCCGAACGCCACGCGGGTGCGCAACATCGCTCAGGCATGCGAGACGCTGCAGTCTATCCCGCGCTACTTCTACGCGCTGTTCGCGATCGACCTGGTGAACAAGAACTACGCCAAGTCCTCGCTGTACGACGAGGCCGTCAGGCGCTTCGCACCCTACGTCGGCACGGCCTACCAGAAGGGCGTGACGCTCTCGAACAAGCCGGTGGAGGTCTACGCGATCTTCGGCGGCCAGTGGCCGCACAGCTCGTTCATGATTCCCGGCGGGGTCATGTGCGCGCCGAACCTGGCCGACGTCACGCGCTCCATCGCGATCCTGGAGCACTGGAAGGACAACTGGTTGGAGGCCGAGTGGCTCGGCTGCTCCATCGACCGGTGGCTGGAGAACAAGACGTGGAACGACGTCCTGGCATGGCTGGAGGAGTCTGAGGCGCACTACAACTCCGACTGCGGCTTCTTCATCCGCTTCTGCATGGACGTCGGCCTGGACACCTACGGACAGGGCTGCGGCAACTACATCGCGACCGGCACCTACTTCCAGCCCGAGCTGTACACCACCCCGACCATCGACGCTCGCAACGATGCGCTGATCAACCGATCGGGGGTCTACGCCGGCGGCGAGTTCCACACCTTCGACCATCTTCGCGTCGGTGAGGACGTCACCCACAGCTTCTTCCAGGGCAGCGGCGTGCTGCACCCCTGGGAGGGGCAGACGATCCCGCTCGACCCGGTCGAGGCCAGGAAGCAGGGCAAGTACTCGTGGGCGAAGTCGCCCCGGTACAACGTCGAGGGCAAGGGCTACATCCCGCTGGAGGCGGGCCCGCTGGCCCGACGGATGGCGGCGGCCGCACCCGGCGCGGGAGCGCACCAGGACGACGACCCGCTGTTCCTGGATATCATGAACACGATCGGGCCGTCGGTCATGACCCGGCAGCTCGCACGGATGCACGAGGGCCCGAAGTACTACAAGTGGACCCGGCAGTGGCTGGACGAGCTGGAGCTCGGCGAATCCTTCTACACCAAGCCGGTGGAGCACGCCGAGGGGCGCGGCTTCGGTTCGACCGAGGCAGCGCGCGGTGCGCTGTCGGACTGGATCGTGATCGAGGACAACAAGATCGCGAACTACCAGGTCGTCACCCCGACCGCCTGGAACATCGGCCCACGCGACGGAGAGGCCACGCTCGGCCCCATCGAGCAGGCCCTCGTCGGCGCACCGATCGTCGACCAGGACGACCCGGTGGAGCTCGGGCACGTCGCCCGGAGCTTCGACAGCTGCCTGGTCTGCACGGTGCACGCCTACGACGGCAAGACGGGCAAGGAGCTGTCCCGCTTCGTCATCAACGGCAACGGCTGAGGACGAGGATCCTGGCCCCCCACCCGCCGCCGCAGTCGACGACCGACACCTTGGTCGTCGGCTGCGGCAACCTGCTTCGAGGTGACGACGGCGTCGGCCCGATCGTGATCCGCGAGCTGTGGGAGGGGCTCGGCGGACTCGCGATCACCCCCGGAGGCGTGGAGCTGGTCGACGGAGGGACCGCTGGGATGGACGTCGCCTTCAAGATGCGCGGCGTCCGTCGGGTGATCGTGATCGACGCCGCGGCGACCGGTGCCGAACCCGGCACCGTCTTCGAGGTTCCCGGCCAGGCGCTGGAGGACCTGCCGCCGCTTGAGGGGCTCCACACCCACCTGTTCAGGTGGGATCACGCACTGGCGTTCGCGCGCTGGCTGCTGAAGGACGAGTATCCGACGGATATCACCGTCCTTCTGGTGGAGGCCGTCTCGGTGGGGCTGGGGGATCCGCTGTCGGAGCCCGCACGACGCGGCCTGGACATCGTCAAGCAGCGGATCATCGACGACGTGCTGGGCAGCGATTGGTCCCAGCCCGACCCCGCCGTGCTGCCGTGTCGGTGATGGCGACCGCGGAACCGGCCGACCTGGCCACGGCGTCGGTCGAGCGGGAGGACGGCCAGTGGGTCGTGTACCTGACGGTGCTGTTCCCCGACGGCGTGGTGCGGCGTCGCATCGGCCAGCACCGCACCGAGCACCTCGCCCGGATCGCGGCCACATGGATCGAACGCGCATCCAACCGGGACGTGTTGACCCCGGGCAACCAGCGGCCCCCGACGGAGGGACCAGCAACGACATGAGCACGATGACGACCTCGACCAGCAGCACGATCGCACGACCGCAGCCCCTGGGTGTGCTCCCGCTGCCCGCCGGCTACCTGGTCCTGCCGGATCTCGACCCCGCGCATCACGAGGTCCTGGCCGGACTGTGCCGTGGACAGATCCCCACCAGCTGGCCGCCGGCCCTCGAGACCCTGCGCCTGGCGCTCTCCGGTGATCTCGCGGCGGCAGCGGCCAGCCTCGACGGGGATGACTCACCCGTTGGGACGGTCAACCGACTGGTCCTGACGGGAGACCCGAACCTGCTGTCGCGGCTGGCGGGGCTGGACGGGGACCTGGCAGCCCACGTCCGGTTGGTCGCCTTCTCGCTGGGGCTGTCCGACGAGGTGCCGGATCCCTCCGGCCTCGACGGTGTCGTGGCCGCGTTGGCGCACGCGGCGGTGGCCGCCGCAGCGACCGCGGCCCACGAGCACGGTCACGCGGTCCTTGCGCTGGAGTCGGCCGTTGAGGCCGCGCGGCCCGAGAGCGAGGCGCTGACCGGCCAGTTGCTCGGTGCGCTGGCCGGCGCAATGCAGGACGCAGGTGCCGCGGCTGGCCGCGTCCTGCAGCGCTACGAGGAGGGACTGCGGCTGCTGGAGGCCAGCGACCTCCGTCTGGCGCAGGCCGAGCTGCACCTCGCCGCGGGGATGGTGGTGCAGGAGCTGGCGGGCGAGAACCGGGACGCCCTGGGCGCCGCGGTCAGGCACTACCAGGGTGCGCTCCGCCTCGCCGATCCGAGGGTCGCGCCGGAGCTGTTCGCCCAAGCCCACACCAACCTCGCGACGGCCTACCTGACGATGCCGATGCTCGAGGCCAGCGATCAGCTGCGGGTCGGCATCGCGGTCCGGTCGCTGCGCAAGGCACTGGAGATCCTCGACCCGGAGCGCCACTCGGCGCAGGTCGCGTCGGTGCGGCTGAACCTGGCCAACGCGCTGGTGTACCTGCCGTCGCAGGTCCAAGGGGACAACCTGGTGGAGGCCGTGGAGTTGTACGAGGAGGTTCTGGCCGAACGCGACGCCGACGCCGACCCTGCGGCCTACGCCAGGGCGGCAGCGAACCAGGGCAACGCGCTGGCTCACCTGGGCATGTTCGATCAGGCGACCGCGCGCCTGCACGAGGCCCGGGTCATCTTCGACCAGATCGGCGACTACGACGGGGTGGCCACCGTCCGCGAGGTGCTGGGGGAGATCGCCCGCCAGGTCGCGCGGGATGGGAAGCGTGCCGGATACATCGGTGCGCTGCCGCCAAAGCCCGAGGCCGGCGCGTCGGCGAGCCGTTACCCGACCGAGGAGATCCCGCAGCCGTGAGCACGACGACCGAGCGGGAGGTGGCCGCCGATCAGCCGACGCTGACGCGGCTCGCCGGCCGGGTCGACGCCGCGATGGCAGCCCTGTCGGGGCTGGACCACGACGCGCGTGCCGTGGCCAAGGAGGTCAAGGCCTCGCTGGAGGCGTTCCACGGCGAGGCGCTGCGCCGCGTCGTCCGACGCCTGAAGGACGACGACCGCGGACGAGAGCTGTTGATGGAGCTGGTCGATGACGACCTGGTCAGGGCGACGCTCGGGTTGCACGGGATCCTGCGCCCGCCTGTGCATGTGCAGGCCGAACGGGCCCTGGCAGGGGTGCGGCCTTACCTGGAGAGCCACGGCGGCGGGGTGAGCCTGGTCGAGATCACCGATGATGGCGTCGCCCGGGTCAGGCTGGAGGGCGCCTGCAACGGCTGCTCGATGTCAGCGCAGACGCTGACCAACGCCGTGCAGGTGGCGCTGGTCGAAGGTGTCCCCGAGATCGGCGGAATCGAGGTAGTGACCGAGCAGGCGGTGAACCTGATCAGCCCGGAGTCCCTCACCCGGCGACCGCAGCCTAGCGGGCCTGCGACGTCCGACGGGCCAGGGGCACCCGTCCGCGAGGCCGGGTCGGAGGCGGGATGGGTTCGCGGACCTGGGCTCCTGGAGATCGGCGACCCCGGAGCCACCATCGCGAGGACCGATCTCGGGGAGATCCTCGTGGTCCAAGATGGTGGCGTCGTCGCGGCTTACCGCAACCAGTGCGGTCATCTGGGTCTGTCCCTGGAGGATGCCGATGTCGGGGCAGGCAAGGTCATCTGCGCCCACCACGGCTACCGCTTCGACGTCGCGACCGGGGCCGGGCTGACCGAGCCCGGATCGGCGCTCAGCCCGATCCCCAGCCGGGTCGAGGGGGTCCACGTCTGGCTCCGGCCGGGTTCGTGACTGAGGTGGCGGAGATCCGCGCGCCGCTGGCGCACAGCCGACCGGCGTTGATCGCCACGTCAGGCACGGCCGCGGCTGGTTCCTGGCGGCCAACCGTGCGCGTGGGGGCTCCCGCTGTCGGAGGGCTGTCGCTGCCCGCGGCCCACCCGACCGCCGCGCACCTGTACGCCCCCCGAGGTGTGTGGTTCGACGACGACGTGCTGGTCGTTGCCGACAGCGGCAACCACCGCATCTTGATCTGGCACGGGCTTCCGAGCTCCGACGAGGCCGAAGCCGACGTGATCCTGTGCCAACCCGCTCCGACCGCCGAGGGTCCGGCCGCCGGGGGGCGCGGCCCGAGCAAGGGAGTGCACCTGCCGACCGGGGTCCTCGTCCACGACGGCGCACTGTTCGTCGCCGACGCGTGGCATCACAGGATCCTGGTCTGGTCCACGCTGCCGACCGCGCACGACGCCCCACCCGACGGCGTGATCGGCCAGACCGACCTGCAGAGCGTGCAGCCCAACCGCGGCGAGGACTCGTGCGGTCCGGACTCGATGTACTGGCCCTACGGACTGGGCCTCGTCGGCGGGGTGTTCTGGGTCGCCGACACCGGCAACCGACGTGTGCTCGGCTGGAGTGGCGGCCCCCCCGAGCCCGGGTCCACGCGAGGCCCCGACATCCTGCTGGGACAGGCCGCCTGGACCGCCCGGGACGAGAACCGGGGCGGGGACCCCACCGCCGACTCCTTCCGCTGGCCACATGACATCGCCGGAACCGATCACCTGCTGCTGGTCGCCGACGCGGGCAACCACCGCGTGCTCGGATGGGCGCCCGTGCCCGACGGCGATGGACCCGCCGACCTGGTGCTGGGCCAGGACGCGATGACCACAGCGACGGAGTGGCCGTACGGTCCGCAGCGCGCGATCGGCCACCGCTTCCCCTACGCGATCAGCGTGGACGGGGACCGCCTGGTCGTCGCCGACACCGCCAACAACCGGCTACTGGTGTGGGACTCCGTCCCACGACACACCCAACAAGCGCCGGACCACGTCCTGGCACAGCCCGACTTCGCCGCCAACGGTGAGAACCGCTGGGACCAGGTGCGCGACGACACGCTGTGCTGGCCCTACGGCGTGCACCTGCGCGGGGACCGGCTGGCCGTGGCGGACTCCGGCAATAACCGTGTCATGGTGTGGGAGTCGCTCCCGTGAAGGGCCAGGCGGTCGCTGCCCATGTCCGCCTTCGGGTTCGGGGCACGGTGCAGGGTGTGGGGTTCAGGCCGCACGTGCACCGCCTGGCGACCTCGCTGGGCCTTGCCGGCAGCGTCCGCAACGACAGCGAAGGCGTGCTGATCGAGCTGTCCGGCCCCAGCGGGGCGATCACCGACTTCCGACGCCGGCTGGTCACCGACGCCCCCGCCCTCGCGGTGATCGCCGACGTCTGCGAGGAGACGACGCCGCCGGGCGACCGGCCATCGCCGGAGGGCTTCACGATCGGCCTCAGCGACGCCGGTGACGGGCAGCGCCGGACCGCGGGCGCACCGCCGGACACCACGACCTGTCGGGCCTGCCTCGACGAGCTGCACGATCCCCGGGATCGTCGCTACCGCCACCCCTTCATCACCTGTACCGACTGCGGCCCCCGCTTCACCATCATCCGGTCCCTGCCGTACGACCGTCCCGCCACCACGATGGCCGACTTCGACCTGTGCGGGCCGTGCACCGAGGAGTACCACGACCCGTCCGACCGGCGCTTCCACGCCCAGCCCATCGCCTGCCACGAGTGCGGGCCCGGGCTGTGGTTCGATGGCCAGGGCGGTCGTGGCCGCGCGCTTACCGACGCCGCGTTGGCGGCGGCGCAGTCGGCTCTGCGGCAGGGACGGATCGTGGCGGTCAAGGGCATCGGTGGCTACCACCTGGCCTGTCGTGCCGACGACACCGCCGTTGTGGCGCGCCTGCGTCAGCGCAAGCAACGGCCGGGGAAGCCCTTCGCGCTGCTGGTGCGCGACCTGGACGATGCCCGGTCGATCGCGCACGTCGATGACGTCGAGGCAGAGGCCCTGTCAGGGCCGGCTGCCCCGATCGTCCTGCTCCGTCGGCGGGACAATGCGGCCGCCGCAGCCCGCATCGCGGCCGGGCAGGTCGCCCCGGGCAACCCGCTGATCGGCGTGATGCTGGCGTCGAACCCGCTGCACCGGCTGCTGCTGGAACCCGTCCCCGGCATCGCGTCGGCACCGCCGGCCGTGCTGGTGATGACCAGCGGGAACCTGAGCGAGGAACCGATCTGCACCGACGACAGCGACGCCCGGCGCCGGCTGGGGGACATCGCCGACGCCTTCCTCGCCCACGACCGCCCGATCGCCGTACCGTGCGACGACTCGGTGGTGCGGGTGCTCGACGGGCAGCCCGTCGTCCTGCGACGCTCACGCGGCTTCGTGCCCACCGCGGTCAGGTTGCCTGCTCCGGGCGCTGCCGCGCTGGGCCTCGGGGGCCAGCTGAAGTCGACGGTCTGCCTGACCGACGGCACCCAGGCCTGGTTGTCCCAGCACATCGGCGACATGGGGAGCCTGCCGGCGCTGGAGGCCTTCCAGCGCAGCGTCGAGCGGACTCGGACGATGTACCGGGTCCGACCGCGGGTGCTCGCCTGCGATGCCCATCCCGACCACACCGCCCATGCCTGGGCGCGGCGCCACGCCGACGGCGTGCCGGTCATGCCGATCCAGCACCATCACGCCCACGTCACCGCCCTCATGGTCGAGTCCGGCCTCACGGGGCCCGTGATCGGGGTGGCCTTCGATGGCACCGGATTCGGGCGGGCGCCCGATGGGTCTGCACAGATCTGGGGCGGCGAGATCCTGATCGCGACCCTGCAGGACGCGCGGCGCGCTGCCCACCTGTCGCTGGTGGCGCTACCCGGAGGGGACGCCGCGATCCGCCATCCACGACGGGTCGCGCTGTCGCACCTTCGCGCTGCCGGCCTCGACTGGGCTGCGGACCTTGCCCCCGTCGTCGCCACCGATGTCGACGAACGCGCCGTCATCGCAGCCCAGATCGACCAGGGCGTGAACACCGTGCCGACCAGCAGCATGGGACGGCTCTTCGACGCCGTCTCCTCCCTGCTGGGGATCCGTCACGACATCACCTACGAGGCGCAGGCGGCCATCGAGCTGGAGATCGTCGCCGATGACCACCGTCGCCGGGGTGGCCGGACTGCCGAGCTGATCCTGCCGCTGATGTGGGACGCAAGGGTCGGGCAGGCAGACGCGAGCGAGCCGGGCGTGCTGCATGCACCGACCCTGGTCCACACGATCGTGGCGGCGCTGCGAGCCGGCGAGCCCGTGGGCGCCATCGCCCTGGGCTTCCACGTGGCGGTGGCGCACGCGGTGTCCACGGTTGCCGAGGATCTGGCCCGCCGGACCGGGGTGCGGGACGTATGCCTCACCGGTGGGGTCTTCGCCAACGCCCTGCTGCTGTCGCTGACGACCGACCGCCTGCGGGACGTAGGCCTGACGCCCCACCGCCATCGTGTTGTCCCGCCCAACGACGGCGGGTTGGCGCTGGGGCAGGCCGCCATCGCCTCGGCCTCCGCTAAGAACATCGGACAACCGCTACAAGAGAGGGGCGCACCATGTGCCTAGGAGTGCCAGGGAAGGTCGTCGAGATCAGGGAGGAGCGGGGAACCCGGATGGCCACCGTCGATTTCGGCGGGGTGACCAAGGACTGCTGCCTCGCCTACGTCCCCGAGGCGCAGATCGGTGAGTACACCGTGATCCACGCCGGCTTCGCCATCACCATGCTGGACGAGGATTCCGCGCTGCAGACGCTGAAGCTGTTCGATGAGATCGGGCTGCTGGAGGAGGAGCTGGGTGTGCCCGACCAGATCGCCATCGTCGACAAGCGCACCCGCCGCGAGATCGGTCTGCAGGCAGGAGGAGGAACCTCATGAAGTACCTGGACGAGTTCAGCGACCCCGACCTGGCGCACAAGCTGTTCGCCGACATCGCCGCCACGGTCACACGCCGGTGGGCGATCATGGAGGTGTGCGGTGGGCAGACGCACTCGATCGTCCGCAACGGGATCGACCAGCTGCTGCCCGACGCGGTGGAGCTGATCCACGGGCCCGGTTGCCCGGTCTGCGTCACGCCGCTGGAGACGATCGACAAGGCGCTGGCGATCGCCGAACGGCCTGACGTGATCTTCTGCTCCTTCGGCGACATGCTGCGCGTCCCGGGTAGCCACACCGACCTGTTCGGGGTCCGTTCGCGCGGCGGCGACGTGCGCGTCGTCTACTCGCCGATGGATGCCGTGGTGGTCGCCGAGGAGAACCCTGACAAGCAGGTGGTCTTCTTCGCGATCGGCTTCGAGACCACCGCACCCGGTAACGCCATGGTCGCCCATCAGGCCCGGTCGCGGAACCTCACGAACCTGTCGTTGCTGGTCAGCCATGTGCTGGTGCCCCCTGCGATCGAGGCGATCGCTTCCTCGCCCACCAGCCGTGTCGACGGGTTCCTGGCCGCGGGGCACGTGTGCTCGGTGATGGGCACCCATCAGTACGGCCCGATCGTCGACCGCTACAAGCTGCCCATCGTGGTCACGGGGTTCGAGCCGCTGGACGTCCTGGACGGGATCCGTCGGACGCTCATCCAGCTGGAGGAGGGGCGCGCGGAGCTCGAGAACGGCTATCCGCGGGCCGTCCGGGCCGAGGGCAACCTGCCGGCGCAGCAGATGCTGGCCGACGTGTTCGAGGTGACCGATCGGAGGTGGCGTGGCATCGGCATGATCCCACAGTCGGGGTGGAAGCTGTCCCCCGCGTATGCGGACGTCGACGCCGAGATCCGCTTCGACGTAGGACACATCGACGTCGAGGAGTCCTCGCTGTGCCGTGCTGGTGAGGTGCTGCAGGGTCTGCTGAAGCCGAACGAGTGCGAGGCCTTCGGCAAGGAGTGCACACCGCGCAACCCCTTGGGTGCGACGATGGTCTCCTCGGAGGGCGCGTGCGCCGCCTACTACCAGTACCGCAGGCTTGAGCATTCCCGCTCCTTGCCCGTCGTGGCTGGCTGAGGATCCTCTATGAGCGACCACCTGGATCTGGAGAACTGGTCCTGTCCCTTGCCTCTACGCGACCACGAGCGGATTGTGAGCGGCCACGGCGGTGGCGGCAAGCTATCCGCCGAGCTGGTCGAGCATCTGTTCCTACCGGCGTTCGGTGAGGCGGCCGCCACCGCCACCCCGACCGATGCGGCAACGGTGATGGTGGGTGGCGCTCGACTCGCCTTCTCCACCGACAGCTACGTGGTGCAGCCGCTGTTCTTCCCCGGCGGCAACATCGGCGAGCTCGCCATCAACGGCACCGTAAACGACATCGCGATGTCGGGGGCGGTCCCGCTGGCCCTGTCGACCGCCTTCATCCTCGAGGAGGGTTTGGAGCTGGCCGTGCTCGATGCGATCGCACGATCCATGGGCAAGGCCGCCGGGGCCGCCCAGGTTCCGTTGGTCACGGGCGACACCAAGGTCGTCGATACCGGGGACGGCAACGGGATGACGGTCACGACGGCGGGGTTCGGACTGGTCCCCGACGGTGTTGAACTTGCGCCGGGCCATATCCGTCCGGGCGACCGGATCATCGTGTCCGGACCGATCGGCGCGCACGGTGTCGCTGTGATGAGCGTTCGCGAGGGACTGTCGTTCGGCACCGAGGTCCGCTCGGACACGCGGCCGCTGACGCGCATGGTGCAGTCGATGCTGTCTGCGGCCCCCGCCGGGGCGGTGCACTGCCTCCGTGACGCCACGCGTGGCGGGATGGCGGCCTCCCTGTGCGAGCTCGCGCTGACCGCCGACGTGGGTGTGGCCTATCAGGAGCGAGCCGTGCCGGTCCCCCCCGAGGTTGCGAGCGCCTGTGCGTTTCTCGGGCTCGATCCGATCCATGTGGCCAACGAGGGGACCTTGGTGGCTTTCGTCGCAGCCGATGCGGCGGATGCCGTCCTGGCTGCCATGCACGGAACCTCCGAGGGCGCCGGCGCGGCGATCATCGGGGATGTGGTGGATGACCACCACGGGATCGTCGTGGCCCGAACTGCAATCGGTGCCAACCGAGTGGTCGACCTGCCACTGGGTGAGCAGCTTCCTCGGATCTGTTGACTGATGGCGTTGGAGGCTCAGGGCCCGAGCGCCTTGTGGACCGCGCGGATCCGCCGGCCCTGCGCCTCGGTCACGTCGGCCGCCAGACGGCGTTGCCCAAGCCGACTATGGTCTTGGTCAGCAGCATCGCGTCGTCGGTGCCTGTCGGCCTCCGGGATCTACAAGGACCTCGCCCGCTACGGCCTCGTCACGCGCCACAAGCGTCTCATCGCACTCGCGACTGGATCGATCCACCACTTGATCGGCAAGATGGCCCCCATCGAGTTCGATCAGCAGTACCTCGACAGGCCCGTACCGTAGTCACCCACGTCCGCATTGTCGACACCTGGACACTCGACGCGGCCCTGACCACAACCGATGACTACGACGACCGCGGCAACCTCGTGCTGCAGATCGACCCCGCCGGTGCGACCACCAGCCACTGAGCCGCCCTGGGATCGGTGGAGGCTCCTAACCTTGGATTCCAAGGAGGAGCACGATAAGCACGACAGGTCCATCGGGGTCGCCGAACTCGCGTCGGTACACCCCTGAGGAGAAGGCCCAGGCCGTCCGGCTGGTGCGCGCGCTGCGGACCGAGCTGGGCACGACGCAGGGCACCGTGACCCGGGTCGCCGACCAGCTCGGCTACGGCCGCGAGACGGTCCGCAAGTGGGTCCGCGACGACGAGATCACCAACGGCGCCACTCCGACCGTCGCTGAACAGAGCACGGCGGAGCAGCGCCGGATCGCGCAGCTGGAGCAGGAGAATCGCGAGCGCAAGCGGGCCAACGCGATCCTGAAGTCCGCATCCCTGAACTCAAGGGTCAGCGCAACGGTTGCGAGGGTAGCGGAGGGCGTGGCGAACTCGAGGCGCTTGCGGGGCCGGCGATTCAACTTGGCCGCGATCGCGTCGAAGTCGGCCTGGGTCAGGCCGGCCATCGACTCACCCTTCGGCAGGTACTGGCGCAGCAGACCGTTCGTGTTCTCGTTCGTGCCACGCTGCCAGGGTGACCGGGAATCGCAGAAGAAGACCGGGACGCTGGTCTCCTCGGTGAGCCGCTGGTGATCGGCGAGTTCCATCCCGCGGTCCCAGGTCAGCGACTTGAACAGTCCGTCCGGCGCGTTGCCGATCCGGTTGATGATCGCGTCGACGACGACGCTGGTGTGCCGACTCGCCAGCTCCAGGCAGATCGTGTAGCCGCTGGTGCGCTCGACCAGCGTCGCGATCTGCGTCCAGTGGCGGCCGAGAAGCATGTCACCTTCCCAGTGGCCTACTTCCTCGCGGGTCTCCACGTGCGCCGGCCGGTCGTGGATCGACACGGCGTTCTTGATCTGGGAGCGCCACTGCCCGGTCGTGGTGTTGTGCACGTTGCGGCGGGTGGGCCGCCGTGTGCGCAGCCGCTTCGTCAGCTGGTGGTCCAGCACGCCGCGGGAGCGGACGAACAGCGACTTGTAGATGGCTTCGTGGGAGATCACCACGCCGTCGCCGAGCGGCTAGTCTCGTCGAAGCGTTCCGGCGATTTGCTCCGGCGACCAGTCCTCGGCGAGCCGATCAGCGACGTAGCCGCGTAGGCGCGGGTCACGTTTCAGCAGACAGGGCTTGGGGCGTCGGGCCCGCCGCCATGACCGGTCATCGGCGTCGACAGCACGGTAGTGCCGACGCCCGTTGTTTCTGGAGATCTCGCGACTGATCGTTGATGGGGGCCGCCCCAGATCGCGGGCAATCTGACGGATCGACTGCCCGGCGGCCAGACCTCTGGAGATCTCCTCCCGATCCTCAAGCGTCAGCGTGCCGGGACGACGGCGACGTGGCGGCGGAACGTAGCCGCCGGTCTGACGGATGATCGTGTAGATCGACCCCGGCGGGTGTCCGACGGCCTCTGCGATCTCGCTGAAGGAGCTGCCCGACCCCCACATCTTCCACACCGTCGCATGCTTCTCATCGGACATGCCGGGCCTCCCCAGCTTCGCCATCGCACACCACCTCCAGGGGTCATCTTCACGGGGGTGTTGCGCAGACCGGTTGAACCCAGGTCGGCTTTCCTCGCGGCGGAGCTCGACCGCCCACACAGGTGATGGTCGACTACATCGACGCCCACAAGGACGAGTACGGGATCGAGCCGATCAGCCGGGTGCTGCCGATCGCCCCGTCGACCTACTACGCCGCCAAGCAGCGGGAGGAACGGCCCTCAACACGGGCCGTGCGCGACGCGATCATGATGCCGGTCCTGCTCGCGCTGTGGACCGCCAACCGCAAGGTCTACGGGGCCGACAAGCTGTGGCGTGCCGCACGACGGGCCGGCCACGACATCGGCCGCGACCAGGTCGCCCGGCTCATGCGCCAGCTCGACATCCACGGCGTCTCCCGCCAGCGGAAACGCGTGTTCACGACCCGACCTGATCCGGACGCGGCCAGGCCGCCGGACCTGGTCAACCGCGACTTCACCGCGGCGGCGCCGAACCTGCTGTGGGTCACGGACCTGACCTACGTCCCGACCCGGTCGGGGATGGCGTACGTGTGCTTCATCGTGGATGCGTTCTCCCGACGGATCGTCGGGTGGCGGGTCGCCTCGCACATGCGCCCGACATGGTCCTCGATGCGCTGGAGATGGCCCGACGCTCCCGCGGGACCGGCCGGTTCGTCGGCCTCGTGACACACGCCGATGCAGGGTCGCAAGGCGAACTCAACCGGTCGTCGCAACAACCTCGACGTATGGAGGTTGTGATGGTTCGACGGCAGCAGGCAGCAGATCGGGCGTTGCGTCCGGCGATGCGGTCACCGGGACGGCCGATCCCGGCACGTCATGTGGAACGCGAGTTCTGGCGGCTGATCGCCCAGGGGCTGAGCACCGAGGACGCCGCGGTCGAGGTCGGCGTGTCGGTTCCCGTCGGTTCACGATGGTTCCGCCACGCTGGCGGCATGACACCGCTGCCGCTTGCCGAGCCGTCCGGCCGGTACCTGTCGTTCGCCGAGCGCGAAGAGCTGGCGCTGCTCCGCGCCCAGAACCTGGGTGTCCGGGCGATCGCCCGCGAGATGAAACGCGATCCGAGCACGATCTCGCGCGAACTGCGCCGCAACGCCGCCACCCGCGGTGGCAAGCTGGACTACCGGGCCAGCGTGGCGCAGTGGAAGGCCCAGATGGCAGCCAAGCGCCCGAAGCCGGCGAAGCTGACCACGAACCCGCGGCTGGCCGACTACGTGCGCGAACGACTCAGCGGCGAGCTGACCCGGCCCGACGGCACGGCTGCGGCCGGCCCCCCGACGACGTGGAAGGGGCTGAACAAGCCGCACCGGTCGGATCGTCGCTGGGCCACCGCGTGGAGCCCGGAGCAGATCTCCCGGCGGCTGGTCATCGACTTCCCCGATGATGAGGACATGCGCATCAGCCACGAGGCGATCTACCAGGCGCTCTACATCGAAGGGCGGGGTGCGCTGAAGCGCGCACTGGTCGCCTGCCTGCGGACAGGGCGTGCGCTGCGCAAGCCGCGTGAACGGGCACGCAACCGCCCGCAAGGCCATGTGACCGCCGACGTGGTGCTGAGCGAACGGCCAGCCGAAGCCGAAGACCGGGCCGTGCCGGGACACTGGGAAGGAGACCTCATCATCGGCCTGCACCGCTCCGCCATCGGCACCGTCGTGGAACGCAGCAGCCGCTACACCCTTCTCGTGCACCTGCCACGACTTGAGGGGTACGGCATCCAGGCGCCGGTGAAGAACGGGCCGGCGCTTGGCGGCTACGGCGCGGTCGCGATGAAGGACGCCCTCGAAGCGACCCTCGCAACGATGCCGCAGGGGTTGGTGCGCTCGCTGACCTGGGACCGCGGCAAGGAGCTG
Organism: Euzebya rosea; assembly: GCF_003073135.1. Classification (NCBI taxonomy): domain Bacteria; kingdom Bacillati; phylum Actinomycetota; class Nitriliruptoria; order Euzebyales; family Euzebyaceae; genus Euzebya; species Euzebya rosea. The sequence goes on from NZ_PGDQ01000004.1 coordinate 45,259, forward strand.
TCCGCCCACGCGCAGTTTACCATCGACACCGGCGTCGCGGTGTTCTTCGCCGACCCGCACTCACCGTGGCAGCGCGCGACCAACGAGAACACCAACGGGCTGCTCCGCCAGTACTTCCCCAAGGGCACCGACCTCTCCCGCTGGAGCCTTCAGGACGTCCTCGCCGTCCAAGACGCGCTCAACAGCAGACCCCGGAAGGTCCTCGGCTGGAAGACCCCCGCCGAAGTCCTCGACGAGCAACTACGCTCTCTGGAACAAGCAGGTGTTGCATCGACTGGTTGAACCTGGGCCGACGCTGGTCCTGATCGAGGACGTAGACGCCCATGCCCCACGTCGCGGCCGGTCCGTCGATGGCCGGCTGGGGGAGTTCCTCAACGCGCTGGACGGGCTAGGGCGAACGGACGCCCCGGTGGTCACGCTCATGACCACCAACGACCTCCGCGTCCTCGATGAAGCCGCTCGGCGAGCCGGGCGCATCGACGTGGTCATCGAGGTGCCACGCCCCAACGTCTCGGGACGCGAATCGATCCTCCGTCATCTTTTGGCCAACGTCGATCACACCGTCGATGTCCGCCAGGCCGCGAGAGCCACCGACGGCTGCACCGCCGCAGACATCCGAGAGTTCGTACGCCGAGCAGCGTTCACCGGCCGAGGCCGCGTCGAACACGACGATGTGATGCGGGAGATCGCCGACTCGCGCGACTGGGCGCCGGCAGGGGCCTACCTGTGAACGCGGTCAGAGCCGAGCTGCTGTCCCTGCCCGGAACCGGGTTCGACGACGACTGTGCCCGGATCGCCGAGGCGGCGTACCAAGGTCTCGACGGGACGACCGCTGTCCGGGCGCGGGATTCATTCCAGCGGATGCGCGACACCAGCGGACTGCATCGCATGGGTGCGTTCGCCCACGGCGAGCTCCGCGGATTCATTGCGGCAACGACCAACAGCGACTCCCCGTTGGCGTGGCAGGTGTGGTGGCTGGCCGTGCAGACGGGTGATCGCAGACGGGGCCTTGGTACCCAGCTCATTCGTGATCTTGAGGCCGATGCCCGGAAGGCAGGTGTCGTGCAGTTGTGGCTGTGGACCTGGCAGACCGCCGAGGCGGCGATGGCCCTCTACGACGCAGTTGGCTGGCAGAAGTGTGAGCGGGTCGTCGTCGAACTGGAGGGGGATGCGCGAGGGCCCCTCCAGTCCCGATGGGTCTACCGACGCGAGATCGAGGCTCTCCGGTGAGTACACAGATCGACCTACCGATCGCCGGCGGAACGGTTCGCGCGGCTGGCGAGCTCGTTCGACGCTACTGCGGGATGACCGGAGAGACATGGGCGTACCCGTTCTACGACGCGGTCCCGACCTCGCCGGTGGTCGGTCCGGTCGACTTGCTCGCCGCGGGGATCATGCATGGTCCCATCCGGCAGGAAGACCTGGAGTGGTTCGTCCAAGTCCGAGATGGCATGCAGCGTCTGGTCGATGCGCTCCCTGACGATACGGGCCTCGATGACGCCGATGACGCGACGGTGGACACCCTAACCTCGGGAGTGTTGGACCTGGGTGATGGGCGCCCACCCTCACTGCTGACGAAGATCATCCATCGACATCGGCCGAGGCTGATCGTCCTGGACGAGCGAGATATCGGTCGTCGCTACGGCTCTGCCATCGATGGACGTGGTCGGCTGCCCTACCCGCGGCTGGTCCACGCCGTCCGGGAGGACATGCGGCAGCCCGCCGTTCGTGAGGGGCTGGAGGCGATCGGTCGTGAGCTCCGGGGACTGCTCCCAGTGCCCTCACGGCTGCGGATCCTCGACATCGCCGTCTGGATGGACGCGCGGCGCTAGGCGTGCGCCGTCCGGCAGCGTCCTGGAGTCCGCGGACTCGTGTCACAGGCGAGGGATACCGTGAACCCTGTCCGCTCGTTCTTGGAGGTGCTCAGTGAAGGTTGCCGTGGTCGGGCTGCGGTGGGATGGCACCGCTCGGATCGTGAGGGCCTTGGTGGAGGCTGGACATGACGTACTGGCGATCCATGAGGGGGCGATGGACGGAAGCTCGTTGCCGGAGGAGCGGCTTTCCGAACTCCAGCCCGTGGCTGGTCGGTTCACGCTCGTGGGTGGGGATGGTGGCATCCACGACGAACTTGAGTCAATCGGCTGGAAAGCCGTCTCCCGTCTCGCTGACGGCTGTGACGTCGTTGTCTTGGGACGCTGGTACGGCTGGCTCGAGCATCATGTTGGCGAGCAAGCGGTGCAGTGGGCTGCCGATACCAGCGTGCACCTCGTGGTCATGGAGTCGGCCAACGTGGTCGTTGACTCCACCGTTCGGGCCTTCGCTGACTGGGCAACGCAACACGACGCGGGCAGCCAAGTTCGGTTCGTCCGCGACGTCGAAGACGACTTGGCGCTAGCCGACCTTGGCTCCCTGAACGCACCAGGCGATGGCATCGGAGAGTTGCTGATCGTCCTAGCCGCGGCCGGCTTCGAATCCACCTCCGCAGCCATCGTGGATGAGCAGCGCGACCGGCTCCGGTGGGAATGGGGTGTCCCCGTGATCGGGCTCGACTGGGCGGAGGAGGGCTGGGTGGGCGGAGAGAAGTGGCACCTCCGGCTCGGGCCCTCGCGGGCAGCCCTTCAGCGTGATCACGAAGACGGGGTGGACTGGCATCCACCCGAGGGCATCCCAGCGATGATCCTGAGGGGGACGGACGAGGGCGGCGACACCGTCGCAGTGCGTCTCGTCGGTGACACCGATGCGTTCTCCAGCGACGCCTCCCGGACCACCCGGGCTGTACTCAGCTTGCCGACCGGCGAGCTCTTCGTCGGGCCCGTCGATGCCGGTGAGGACGAGGTCATCGACGTCATCGATATCTCCCCCGGAGACTGGGTCGTCCAGCTCGATGACGAGCCGTGTGGAGCACAGATCTTCCCTGCCAGTCCGAGCGTGCGGCAGGCATGGCCCGCATGCCCTGCCTGTGGTGAGCAGGTTGGGTTCTTGGTCAGCGGCATGCCGTCCTCAGATCTGCTTCCCGCCGTTGAGCGCGGCGAGGTCAGGCTGGGAGGTTGCATGCCAGCTGTGGGTGGTCCGCCGGACGCGTGTCCTCGGTGCCGGAGCTGGCTCGCGCCGGTGTACCAGGATGACGCCGACCTCGATGAGGACGATGAGGGAGCGCAGGTCGGCTGGCGGACGCTGCCGTGGTCGGTCGGGTCGTTCGAGTTCTCCCTTGGGCGGTAGTTCGCGGCAGGGGGCCCAGCGGGTGAGTGCCACCTCAGTTGTGGTCTCGGGTGACGCTGACGTTGTCGAGGCCGAGCTCTGCCAGCGTCTCCTCCTCGTGGCCTGCGTCTGCCCAAACCGGTCCGGCCGGCAGGCCTTGGATAACGGACAGCCCGCACTCGTCATCGGTCCAGATGGTTGCGATGCCCCATCCCCAGAGCACCGTCCCTGCTTCACGGTGCTTGACCAGCAGACCCCGGGGCGTCAGCACCCAGCTGCCGGAGGACTGGATCGCTCCTCCGTCATGGATTGCGATCGCTCCGGTGCCATGAACCGGGACGAGGTTGCAGCCGTTGTCAGGCATCCGGAGACGCCATCCCTCGGTGACGAGATCCCATGCCTGGGGGTCCTCGCCCACGAGGGGCATCGCGGCTGGAAGGTCCATCGCCGACAGATGGACCCGCGACCTGCTGCTGTCCGGCCACTGGACCGTGAGCCAGCATCCATCGGCGATCAGCTGCAGGCGCCGCCCATCTCGATGATGAAGTTCCCAGTGCTCGACTTGGATGTGCTCGGTCATGAGTCCTCCCTCGGGAGTGGTGCGCGTTTGGCGCGGGTGGGCACGAGTCGGGCGCGGCGATTCAGATGGGACAAGCCGTGTCGGCGGGCGTGGAGGGCCACGGTCGGGGCGCTCACCTTCGCCCGTTGAGCGATCCGTGCGTAGCTCAGGCCGTCCTCGAGCCAGGCCCTGAGATCGATTGGGTTGAGGAGTTCGGCGATCTCGCCGCGACGACGAGCAGCGCCTCCTCCGCCGGTCCTGGCGATGGTGCACTGCCGGAGTTGAGATGCGGAGATCGGAACGCCTTCCTGGGCAAGCAGTCGGGCGGCACCGGCCCAACTCACACCGATGCGGTGCTTCTCCACATCCATCGCCGCCCGGATCGGGGTACGGAGCGTGGCTCGCCACAACCCTGCGAGGACCACGTAGGCATGGGCAAGGGCGATCAGGCGGTCCTTGCCGGCCGGGGCGATCTTGAGTGCCTCGGCCGATCTTCGGACGCTTTCGGAGGCCTCGAGGAGCTGGCGGCTCAATGGGTCAGCTGGCTCTGAGGTTGCGTGGGGATGGTAGGAGGTCATGGGTCTTCCTTCCTGCGGGCGTTATTAACGACACACCTGACGCTAGATGGGGTCGGCGACACGTTCGTCCCCGGGGCGGGTTGCCGGACCTGACCAGGATCTCGGGCGCTGCGTGGGGCGAGTTGTCGATCAGCTACTGTCGCGCCATGACTGATGACAAGGGAATCCCGTCGATAGGTCGGGAGTTCTGGTCTGACATCAAGGTGCTCGAAGTTCTCCGGTCCCTTGCGCTGCAACACGGCCGCGGCGATGGCTTGGACCAGCTGCTTGTTGCCTTCGCTGCCGAGGAGGCTGCCCGCGACTTTGTCTCCACGGTGGTTGCACAGGTACTGAACGAGGGGCACACGTGGGCCGGGATTGCAGACCGAGTTCATCTCTCCAGGCCCGCTGTAGCGCAGCGATACGACGCCCGACAGCGAATTGCCAATCGCGAGCGACAGGCAAAGCGTGTGGCGGAGTCGCGCCCGAAGACTCCGTGACTCCTCGGGGTTGGATGGACTCGCCCGGAGCACGGCAGCGAGGTCAGAAGGCCGGTCCAAGTGCGCAGGACATCCACCGAGCTTTCTGCGACAGGAATGCCGCCACCTTGCCGATGACTAGTACATGTCTTGGTCCGGTACTGAACAGGGTGGGGGTGAACCGACTCCCCGGCGGCGGGAGGGTGAACCCAGCTCCCCCGTTTGTGCTGGAAAAACCGGCAGTTGGTTCACCCCCTCACGCGTGATGGTTCACCCCTTGCTTAAAACCGCAGGTCAGGATATGTTTGCTCGGCCCACCGAGGTAGGTAGTGGTGCCGGTGTAGGTCGGGCCGGCGTGGTTGGGGGCGGTTTCTGGTTCACCCCCTCAGCGGGATGTTCCGAATGGTCTGTCCGGGGGTCGTGCGGGTGGTAAGGGGGCGCCGTCGGCGGGATCCGGCGATCGGCAAGGACCGGTCGGCTGCGGCCGAAGATCGGTCCGTTCCGGTGGGCGCGGGGGTCGACGCTGACCTGGTGGCGCTGCTGATGGGGGAGTCGCCGGGGTTCCAGATGGTGCGAGCGGCCTACGGTCGCCACCGGGTCGACGGGTTGCGGTCTGCCTGGCGGCCCTGGGCGCGGTTCTGCCGCTACCACGACGCCGACCCGATGCTGCCGCAGGACCGTTTGGTCGCGGGGTTCGTGGAGGCGAGGGCGGTGGCGGGGCATGCGTTTGCGACCATCCGGTCGTCGTTGATGTGCGTGGCGCATGTGGTCGACCACCGGTGGGCGGTGACGCCATCGACGGTGGTCGGTCACCGTCACCTGACGGACCTGTGGTCGGCGGGGGAGTTCGACCCGGGGGTGGCCAGGGCGCCCCTGCTGAGTGTCGGTGAGGTCAAGGGAATCACGGCCGCGGCAGGGGAACGGCCGCGGAGCAACCGGTTCGGGGCCGGAGTCGCGGCGCTGCTGGCGGCCAGGGACCGGTTCGTGGTCGCCTTGATCTACTCGGCCGCGCTGCGGCCCGACGAGGTGACGTGGATGGGGTTGGGCGACATCGCGGTCCGCGACGACGGCGTTGACATGGTGCTGCCGCAGACGAAGACGGGATTCTGGCAACGGCATCGCGTCGACGGCGATGTCGGCGACGTGCTCGAAGCGGCCCGGCTTTACCTGTCGTTGCGGGAGGGAGTGTCGCCGGATCCAGACGGTCCGCTGCTGGTGGATTCCCGTGGCGGGCTCGGGAGGCCGGACACTCCGGCGGTTGGCTATGCACTGCGGGCGGCGGCGGCCGCGGCGGGTGTGTCGGCGTTCTCGCCGTATAGCCTACGTCGGTCGCGGACGATGCATGCGTGGCTGCTGGGTGCGGATGCGAGGTGGTTGCGGCTGCTGTTGCGCCACACGTCGGAGGGTGTCTACACGCGATATGTCGAGCCGTTGCACGCGCTCATGGACGACAAGGCGGCACGACGGCGGTTCCTGGACCCGTCGGTTCCCGAGTTGGGGCCTGTTCCGGTCGAGCGCGTGCGCGGGACGGGTGTGGGACGTCGTGCAGTCCGCGGGACGTTCGCCGGCGGGCCTCTGGAGGATCTGCTTGCCGGGATCGACGTCGATGGGTTGCGGGTCCCCGTGTCGCTCGCGGATGTCGATGGGGCGTCTCTTGCAGCCGGACGGTCCACGTACAAGCGGTTCAGCGAATGGGCCGACAGGGTGGGGGAGGACCCTGCGGACCCGCATCCGGACGCGTTGTTGGAGTGGGCGGGGGAGGAGCTGCTGGCGGACAAGACGGTGTCGACGGTGCGGCGGGCGGTGCGGGCGGTCGAGATTGGGTTCGTTCTGGCGACCGGTGAGGGTTTCATGCCGGGCGCGAGTTTGACGGCGGACGCGCTGCGTGGTGCGGCGATCCGCGACGCAGGCCGGACGAAGTCGCCGATGTCGAGGGAGGCGACGACGGCCGACATGGCAGTGCTGCTCGACCGTGCCGTGCCACCGTTGTCGGTCAGCTGGGCCGAGGCGGTGCTGACGACGGTCGCGCGGGCGCGGGTGGTCCGGGTGGTTCGGGTCGGCGAGGTCGACGGCGACGCGGTCGTGGAGGTTCTCGCCGACGGGCGGCCCGGAATGCTGTCGGAGGGCCCGGGGACGGTGGTGTGCCCGGTGGAGGCCGCACGGGTCTTGCTCGACGCCGGCGTGGAGGAGGTGCGGGGCAGCCCCGACTGGTCGGAGGTGTTCCGCCTCGCCGGGCCGACGAGCAGCGCGATGGTGGAGGACCTGGTGCTCAGGCTGCTGTGGGCGACGGGGGGACGCCGGTCGGATCTCGGGCGGTCCAGGATGGCCGGCTACGACCCGGACCAGCCGGGAGGGGTCGCGATCTGGCTGGAGGCCTCCAAGTCCAAGCCGGCTACGACGGTCCGTCCTGTCCTGCTGTGGATCGACGCCGACGACGATCCGTATGACGCGATCGCGGCGCTCGAGGGTTGGGTGCGGTGGTGGCCCTACGACGACGGCCCGCTGCTGCCCGCGGCTCCGGGCGGCACCCGGGCGGCACGGGGGAGCACGAAGCCGCTGGGAAAGGACGGGGTGGGTCGTGTCGTGGCCGATCGCGTGACGGACGCGGTCGGTCGGGGCCTGATCGAGCCGGGCCTGTCGTCACACGGGTTCCGGTACGCGCTCGCGGGACGCCTCCATGAGGACCGGGTGTGTCCGGAGGTCATCCAGGTCCGTCTCGGCCACACCGACGTGTCTACGACGATCGGGTACTGCCAGCGGTGGAACCCGTTCCTCGGCACCGACCTGGACCCGCTGATGGACCAGGTCGCCGTCGACCTCGACGAGAACGTGTCGTGAGCGCTGGCGGCTGCCAGCTCGTCGTCGGTGACGGCGGCGCCGTGTGCGGTCGTGGCGCGACCCGGACCGTCGACGGGATCGGCTACTGCCACCACCACCCACCGACCAGGTGGCCTGCGGATCCCGACCGCTGCCGCCACCGCTTCGACAGCGGCCACCGGTGCCACCTCCGACGGATGTCGGGGGCGTGGACGACGGTGTGCGAACGACATCTGTCACGGTGCGCCGACTGCGGGACGCCCCACGGGCGGGCCGCATGGGAGCGGGCACGGTGCGAACGGTGCCGCGACCCGTCGGAGCTCCGGGGGGTCTGGGGTGACGACGGCTGCCAGATGGTCCTAGATGACGGCGGGGTCACCTGCGGCGCCCGCGCCGGTGTAGAGGCGATGGGCACGGTGTTCTGCCGGCGCCACGATCCCGCCAAATGGCTTCCCGACGACCAGCTCTGCGTCCGCGTCCACCGCAGCGTCCACGGGGAGCACCGCTGCAGGATCAAACGGCTCGCCAGCCGCCACACGACGGTCTGCAAGTTCCACCGGTCCCCGTGCATGACCTGCGGCGAGCCAAGCAACCGAGACCGGGACGAGCAACCGCGCTGCGAGAAGTGCCGCGACATCTCGGAGCTGCGCGGGGTCTGGGGCGACGATGGCTGCCAGCTCGTCATCGGCGACGGCGGGGTCACCTGCGGCCGGACGGCGGTCACCTACACCGGAGGTGTCGGGTTCTGCCTGACGCACGACCCGTCCAGGTGGCCCGACAACGACGACCGGTGCCTGCACGAGCACGTCCACGGCGACCTGAAGTTCCGTTGCACGGTCGCGCGGCTCCAGAGCCGGTACGCGGAGGTCTGCACCGACCACCAGGCGCCGTGCACGTCCTGCGGCGTGGAGCACAACAAGCTGGCAGGCCGGCTCTGCAAGCGGTGCGGAGGCAAGGCGTCCCCGTCCTACGAGCGTCACAACGTCGATGCGAGCGGGCTCGCGCGGGAGCAGTGCGCCGCCCCGTTAGACGAGGACCCCGACGGCACCGTCTTGTGGTGCCCGCACAGCACCGACGCCGGGAAGGAGTACTGCCGCGCACACGCTCGAGAGGCCGGTCCGCAGTGCATCCACGTCTTCCCGATCTCGGGCTTAAGGTGCCGTGCCCACCCACCGGCCCGTCACTGGGGCGTTTGGGACTACTGCGGCAGCCATTACGAGCGCCGGTGCCCAGGACCCGGCGAAGAGGATGACTGCATCTACCAGCCGGCAGGCGGCGCTGAACTGCGGGTCGCCGGGCAGACACACTGCATGCGCTGCGAGAAGGAAGCTGCCCGACGATCAGATCTGGGCTGCCTGTTCGAGGTCGACGGCGGTGTGCTCTGCGGCAGCAAGAAGGACTCCGGTATCGCCGAGGAACGACGTTGCCCACGCCACGCCACGGCCGACGCGGACCCCCTCCCTGATGATCTGCGGTGCCGGAGGGTGTACGACTCCGGCTCCCGGTGCCACCGCCGCCTGCGCAACAACGGAGAAGTGTGCGTCGCCCACCTGCACACCTGTCCCGCCGACGCATGCGAGGCGAAGGTCCCGACGCTCGATCCGACGACGTGCTGCCGTGCCCATCGTCCGCGGTGCGGTGTGGAGTCCGAACGCGGACTTGGGCCGTGCCAGGAGGCCCAGACCCTCGACGGCGGACCGTGCCGGTGGCACGCCGAGGTCGCCGAACCCTGCCTCGCCTGGGTGCCCGACTCCGACAGCCGCTGCACGAGACCGGCGACACCCGACGGCTACTGCGGCAACCACCATCCCGCAGACCCGGAGGTGCGCTGCCTTGCCGACACCCCGACAGGGCAGTGCCCCAACCAGCGGATCGCCCGGCAGCCGCACTGCTCCGGTCACATCCGCACCAACGGATGGACCTCGGTGCTGCAGGACGGCACGCGCGGACCCGACGGGCGGATGAGGGCCACCGCATGCAACGGATGCGGCCGGACGACGGCGAGCCATACGCGCCACTGCACCGACTGTGCCCCATCAAGGACCATCTGCCGTGCCATCGCGCTGAACGGCCCGAACGCAGGGAAGCGGTGCCGCCGACGCGTCACCGACACCGACTACTGCCATCTGCACCGACCGGTGCCCTCTAACGATGCCAGGTGTACGGCCACTCTGGCCGACGGCCACGAGGTGCTTCGATGTACAGCAGTGCATGTGGACGGCACGGCATGCGAGATGCATGGAGGGGTGCGCACGATGAGGATGTGCGCCGCACACGTTCAGGACCCTAATGCCGGCTGGGGCGTCGCACGGCCCTGTAGGACCGCAGCCGTGACCGGTAGCGACCATTGCAGCCTTCACCGGTCCCTGGAGGACCTAGCTGAAGAGGACCGCTGCAGAGTGGTGTTCTCCAACGTGGACAGCCGATGCGCGCAGAAGCACCAGGCGAGCCGCGGCAACGGCGGTTCGACCGTGTGCCCCACCCATCGTGTCCCGTGCGACCACCCCGAAGGATGTACACGCAGGACCGGCGACCTCTCGCGGCGCCGCTGCGCCGACCACGCACCTCGGTGCGCAGCGACGATCCACACCGGTGATCCGTGTCCGCGTGCCGCCGCGATGGACGAGGACCTTTGCATGGTCCACCTGTCAACCGAGGAGAACGTTCACCCCGATGACCGTTGCACCTTTGTGCATGACAACGGCGATCGCTGCCGCGCTGACACCCGGATCGGCCTAGCAGCACGAGCCTCACACCGCTTGGTTTACCGCGACCTCTGCCTATCCCACGTGCTGGTCTGCGGCGTCACGTCGTGCACGACCCGCACCGGGTTCAGCGACGGGCGCTGCTTGCAGCACCGACCGCCCTGCTCCCACGATGGCTGCCTCAAGGCGGCCGTCGCCGCCGGTGACCTGTGTGAACGCCATGACCGGAGCTCCGCGTCGGGACGGTGCCGGCAGCGCAGGACCAACGGTAAGGACTGCGGCCATCCGGCATCCGGCGACGACACGGCTGGGCTGCTCATGTGCAGCTGGCACCGGGATGGGATGCCATCCGATGCCGACCGTTGCACGCACATCTGGGAGGACGGGATCCGCTGTCCCGGGAGCCGCACAACCATCGCCGGGCACTTGGGGTTGTACTGCGCCCACGGGCCGCTGCACCCCGACAAGCCGTGCTGCTCGGTCAAGGTGGCGATCTGGAAGGACGGACGGTACCGGCGCTCGGTCTGCTCGTACCCGGCGACGGTCGAAACCGAAGCCGACGGGCGGATCTGCACCCGCCACCTGGCCACGCTGCCCGCTGATGAGGACCGCTGCGACCACACCGATCAGCAGGGTCACCGTTGCCCCCGCAGCCGCCTGACAGTTGATACCGGTTTCACGATTGACACGTGTTTCGTGCACCGGGGGGCTGCGGGGGTGTGCGGGCTGCCGGCCACCAACGGCGCCTGCGGATCGCCCGCGACGGTGACCACGCCCGACGACGGCCGCGTCTGCACCCGCCACGCCCAGACCATCCCCGCCGACGAGGACCGCTGCGACATCGCTGATGACCAGGGGCGCCGGTGCGCGTTGCTGAGGCTTGCGCTGGAGGGCGGCACGCTCCTCTCCTCCTGCTTCGTGCACCGGGGGGCTGCGGGGGTGTGCGGGCTGCCGGCCACCAACGGCGCCTGCGGATCGCCCGCGACGGTGACCACGCCCGACGACGGCCGCGTCTGCACCCGCCACGCCCAGACCATCCCCGCCGACGAGGACCGCTGCGATCACACCGACCCGTCGGGTCGGCGATGTCCGCTCAGCCGCCTGGTGGTGGCTACCGGTGAGGCGTTGTCCATCTGCGCCGCCCACCGCGGTGCCGCCGGCCCGTGCGGACTACCGATCGGCGCCGGGGTGTGCGAGTGGCCCGCAACGGTCGAAACCGAAGCCGACGGGCGGATCTGCACCCGCCACCTGGTCACCCTTCCGGCACACGAAGACCGCTGCGACCACACCAATGCGCAGGGCCGCCGTTGCGGTGAGGCTGCGATGTACTTCCTCAACGGCAACCGCAAACTGCCGTGCACGAACCATCTCGAGCGGAAGCCCTGCGGTGGCAGGAACGAGGACGGTGGTAGGTGCAGACGGCTGGGGCGGATCACCAACTGGGGAACCGTGCTGGATCGGTGCTGGCAACACGACCTCGACGAGGAGGACCAGTGCGTGCACGTCGACGACGACGGTCGCTGCTGGCGTCCCCGGGCGCACCGGATCGAGTACTGCACCCGCCATAAGAGGTTGGCCCCGAGCTGCGCCCGGACCCGCCACGGCCGGCGCTGCATGCGTCTCGCACTCGACGGCCGGGCGACCTGCGACCGACACCGACTATGGAGCCCTGGCATGCCCGACGACAGCAAAGAAGACCTGGCGCTGTTCTTCTTCGGACCGCTCTGCAAACCCGAACGCATCGAGCGGCTCGCCAACCGCCTGCTGGCCATGAAGGACGACTCCGTCGACATCCTCCGCGATTACGGCCTTGACGCCTTCCGGGACGCGATGTTCGACGTCCGGATCGATCCCGGGGCCGCAGATCGCAATGCTGTCGCGCCCACATCGCACACTGCCGCCATGACCGATACTGCACGCAGTAATGCAGTCGGCTCGGCGGAATCGCCGACCCGGCTCATCAGCAACCACGCCTGGGCGCACGCCCCGCGCGATCTTCGCGAGCTGATCGTCGACCTGACAGTCAACGATCCCTATGACCTCACCGGAGCGCAGTCCCGTTTCGCCGGCGCCGTAGAACGGTTCGGCAAGCAGGGGCGCCCGCTCAACCGATCGATGATCGACATGATCCGCAACCTCGGAGCGGGATTGGCCCACGACACCAAGTCGTCCTACGCCAGCCACCTGCGGTCGATCTACCGGTGGATGAACACTGCACTCCCCAACGGGGCCGATGTCACCGAGCCCTTCGACCCAGAGGACTTGCACGAGTACTTCGGCTGGTTGACCGGCCGCGGCCGCCTCGACAACGGCGAACCGCTCCAGCACGGCACGGTCCAAGCGATCCGCTCTGCGGTCAGCGCGCTGTGCCGTGCTCGCAGATGGCCGGATCCCTTCGAGGTCGACGAGATGCTCGCCATGCAGATCAGTGGTTACGGGCGTCTGTACGGTCGGGTCCAGCTCCGCGCCCACGCGGTTCGGGTCAATGAACTGGCACGCCTCATGCGAGCTGCGATCGACCGGCCCGCAGACCCCTACATCGTCGCGCGCGACAAGGCGATCATCGCTACATGCATCGGTCCCAACGCAATGGGCCACAAGTTCGCCGCGCAAATCGTCTGGGAGCACCACGTCGACCTGCCTGGACCCGAGGAGGATAGACCCGCCTGCATTATCATCCCCAAGGATCCGTCGAAGCCCCGGTCCAAGGACCGGATCCACAAGGTCCTCAACCTCTCCGTCGCGGTGCGGCCAAGTGACTTCACCCGCGACCACGAGTCCGTCGTCCTGTGCGGTGTCCAGGCGTTGCGCAACCTCGCGGCGGCCGCCATCAGGAGCGGACGTTGCGAGGAGCGTCGGGGAGAGAACAACAAGATCGAGGTCGTGCCGGTCGGACCCGTGTTCGACAAGGCGACGGTCGGCTCCGGCATGAGCAACACCGCCATTCGCAAGGTCGCCCAGGACGCATGGAACACGGCGTCAGCGGGCGGGAGCATCTTCGATGACTACGACGCGCAGGCGGACTGGGACACCCGCTATGCGATGGCCAGAGCCGTCGGGGAGCCTGACTACTACGAGTTGCGGGACGCCACTCTGATCCTGCTCGCCTGGTGGGCGTCGCTTCGATCGAAGGAAGCCGCTGCGCTGAAGTGGGGCGACATCACCACTGAACGTAAGGGCAGAGGCCTGCTGATCCAGGTGCGCAAGTCCAAGACCGACCCCACGGGAACGGGGATGTTCGTCGCCGTCCCGTTCCACCGGGTCACTGATGAGAACGGTGAGCTGCGCAGTTCGGTGATCGACATCGGCCGGATGCTGCGCCGCTATCAGCACGCCTGGGTCCGCAAGTTCGGGAGAGTCCCAAACGCGGAGGATCCGGTCTTCTTCGGGCAGCGCGGCCAACAACTCCAAGCCGACGGAGCCCGCGATGCCTTCGAAAGGCTCGCGAAGGCGGCTGGCTTGGAGGCCGAGCTCGGCGAGCGCCTCACCTTTCATGGACTGCGGGCTGGATTCGCCACAACCGCTCTCATCGGTGGGATGCCCGCTGAGGAGGTCGCCCGCCTACAGCGACGAGCGACCACTGAGTCCCTCGCCGGCTACTTCCGCCTCGCCGATCCGTTCAGCGGAACGCTCGCAGCGGTGTTTGACTTCGACGAGATCGATGTCGAATTGGAAGAACTCCTTGAGGTAGCCGATCTCGGGAACTAGCGCTTGAACCGCAATCAGGATGACTTGTCGCGGCGTGACGGTGCGCTAGCTGCAAGGCTGGTTCCAGTAGGGGTCGCGTTCATGGCCGACACGTCGCGACTGACCGTGGATCTCTCTCTCGAGTACTCGACTTGGTTACGAGTCGCAGCGGCCAATGGCCGTGTGAGTCAAGCCGCTATCGTTCGCGCTGCCTTGGGAGAGGCCATGGAAAGCCCACAGGTCTTAGCGCGATGGATCGACACAGCACGACAGTCCGGATCCGTAGAAGGTCGACGGGGGTGAGTCTCGAGCGACGCGGGCAGACGCTGGGAGTTTCTCCGGAGCCCCGAGGGGCTGTATCGATCTGGGTCGCAGTTGGGTCGGAAGTGGGTCAGAAAGCCCGACCGAACGCGGCCGGCATGGCCCTCGTTGTACCTAGGTAGACCAGCCCTGCTCCGGGTGTTTCTGCAGGTCATGTGGCTTTCTCGCAGGTCGGGAGGCTCGTCGCAGGCAATCGGCCCCATTATCCGGCTTACAGGCCGGCTCCCTCCCGGCCACCCCGTGCTAGGCGTCCTCCTCCATCCACTGGACCAGCTGGATCGTGACGCCGTTGGGGTCGAACACCGAGAAGAACCGTTCGCCCCATGGTTCGGTCTGGATCTCCACGGCGACCTCTGCGCCCTCTGCCACGATGCGCTCGTACTCCGCGTCGATGTCATCGACCACGAACACGATCAGCAGTCCATCCGCATGGCCAGCAGCGCGCGCGGGCTCGAAGGTGGACAGGCCCTGGCGCAGGAAGACGACGTTGAACCCGGCGTCGTCACGGGCAAGCGACACGAACCCGTCCTGTGCCATGACCTCCCGGAAGCCGAAGTGCCTGGCCAGGAAGTCCGCGGATGCTCGTTCGTCGGTGACGTTGAGCGAAACGGCCGATTCGGTGATGCGCATGTTCCCCCCGTACCTTCCGAGAGTGGGTGTTCCATGGAACTGTAGGGTCACCGCAGGCGGGTTGCCGAGCCGAGGTCCCGGCGGTGAGTCCGTGCCGACGCCCTCGCCGCACCCTCGACCCCGGCGCGGGGATGGCCGCCCACGTCCTCGACGCGATCGCCGAAACCGCAGGCCGCTAACCGACGGAGCGGGTCTCGGCGCCGATCCACTCGGCGAGGTGTTCGCCGGTCAACGTGCTGGCGTCGGCCACCAGCTCGGCAGGGGTGCCCTCGAAGACGATGCGCCCGCCGTCGTGGCCGGCACCGGGGCCGAGGTCGATGATCCAGTCGGCGTGGGCCATGACCGCCTGGTTGTGCTCGATGACGATCACCGACTTGCCGTCGTCCACCAGCCGGTCGAGCAGGCCGAGCAGCTGCTGGACGTCGGCCAGGTGCAATCCCGTGGTGGGTTCGTCGAGGACGTAGATGCCGCCCTCCTCACCCATCTGGTTGGCGAGCTTCAGGCGCTGCCGTTCGCCACCGGACAGGGTCGGCAGCGGCTGGCCCAGCGCCACGTACCCGAGCCCCACCTCGTCAAGCCGGGTCAGGATCCTGCTCGCTGCGGGGATGCGTGCCTCGCCGTCGGTGAACAACGGCAGGGCCTCGGCGACGGACATCGCCAGGACCTCGGCGATGGTCCGACCGGCCAGCCGGTGTTCGAGGACCGACGCGTCGAAACGGTTGCCCTCGCACTCCTCGCAGGTGCTGGTCACCGTGGCCATGAAACCCAGCTCGGTCTCTATCACACCGGTCCCGTTGCAGGCCGGGCATGCGCCGTCGGAGTTGAAGCTGAACAGGGCCGGCTTGACGCCGTTGGCCTTCGCGAAGGCCTTGCGGATCGGGTCGAGCAGCCCGGTGTAAGTCGCCGGGTTGCTGCGTCGTGACCCGCGGATCTCGTCCTGGTCGATGGTGACCACGTCGTCCCGGCGGCCCACGGCACCGTGGATCAGCGAGCTCTTCCCGGACCCCGCGACGCCGGTGACGACCACCAGGACCCCCAGCGGGATGTCGACGTCGACGTCCTGCAGGTTGTGCAGGTCCGCCCCCCGCACCTCCAGCACGCCGGTCCGCGGGCGGACCTCGGGCTTCAGCTCGGTGCGGTCGTCCAGGTGGCGGCCGGTGACGGTGTCGCTGGCCCGCAACCCCTCGACCGTGCCCTCGAAGCAGACCGTGCCCCCGTGCACACCCGCGCCGGGGCCGAGGTCGACCACGTGGTCGGCGATGCCGATGACCTCCGGTTCGTGCTCGACCACCAGCACGGTGTTGCCCTTGTCGCGCAGCCGCAGGAGCAGCTCGTTCATGCGGGCCACGTCGTGGGGATGCAGGCCGATGGTCGGCTCGTCGAAGACGTAGGTGACGTCGGTCAACGACGACCCGAGGTGGCGGATCATCTTCGTCCGCTGCGCCTCGCCACCCGACAACGTGCCCGACGGGCGGTTGAGGGACAGGTAGCCCAGGCCGATCTGCACGAAGGAGTCGAAGGTGTGCTGCAGCGCGGCCAGCAGCGGTGCCACCGACGGCTCGTCCAGGCCGGCGATCCACGCCGCCAGGTCGCTGATCTGCATCGCGCTCGCGTCGGCGATGCTCGTGCCGTCGATGATGGAGGACCGGGCGGCCTCGCTGAGCCTCGTGCCGTCGCAGGCCGGGCAGTCCGCGAACGTGGCCGCACGGTCCACGAACCGCCGGATGTGCGGCTGCAACGAGTCGCGGTCCTTGGCGAACATCGACTTCTGCAGGCGGACCAGCAACCCCTCGTAGGATCGGTTGACGCCGTCGACCTTGACCTTGGTCCCCTCGTGGTGGAGGAAGGTGTGCAGCTCCTCCTCGGAGTAGTCGCCGATGGGCTTGTCGGGGTCCAGCAGCCCCGAGTCGGTGAACAGCTTCACCATCCAGCCGTCCGGGGTGTAGTTGGGGACGGTGATCGCACCCTCGTTGAGCGACAGCGACGCGTCGAACACCTCGGTGAGGTCGACGTCGGGGACCGTGCCGAGGCCCTCGCAGGCGGGGCACATGCCACCGGTCCGCGTGAACGTGACCCGCTCGGCCTTCCGGTCGCCGCGGTCCACGGTGATGGCGCCGCTGGCCGATACCGAGGCCACGTTGAACGAGAACGCACCCGGCGACCCGATGTGGGGCTGGCCGATGCGGCTCCACAGGATGCGCAGCATCGCGTCGGCGTCGGTGGCGGTTCCGACGGTGGACCGCGAGTCGGCCCCCATCCGCTTCTGGTCGACGAGGATCGCGGTGGTCAGGCCGTCGAGCACGTCGACCTCGGGTCGGGCCATCGTCGGCATGAAGTTCTGCACGAACGAGCTGTAGGTCTCGTTGATCAGCCGCTGGGACTCCGCGGCGATGGTGCCGAAGACCAGCGAGCTCTTGCCCGATCCGGACACACCCGTGAAGACCGTGAGCCGCCGCTTGGGCAGCTCGATGCTGACGTCCTTGAGGTTGTGCACCCGTGCCCCGTGCACGCGGATCATGTCGTGGCTGTCGGCCACGTGCTGTCGGTCCGTTCCGGTGTCGGCGGTCGATGTCATTCGTGCGGCTCCTCCCCGGCGGCGGGCACGGTCGACCGCCGTTCCGGGTGGTCGGCGGCAGCACCCGCCGGAGAGCCTACGCCGATGGCCCCAGCGGTCGCTGGGGCCATCGGGTGTTGCTCGTCGGTCCTAGCCGCCGAACCCGAACGGGTCGTCGGGGTCACAGCTCGTCCCGGCCGACGCGGCCTGGATCTGCTGTGTCGCCTCGTCGGTCACGAGGGACGTGGAGCCGATCGCGAACACCTGCTTGTCGATGCCACAGATCGCCGGGACGATGGGGTCCCGGAACCCCCCGGCACCGTCGACGGCGACGAACAGCCCACCGAAGTTGCCGACCAGCGACGAGGCGGCCAGCACGTGGGTGAACGCGTCGGGCTGCTCGAGGTTGACCGCAACCAGTACGTCGGGTTCGGTGATGGCCTCGCCCTCGAACTCGAAGATCTCGTCGTTGGACGTGAACAGCTCGCGGGTGTAGAAGGCGATATCGGCCGCGGTCTCGAACCGGGAGGCACCGAACAGCGGCTGGACGAACCCGTCCTCGCCGATGATTCCCTGGATCTGGTCACGGACGTTCTGGGAGATGACGGCATCGCCACCCAGGACCATGACCTGCGTCGGCAGGTTCTCCTGCAGGTACTGGGCTGCTGGGCCACCGAGCTCGGCGGTCGGCGTCAGCAGGACGGGGATGCCGAACCAGCCGGAGATGGAGCCGACTGTCACGGCGTCGGGCCAGTTGCCCTCGTAGGCGACGATCACGGAGTCGAACGGCGGGGCCTGTTGCCCGTTGACGACCTCGTTGACCTTGTTGGCGACGACAAGCGCGGTCTGCTGTCGGCCTGCGCCGGCAAGGCGCTCGACGACGAAGCCGGCACCCTCCAACGCAGTCACGACCTCGGGGCCGATGACGGCGGTCCCACCCAGCACGTAGATGGTCGAGCCCTGATCGAGCGCCCGCTGGAACTCCCGCAACGTCGCATCCGACAGCGTGCCGTCGGGGTTGACGTACAGGAGCGGCCCGAAGTACGAGGCCAGCGCAGACCCGCCGAGCGCGTCCGGGAAGTTCGCCGAGGCCGCGAGGACACCGAAGACACCGGGGGTCTGGAAGACGTACTGGGATATGGCGATGGCGTTGTCGACCGCACCGTTGGGGTCGGTCTGGCCCTGGATGCGAACGACCATGTCGGCCGCGCCGGTGGGCTGCTCGCCCACGGGGCCCGGGTCGGGGTCGCCCGGCTGGATGCCGCCGCCGACGATGCCCTGGATCCACTCCGCGTAGGTGGAGACCTCCGCGTAGACGCCGGGCAGCGGGGCGCCGCAGCCGATGCCGAAGGAGACCACGCCGATCTGGACCGGTTGGTCACCTGGGACGAAGAGCGGGCCGCCTGAGTCGCCCTGGCAGGAGTCCCGGCCGGGGTTGGCCTCGTCCTGGGTGGGCGCTCCGGCGCACAGCATGTTGGGGGCGTTGAGGTTGCCGTAGCCGTTCGCGCAGTCGGCGTCCGACACGATGGGCACGTCGACCTGCAGCAAGGTGTTGGAGGCATCACCACCCGAGGACGTGGTGCCGTAACCAATCACCCTGACCTCGGTACCGGGTGCCGGGTTCTGCTCGGGTGCCGTCGCGATCCGTACTGGCGTGACGTCGGTCGTCTCATTGGTGCGGACCAGCGCGACGTCGTTGTCGGTGGTCGCCGCGTCGTAGTTGGGGTGGATGATGATCTCCGCCGCGGTGAGCGTCTGCCCGCTGCCGTCGGTCCAGTCGTTGGCGTTGACCACGAAGGTGGCGCTGCCGGGCGCCACGGACGGCTGGCCACGATCGTCGGCCACGCAGTGGGAGGCCGTCAGGATCCAGTTGGGCGCGATGACGGAGCCACCACAGCCCTGGCCGCCGTCGAAGAGGAACGCGGCCATCCACGGATAGGCGCCCTGGGGGGCCGCGGTCCCGTTGACGATGTGGTAGTCCTCGGCCGTGGCCGAGGGGGCGAGTGGCAGCACCAGCGCCATCGCGAGGAAGGCAAGCAGCAGACGTCTCATGGTCATGTCCTGTCGACGAGGGGGCAGCCACCGACCGGTGATCGCCCGAAGGCACGAAGGCAACCACGATTGCGGGTTGGGCGTGCGGCAGCCGGGAAAAAGCCGGGAGTTCCGCAACGTTGACGTTGCGGAGGGTGACTGCCGGACCTCGCCCCACCGGTTCGCTACCGTCTGCGCGGTGATGCCACGATGACCAGCAGCCGCCGCCGAGTCCCGCCGGGTCCGCTCACCGATGCCCTCGTCGCCCTCCGGGCCGAGCTGGATGTCCCCACGGCCTTTCCGGCCGAGGTGGAACGTGCCGCCGAGTCCGCGGCTGCACGGGGTCCGCGCCACGCCCGGATCGATGCCACGGACCTGGCGCTGGTCACCGTCGACCCGCCGGGATCGCGCGACCTCGACCAGGCGGTGCACATCGCCGCAGACGGTCGTGGGTTCGTGGTCAGCTACGCCATCGCCGACGTGGCCGCGTTCGTCGATCCGGGCGACCCGGTCGACGAGGAGGCCTGGGCTCGGGGGGTGTCGCGGTACAGCCCCGACCTGGTCACCCCGCTGCACCCCCGCGCGCTGTCGGAGGGGGCGGCGAGCCTGCTGCCGGGCGTCGATCGACCTGCGGTGCTGTGGACGATCCGCCTGCACGCCGACGGGGACGTCGCCGACGTCGCCGTCCGCCGGGCGACCGTCCGCAGCCGCGCCCAGCTGACCTACGGCGAGGCGCAGCACGCCATCGACGCCGGCACCGACCCCATGCTGGTCCGCCTGTCACGGGTCGGCCGGCTGCGGGCCGAACGCGAGTGGGTCCGTGGCGGTGTGTCGCTGGCCCTGCCCGACCAGGAGGTCCATCTCGCCGACGACGGCACCTTCGACCTGCGGTACCGGGCACCACGGCCGGTGGAGGAGTGGAACGCCCAGATCTCCCTCCTCACCGGGATCGTTGCCGGCACGATGATGGCCGAGTCGGGCGTCGGCGTGCTGCGCACGCTGCCCGCCCCCGACCCCGACGCCGTCCAGGGGCTGAGGCAGCGCGCATGGGCGCTGGGGCTGCCATGGCCACGCGAGATCCCCTACGCCGCGTTCGTGCGCACCCTCGACCCGCACGAGCCGGTCGAGGCGGCCATGGTGTCCCTGGCCGCCGTCGGCCTCCGCGGCGCCGGCTACGTGGCCTTCGACGGTCAGGTCCCCGTCGCGCACCGCCACGAGGCGCTGGCCAGCGCCTACGCCCACGTGACCGCTCCGCTGCGCCGGCTGGTCGACCGCTACGGCAGCGAGATCGCCCTCGCCGTGCATGCCGGAGCACGTCCCCCGAGCTGGGTGCTCGACCGGCTGGAGGAGCTGCCCAAGGAGATGTCCCGCGCCCGCGGGCGGGCAGGCGCGCTGGACCGTGCGGTGCTGGACCTCGTCGAGGCCCACGTGCTGGCGCCACAGGTCGGCCGGCCGTTCGCGGCCACCGTGGTGCGGACCTCCGACCGCGGGACCGACGTGCAGCTGCGCCAGCCTGCGGTCACCGCCCGGCTGGCCGGTGTCGAGCTTCCGCTGGGCGCGGAGGTGCAGGTCCGGCTTGACGCCGTGGACCCCACGGCGCGGACGGTCACCTTCGTCCCGGCCGCCTGACCGGAACACCCTCTCGGGCTGTCGGGGTCAGGCCAGGCCGACCATCTCCGCGGTGCCGATGATGTGGCCCTCGGCGGCCTTCCGGAGCTCCATCCGGGTGATGCCCGGTGGGACGTCCAGGACCACGTCGAGGGCGAACAGCCGGAAGAACATCCGGTGGGGACCGCGTTCGTCCATCGGCAACGGGCCGGTGTACCCGGAGTTGTCGAACTCGTTGAGTCCCTGGCACAGCTCGAAGGTCTCGGACTGCACGAGCGCCTGGTCACCCAGGTCCTCGGGCAGCTCGCTGGTCTCCTCGGGGAGGATGCCGTAGACCACCCAGTGGGTGACGACACCTTCGTCGGCGTCGCGGTTCTCGGCAATCAGGACCAGCTCGGCGGTGCCGTCGGGCACGCCTGACCAGCGGATGGGTGGGGAGACGTCGGTGCCGTCCTGGGTGAACCGTTCGGGCAGTTCGTCGTCGTGGTCGAATGCGGGGCTGGTCAGCTCGAACGCCGACATCGGTTGCCTACTCCTCGTGTGTGGTGGGTGTCGTGACGTGTGTGGTGGGTGTCGTGACGTGCCTGGGGGGTGACGGGACGGAGAACGGGTCGTGCTGACGCGCCGACACCGGGGCGGCGGCCAGGCCGGCACGCTCCAGCGCCGCGCTGGCCGACAGGACGGTCGCGTCGGCACCACGACGTCCGATGAGCTGCAGGCCGATGGGACGACCATCCAGGGTCTGGCCGACCGGGACGCTGGCGGCGGGCAGGCCGCAGAGGTTCGCCGGGAAGGTGTAGGCGATCATCGCCTCGAGCATGTCGAGGTCGACCACGCCGGCGTCCAGCTCGGCGTCGCTCGGTCGCGCCGGGGCGGCCGTTGCCGTGGTCGGCACCACGATGACGTCGACGGTGTCGAACGCCGCCTCGCAGGACTCGGCCAGGACCCGGCGGACCTGCTGGGCCCGCACGTAGTCGGCGCCGGTGACGTGGGCGGACATGCCGAGCGCGGCCCGCACGTCGGTGCTGAACCGCTCGGGGGTGTCCTGCCAGACGTCCCACACCCCGGCGACGACCTCGGCGAGCGCGGTGGCGTACCCGGCGGACATGGCCACGTCGACGTACGGGATGTCGATCTCCGCCGCGGACAGCTCGGCGACGACCGCGCGGCAGGCGGCGTCGACCTCGGCGTCGGGCTGGCCCCACCAGCGCCAGTCGACGCCGAACCGCAGCGGTGCGTCGCTGGTGGACAACGGCACGTCGGCCATGACCGACAACATCGTGACCAGGTCCTCGGTGCAGCGTGCCAGCGGGCCGATGTGCTCCACCGACCACCAGCCCACCGACATCTCGCCGTCGGTCGGGACGAGGTTCCACGACGGCTTGATGCCGAAGACCCCGCACAGGGCGGCGGGGATGCGGATGCTGCCACCGCCGTCGCTGCCGACCCCGAGGGGGGTCAGGGCCGCACCGACCGCGGCACCCGTCCCGCTGGAGGACCCGCCGGTCAGGTGGGCGGGGGAATGGGGGTTCACCGGTGTGGGCTGGGCGCCGCTGATGCCGGTGGGGGACAACCCGAGCTCGGTGCAGTGGAGCTTGCCGACGATGATGGCCCCTGCCTCACGGAGCCGACGGACGAGCAGGGCGTCCACGTCACCGTGGGCGGTCAGGTCCCGCGTGCCGGCGTGGCTGCGGTAGCCGTCGACGGCGACGAAGTCCTTCACCCCGACGGGGATGCCCTCCAGCGGCCCGGCAGGAGTGCCTGCGGCGAGCCGTTGCGTCGACGCGTGCGCCTGGGCGCGAACGTCGGTGGCATCGACGCTGCGGAAGGCCTGCCACGGGCGTTCGGTCGGCCGTGCGGCGAGGAACGCCTCGGCCACCGCGGTCGGCGTGGTGCGGCCCTCGGCGTAGGCATCCCTGAGCTCGGCAACCGTGGTCACGAGATGTCCTCGTCGGGTCGCCTCGTCACGTCGTCGGGCACGAGCAGCGGACGTACCGGTCCGAGGCGGGCCTCACGGAGCGCGTCGAGCGGGACCATGCTGCGACCGGCCAGGCGGACGCCGGCGCCGAGGAACGGGATGCGTTCGGCGCGGGCGCTCATCCTCAGGGTGGCCCCCGTCAGACGACGCGGGGTCAGTCCTGCCATGGTGTCCTCGAGGCCCCAACACTCCGGGCGTCGGCCGTTGACCTTCTGCCGTTGCGCACGTGGAGCAGCCTACCCCGGTCGGCGTCAGTAGAGATCGTTGGCCTTCAGGTGGGACAGGAACGCCTTCGGTGACCCGGGCAGGTCCAGGTAGCTCATCTCGCTCTCCCAGACCCGGACCAGCTGCTGCCAGCTGATGTCGCGCAGCTGGACGTCCTTGGCCTTCGGCTGGTGCGGCAGCTCCTGGGCCAGCGATCCGCGCAGCTCGTTGAGGCGCCCCGACAGCTCGGTGGCGGCCTGGCTGCCGGCGCGGTAGACCACGGCCACGGCCAGCTGCTTGCCGAGGCGGCGGGCGTGCTCGATGCCGCCGTCGATCAGCTCCAGCAGGCGGTCGCGCCCCGCGGTGCCCCGGTCGGTCCGGTCCAGGACGGTGTGCACGAGGCACAGCACGTCGGGGGACTCGATCCGCACCGGCACCTCGATCGGCTCGCGCAGGCGGGCGATGTCCTCGTCGGTGGCGCCGGCCTCGCGGGCACGGGCGTCGGCAGCCTGCAGGTAGCCGCGGGACGGCTCCATGCGGGGGTCCGTGGCACGTCCCGTCCACAGCTGCATCCGCACCGGCGGGGCCAGGTCGGTGCCCCCGAACATCTGCAGCCGATAGGCCAGCCAGTCCTGGTCCTGATGGGTCTCCAGGGACTGGAAGATGTTCCAGTTCAGCAGGTCGACGCTGAGCGGGTCACGGAGCGCAGCCTCGTAGCGGGCATCGCCCAGCTCGGCGCGGGCCTTGTCGGGCCAGAACACGGGCATCGGCTTGGTCTTGGTGTTAGCCATGGCGGGACGAAGGGTACGCCGGATCGTCCGCCGCACACAGACGCGGCACCGCTACGGCGTCAGGGGGACCGGGGGAGGGGAGGGCAGATCCACGTCGGGGTCGTCGGCGTCGGCCCGTTCGACTTCCTCGCGGGTGATGCCGAGGAGGAACAGCACCGCATCCAGGAACGGCACGTTCAGCGCCACCTCGGCCTGCTCGCGCACGACCGGCTTGGCGTTGAACGCGATCCCGAGGCCCGCGACGCCGAGCATGTCCAGGTCGTTGGCGCCGTCACCGACCGCCACGGTCTGCGACAGCGGGATGCCCGCATCGACGGCGATGCGCTGCAGGTGCTCGGCCTTGGCGGCCCGGTCCACGATCGGCCCGACGAGCCGTCCGGTGAGCTTGCCGTCGACGACCTCCAGGGTGTTGGCGTGGCTGTGGTCCACGCCGAGCTCCACGGCGAGGTCGTCGGTCACCTGGGTGAACCCGCCGGAGACCATCGCGGTGACGTAGCCCAGGCGGGACAGGGTCCGCAGGACGGTGCGGGCACCGGGCATCAGCCGGAGGTGCTCGCGAACGTGGGCCAGCGCCGACTCGTCGATGCCCTCCAGCAGGGCGACGCGCTGCCGCAGCGACTGCTCGAAGTCCAGCTCGCCCGCCATCGCACGGGCGGTGATCTCCGCCACCTTGTCTGCGCAGCCGGCGTGGACCGCCAGCAGCTCGATGACCTCGCCGTCCACCAGCGTGGAGTCGACGTCGAAGACGATCAGTCGCTTCGCGCGACGGTGCAGCCCCGCCCGCTGCACGGCCACGTCCACCTGTTCCTCCGCCGCGGCACGGCCGACGGCCGCCTTCAGCGACGCCCCGTCGGTGACGCCGGAGACCAGCAGCTCGAAGCTGAGGATGGGATACCGCGACAGCCGCTCGATGCGGTCGATGTTGCCGCCGAGGTCGGCGATCGCGCTGGTGACGCTCGCGATGGCGGAGGGCCGCAGCGGCATGCCGAGCATCGTGACGTGGTGGCGGTCCACCGGGTCGCGGCGGTCCATGCGCTTGGCCTCGACCACGTCGATCTCGCACTGCATCCCGGCCCGACCGGTCACGGCGAACACCGCGTCCTGCAGGCCGCCGGTGTCACCCGTGACGTGCACGACGATGCCCAGGACCAGCCGTCCGCGAAGGACCACCTGCTCCATGTCGGCGATCCGGGCACCGTGCTCGGCGAGGACCGTCGACAGCCGCGACGTGACGCCGGGGCGGTCGCGTCCGGTGACGATGATCAGCAGTGCGGTGTCGCGGTCCATGCCACCAGCCTGCACCGCGGAGTCGGTCCGACGCACACCGGGCACGGCCCGTCGGACACCTCTTGGGCCGTCCCCGGGTCAGCTGCCCTCGCCGGCGCCGGCCTCCTCGGGGGCCAGCACCTCCGTCAGCTCCCACTCGACGCACACCTCGCCGGACTCCGACGCGCCGGTGATGTCGGCGCAGGCCTCGCTGTCGCCGGCCAGCTGCGTGACCTCCACCACACCGACCGATCCGTCGGCGGCATGCACGCGGCAGACGAACACGTCGCCGGCCCGGGGTTCGATGCCTTCGGGACAGGTGACGTCCTCGAAGTCCACGGGGAACCGCGCGTCGACGTCGGCCAGGATCTGCGCCTCCAGCGAGCCGGTGTCGAGCCCCCCGAACTGCAGGTCCAGGTCGCCACAGCCGGCGCCGAGGAGGGCGAGGAGGAGGAGGGGGAGGACGGCGCGGCGCACGGGCGGATCGTAGCCGCCCGTGCAGGAGGACCATGGGGTCCGCAGCCGACGACGGCACACTGTCTGGTGTGAACCTCGTGGATGTCGTGCTCGGCACGATGCTGCTCGTGGCTGCGGTCAGGGGCTGGCGTCGTGGTGCCCTGAGCCAGGTGTTCGCGTTCGGGGGCGCGGCGATCGGCCTGGTCCTCGGGGCGGTCTTCGCGCCGGACATCGCCACGGAGTTCATCGACACACCGGGTGTCCGCCTGTCCCTGATCACCTTCGGCATCCTGGTCGTGGCGCTCCTCGTGGGCCAGCTGCTGGGCTACCTCGTCGGCGCGCGCCTTCGGGTCGCCGCCGAGCGGAGCGGCGCCGGTGCGGCCGACTCGGTCTTCGGGGTGCTCGTCGGCCTGGTCTCGCTGGTGCTGTCGTTGTGGCTGGCCGGGTCGATCCTGGCCCAGGGCCCCACCGCCAGCCTTGCCCGGCAGGTACGGGGCAGCACGGTGCTGGGGCTGATCGACGAGACCCTCGGCCCGCCGCCCGACGTCTTCGGCCGTGTCTCCGGCTACCTGGACCAGCAGGGCTTCCCACAGGTCTTCGCCGGCCTCCAGGGCGCCACCGCACCCCCGGTCGCCCCACCGTCGGGGGAGTTCGTCGAGCTGGCGGCCGCTGCCGGCACCCCGTCGACGGTGCAGGTGGAGTCCCTGGGCTGCGACGGCGTGTCGGCAGGCTCCGGCTTCGTCACGCAGCCCGGCTTCGTCGTCACCAACGCCCATGTGATCGCGGGCGGGGAGGTCATCCGCGTCCGGGATCCCGGCGGGACCCACGATGCGGTGCCGGTCCACGTGGACCCCGAGCTGGACCTGGCCGTGCTGTCGGTGCCGAACACGACCGCCACACCGCTGCCCTGGGCATCCACCCCGGTGGACCGCGGCGTTGCGGGCGCGACGCTGGGCTTCCCCGGTGGCCAGCGCGAGCTGAACATCCGGCCGGCTGCGGTCCGTGGCCGTCAGGAGGCACTGGGGCGCGACATCTACGGCCGCAGCGTCACCAGCCGCGAGATCCTCACCCTCGAGGCAGCGGTCGCGCCCGGTGACTCCGGTGGGCCGTTCGTCACCGCCGCCGGCGAGGTCGGCGGGGTCGTGTTCGCCGCGTCGACGGCCGGCGAGGGCGTCGGCTACGCCCTGACCGCCGAACGGGTCCAGCCCGACATCGCCCAGGCCATCACCCGCAACACCCCGATGCCGACGGGGGCCTGCCGCTTCTGACCGTCGCTACCGGCCGGTCGCGAGCCCGGCCAGCATCGCGTCGAGCGCCTGCGCCCATACCGCGTCGGCGTCAAGCCCGTCGGGCACCCCGGACAGCTCCAGGGACACCAGTCCGTGCACCAGCCCCCAGAGGGTGAACGTGATCTCCATGTCGTTGCCGACCACGGCCCCCGCGTCGACGGCACGGGCGACGGCGGACCGCAGGCGCTCCAGGCGTGCGAGGGCGAAGGCGTCGTCGGTGTCGGAAGGGGTGAACTCCGGGACCGGGCAGTCGAACATGACGGCGTAGAGGTGGGGGCGGTCCAGGGCGGACCGCCGGTAGGCCATGCCGAGGGCCCGCAGCTCCTCCACGGGGTCCTCGGGACGGCCGACGTCCTCGAAGGCCCGGCCGAGGCCCTCGAAACCCGCCACGAACATCTCCCGGACGACTCCCTCCTTGGAGCCGAACAGCGAGTAGATCGCACGGGTGCTGGTCCCGACCTCGTCGGCGAGCCGGCGGATCGACAGCGCGGCCGGTCCGTCGGTCGCGAGCAGCCGGCCGGCCGCGACCAGCAGCCGGTCGCGGGTGTCGTCGTCGTGCTCGCGTGGTCGTCCCATGACGGTTGACACCGTATCAGGACAGCGTTACGTTACGCCGTACCGAAACACTGTTGCGAAAGGTGTGTCCCATGTCTGCTGTCGTGTCCGGCCGTTTCTCCGCCGAGGTGTCGGACGACATCGTCGTCCTGCTGATCGGGGCACGCATCAACCGACCCTGGCGGCTGCGCAGCCTGTGGCTGGTCGCCAGCGCCATGCCGCGCATGCTGCGCCGGCTCGCCGCGGAACCGGAGCTCGGCCTGCTGCACGTCGAGTCGTTCCGCCGGGGGCGCACGACGATGGCGGTGCAGTACTGGGCCAGCCACGAGCAGCTGACCCGGTTCGCGACCGACCCCGACCTGCCGCACGCGCCGGCCTGGAAGGCCTACATGGCCCGGCTGGCCTCGACACCCGATGTCGGCGTGTTCCACGAGACCTACGTGGTGCCCGCCGGCAACGCCGAGTCGATCTACGCGCACATGCCGGTGTTCGGGCTGGCCGCCGCCACGCGGCACGCGCCCGCCGACGCCGTCGGCCACAACGCCCGCGCACGCCTCGACGGCGCCCGCGAGCGGGCATCCGAGCGGGCCGCCTGACCTAGGGGCGGGCGCAGGGACGATCGCGGAGCAGCTCGGCGACCTGGAAGGCCATCTCCAGCGACTGGGCGTTGTTCAGCCGGGGGTCGCAAGCCGTCAGGTAGCGCTGGGACAGGTCGAGGTCGGCGATCTGCTGGTCGCCGCCGAGGCACTCGGTGACGTCCTCGCCGGTCAGCTCCATGTGCACGCCACCGGGGATCGTCCCCTCCGACTGGTGGGCGCCGAAGAACCCGGCGATCTCGGCCAGCACGTCGTCGAAGTGTCGCGTCTTGTAGCCGGACTCCGCGGTGAAGGTGTTGCCGTGGCAGGGGTCGCAGACCCACACGACGTTCCTGCCGGCGTCGCGGGTCGCCGCCAGCAGGGGCGGCAGCGCGTCGGCCACCCTGTCCTTGCCCATGCGGCTGATGAGCGTCAGGCGGCCGGGGATGTTGTCGGGGTTGAGGACGTCGACGAGCTCCAGCAGCTCCTCGGGGGTCATCGTGGGCCCCACCTTGCAGCCGATCGGGTTGGACACACCCGAGAGGAAGTGCACGTGGGCGTGGTCGAGCTGTCGCGTCCGCTCGCCGATCCACAGCATGTGGGCCGAGCAGTCGAACCAGTCGCCGCTGAGGGAGTCCTGCCGGGTGAGCGCCTGCTCGTAGCCCAGCAGCAGCGCCTCGTGGGAGGTGTAGAAGTCGACGCTGTTGAAGGTCGCCTCGCGCTCGATGTCGATGCCGACGGCGGACAGGAAGTCCAGCGCCCGGCTGATGTCGGAGGCCATGCGCTCGTACCGCTTGCCCTGCGGGGACCCTGCGACGAACTCCTGGTTCCAGGCGTGGACGCGGGACAGGTCGGCGAAGCCACCGCTGGTGAAGGCACGCAGCAGGTTCAGCGTCGATGCGGACGTGTGGTACATCCGCTCGAGGCGCGACGGGTCGGGCTGGCGGTTCTCCACCGTCGGGGCAAGGCCGTTGACGGCGTCACCCTTGTAGGAGGCCATCTCCACCCCACCGACGGTCTCGGTGGGCTTGGAGCGGGGCTTGGCGTACTGCCCGGCGATGCGGCCGACCTTGACCACCGGCATCGACGCGCCGTAGGTCAGGACGATCGCCATCTGCAGGAGGACCTTGAGCTTGTCGCGGGTGGCGTCGGCGCCGGCGGCATCGAAGGTCTCGGCGCAGTCGCCACCCTGCAGCAGGAAGGCCTCGCCACGGCAGACACGGGCGAGGTCGGCGGTCAGGTCCCGAGCCTCACCGGCGAACACCAGCGGAGGCTGGGTCGACAGCGTCTCGAGGACCTGCTTGAGGTGGTCGGGGTCCGGGTACTCCGGCATCTGCTCGGCAGGCAGATCCATCCACGAGGACGGGGTCCAGGTCCGCTGGGGGGTGCTCATGTCGGCCACTCTCCCATCCGGTCGCACATCTGGCAAAGCCCCTGCGTTGGATACGGGCGAAACGTCAGGGGCCTGTAGCCTCTCGACACCCCCACAACCGCTATCAGGAGCCTGTCGAAGATGGACCTCAGCAACGCCGTCGCCCTCGTCACCGGAGGGGCCTCCGGCCTCGGCCGTGCCACCGCCGAGGGGCTGGTGGCCGCGGGTGCCAAGGTCGTGCTGGTCGACCTGCCGTCCTCGCCCGGCGCCGAGACCGCCTCGGAGATCGGCGACGCTGCCCGGTTCGTCCCCGCGGACGTGACCGACCCGGCGGCGGTGCAGGAGGCGGTCGACACCGCGTCGGAGCTCGGCGCCCTGCGTGTCGCCGTCAACTGCGCCGGCGTGGGCACACCCGGCCGGGTGCTGTCCAAGCGCGGCCCCATGGACCTCGAGCAGTTCCAGAAGGTCGTCACGATCAACCTGGTCGGCACGTTCAACGTGCTTCGCCTGTCGGCGGCCGCGATGGCGGCATCGGAGCCCGTGGACGGTGAGCGGGGCGTCATCGTCAACACCGCCTCGATCGCGGCGTTCGACGGCCAGATCGGCCAGGCGGCCTACTCGGCGTCCAAGGGCGGCGTGGTCGGCATGACCCTGCCGATCGCCCGTGACCTGGCCCAGCACCTGATCCGGGTGATGACGATCGCCCCGGGCACCTTCTCCACCCCCATGCTCCACGGCCTGCCGCCCGAGGCGGTCAAGTCCCTCGGCGACGCCGTCCCCATGCCCTCCCGCCTGGGCGAGCCCTCGGAGTACGCCGCCCTCGTCCGCCACATCTGCGAGAACCAGATGCTCAACGGCGAGGTCATCCGCCTGGACGGCGCCCTGCGCATGGCGCCGCGCTAGGCGACGAAGGACACCACGGCTCACAGGAGCCGTGGTGCGCGGCGCCCGAAGGACACGGCACCGCGCTAGGCGACGAAGGACACCACGGCTCACAGGAGCCGTGAGCGCGGCGCCAGGAGAGCAGGGCGTCGCGCTAGGCGACGGAAGACGCCGAAGCTGGCATCCGGCGACGATTGTAGGGACGGGGGCACGGGTGCACCGCTGGCTACAACTGTCGCCGGTCGCCAGTGACGCGAGACAGGCGTCAGGCGACGATTGTGGTGATGGGTGCGTGGGTGCACCGCTCGCTACAACTGTGGCCGAACGCCAATCGTGCCGACCCTGCCCACGCGCTCGACCCGGCCCACGCGCTCGACCCGGCCCACGCGCTCGACCCGGCCTGCCCCGACCCGGCGCACGGCCGGCCCCGAGCCGCTAGCCCTGGTGGGGGTAGCGCCAGTCGGTCGGGGGGACGAAGGTCTCCTTGATCGACCGGGGGCTGACCCAGCGCAGAAGGTTGAGGGCCGAGCCGGCCTTGTCGTTGGTGCCCGAGGCCCTCGCGCCACCGAAGGGCTGCTGGCCGACGACCGCGCCGGTCGGCTTGTCGTTGATGTAGAAGTTGCCGGCCGCGTGGCGCAGGCGGGTCAGGGCGTCGTCGACCGCCGAGCGGTCGGTGGCGAACACCGCACCGGTCAGGGCGTAGGGGGAGGAGGAGTCCACCAGGTCGAGGGTGTCCTCCCACCGGGCGTCGTCGTAGACGTGGACGGTGAGGACCGGCCCGAACAGCTCGCGGACCATGGTGTCGCTCGTCGGGTCCTCGGTGACCAGCACCGTCGGGTCGACGAACCACCCGTCGCTGGCGTCCGCACCCCCGCCGACCAGGACCTTGGCCCCCGCGTCGGTCGCACCGGCGATGGCCTGGGTCAGCCGGTCGTGGGCGACCTTGTCGATGACGGCGCCGAAGAACGTCGACAGGTCCGCGCCGACGTCGCCGACGGAGATCTCCTCGGCCATCGTGGCCAGCGGCTCGCGCACGGCCGGCCACATCGACGCCGGGATGTAGGCGCGGCTGGCCGCCGAGCACTTCTGCCCCTGGTACTCGAACGCGCCACGCCCGAGTCCCACGGCGACCGCGAGCGGGTCGGCGGACGGGTGGGCGATCACGAAGTCCTTGCCGCCTGTCTCGGCGACGATCCGCGGGTAGGAGCGGTAGGTGTCGATGTTGGCGCCGGTGCGCTGCCACAGCTGCTTGAACACCGTCGTCGACCCGGTGAAGTGCAGTCCGCCGAAGTCGCGGTGGGACATGCACACCTCCGACACCATGGCGCCGTCGCCGTGGACGAGGTTGATGACCCCGTCGGGCAGGCCGGCGGCCCGGAACAGGTCCATCGTCAGCTGGGCGGCGTAGGCCTGCTTCTCCGACGGCTTCCACACGACCGTGCAGCCCATGATGGCGGGGGCCGCGGGCAGGTTGCCGGCGATGGCGGTGAAGTTGAACGGTGTGAGCGCCAGGACGAAGCCCTCGAGCGGCCGGTGGTCGGTCCGGTTCCAGATGCCCGCCGAGGAGATGGGCTGCTCGGCGTGGATCTGCTCGGCGAACGCACAGTTGAAGCGCAGGAAGTCGATCAACTCGGCGGCCGCGTCGATCTCGGCCTGGTACACCGACTTGGACTGTCCGAGGATCGTGGCGGCGTTCAGCCGGTCGCGCCACGGCCCGCTGAGCAGGTCCGCCGCCCGCAGGAACACGGCCAGCCGGTCGGCCAGGGGCGTGGCGGCCCAGTCGTGGGCAGCCTCCCCGGCCGCGTCGATGGCCGCCGTGACGTCGTCGCGACCGGCCGCATGCACGGTGGCCAGCGACAGGCCGTGGTCGTGCGGTGCGGTGACGGTGAAGGTCGTCCCCGTCGACACGTCACGGCTGCCGATGCGCATGGGGGCGTCGATCGGCCCGGCGCTGCGCATCGCGGCGATCGTCGACTCCAGTGACGCCCGTTCGGGGCTGCCGGGCGCGTAGCCGCGAAGGGGTTCGTTGACGGGCGTGGGAACGGAGAATCGTCCGCTGGCGTTCACCTGGCTCATGGCCTGCACGGTAGCCGAGCAGGGCCGATCCCGTCAGGGGGAGTCGACGTTGGCCGGCGCTACTGGATGGCCTGCACGGCCTTGTCGGTCAGGTCCTGCAGGCGGTCGATGAGCAGGGCCCGGACCAGGTGCTCGACGTCGGGCGAGATGTCGCCGACCCCGCCACGCGCCATCCGTTCGAGGATGCGTGCCTGGAGGACGTACAGGTCCTCCAGGGTGGACTGGACCTCGGGGCTCCAGGGCTGGTCGGGGACCAGCAGCGTGGTCCAGCGGGTCAGCACCTCACCCTCGGTTTCCTCCAGGCTGATCACGCGGCCGGCCGCGTTGTCGGACAGCGCACGTTGGAGGTCGCTGCACCTGTCGCGCAGGAAGGCGACGTCGGCGGCGTTGGAGGCGGGGTTTCGGCGGAGGAGCACAGTCATGTCACACCTTGTAGTGCGGATTCACTCTTAGTGATTCGTATCGGCACGTGCAGGCCAAACCCTTACGGTCGAATATGGCTCGAATGCCAGAACTTCCCGAAGTCGAGAGCGTCCGGCGCCAGCTCGCGCCCAGACTGGTGGGCAGGAGGGTCTCACGGGTGACCGTTGACCCGGCCATGCCGCGGTACGACCGGCCACGGGATGCCGAGGGCGGACGGATCGATGACCTCCGACGCCGGGGCAAGTACCTGATCGCCGACCTCGACACCGACCGGGACCTGATCCTCCACTTGGGGATGACCGGGATCCTCCGCTGGCGGGGCGAGGACGGCTGGGACGGCAGCGATGCCTACGTCCGGGCGACGGTCGAGCTCGACGACGGGTCGGTGCTGGACTTCCGTGACGTCCGGCGGTTCGGCACCTTCGTCGTCACGCCGGCAGGGGACCACTCGGGCCTGCCCACGCTCGCGTCGCTGGGCCCCGAACCCCTGTCCGGGGCGTTCACCCGTGACGGCTTCCATCGCGCGTTGTCGTCGACGCGACAGCAGGTCAAGCCGTTCCTGCTGTCCCAGCGCCCCGTCGCCGGCGTCGGCAACATCTACGCCGACGAGGCCCTGTGGCGAGCCCGGATCCGCCCGACGGCCCGGCGAGTCGGCCGGGAACGGTCCGACCGCCTGTGGCATGCCATCCGCACGGTCCTCGCCGAGTCCATCGAGCGGGAGGGCACCACGTTCCGCGACTACCAGATGGTCAACGGCGAGTCGGGCCGCAACGCCGACTTCCTCGTCGCCTACGGCCAGGGCGGGCGCCCCTGTCCACGCTGCGGTGAACCGATGCGCAAGGGTGTGGTCGGCGGTCGCGGCACCACCTGGTGCGCGCGATGCCAGCGATGACCGACGACGTCACCCTCTCCAGCGTCCTGCGCGACCCGAAGCTGGTGGTCGACACGGTCGCGCCGACCCTCCTGTTCGCGGTCCTGGCCGTCCTCGCCCCGCTGCCCGTCGCTGCGGGTGCCGCCCTCGCGTGGTGTGGGGTGGTCGTCGCCGTCCGTCGACGCCGCGACCAGTCCCTCGTGCACGCCGTGTCCGGTCTGGGTGGCGTCGTGGCCGGTGTGGCCGTGGCGCTGTTCAGCGGCGAGGCCGTCGGCTTCTTCGTGCCCGGCATCGTGGGCAACCTCGTCTTCGGGGTCCTGTGCCTGCTGAGCATCCCGTTCGGTCGTCCCGCCGTCGCCTACACGAGCGCCGCCCTCGTTCGATGGCCGCTGGAGTGGTACTGGCACCCACGGGTCCGGCCCGCCTACAGCGAGGTGACGGTCGTGTGGGCCCTCTACTACCTGGGGAAGGGCGGCTGGCAGGCCATGCTGCTCCGGGGCGGTGACCTTGCCGGGCTGACGACCGTCAGGCTGGTGACGGGATGGCCGGGGCTCGCCGCGCTGATTGCCGCAACGTGGGCCTACGTGACGTGGCGCCTGCGGACGCTCGACGCCCCCGACGTCGAGGCGTTCCGGTCCGGACACGACGAAGCCGGCGCCACGAAGGCGCCGGCTCCGACGGAGGACGAAGGGGACTAGAGCCCGCCGGAGGTCCTGACGCTGTCGATCAGGCCGTACTCCACGGACTCCTCGGCGCTGAGCCAGAAGTCGCGGAGGGTGTCCTTCTCGACCTGCTCCAGGGACTTGCCGGAGCGCTCGGCGAGGATCTCGTTGATCCGGTTGCGCATGAAGGTCATCTGCTGCGCCTGGATCTGGATGTCCGACGCCTGGCCGCGGGCACCACCGAGGGGCTGGTGGATCATGATCCGCGAGTTGGGGGTGGCCGACCGGGTACCGGTGCCGGTGGCCAGCAGGAAGGCGCCGGCCGAGGCCGCCATGCCCACGCAGACCGTGTTGACCTTGGCGTTGATGAGGTGCATGACGTCGTACATCGCGAACATGCCGCTGATCACTCCACCGGGGGAGTTGATGTACATCGTGATGTCCTCGTCGGAGTCCGAGCCGAGGGCAAGGAGTTGGGCGACGATCTCGTCGGCCTTCGTGTCCTCGATGGGTCCACGCAGGTACAGCACGCGGTTGTCGTAGAGCTTCTTGAAGGGGTTCTGCGACAGTGCCGCCGCGAGAAGGGTGTCCTTCTCCTCCTTCGTCTCCTCGTCACCGTCGTCGGACCGGGGCGTCAGACCCCAGTACGTGTCGGAGGAACCTGCGTTGACGCTCATTCGTCGCATCCTTGGTCGCGAGCCGTTACCAACCGGGCACACCGGCGGGCGCACAGCGTAATGGCCTGCGGCCCGGATCGCTTGCCTTCCGTTCTGCCCGACGCCGGCCCGAGCGCGTGGGTTACGCTGCCGACCGCGGGCACGACAGGGAGGTCCTGGTTGGAGAGGGGCGGTTCTCGCACACTGGCGCGTGGTCTGTCGGTACTGCGTGCGCTGGGCCAACGCGACGAGGGCGCGACCGTGGCCGAGCTGTCCGTGGCCACGTCCCTGGACCGTGCCGTGCTGTACCGGCTGCTGGAGACCCTGTGCGAGCAGGGGTTCGCGGTGCGCGACGAGGGCAGCCGTCGGTACCACCTCGGCGTGGCGCTGGTCGAGCTCGGTGCCCGGGCGGGCCGGGGACTGGAGGTCAGCCGGTTGGCGACCCCGGGCATGCGCACCCTGATGGAGGCGTGCAACGAAGCGGTGTGCCTGGGCGTGCGCGACGGCGACGACCTGGTGGTCGTGGACCGTGTCGAGCCGCAGGGCCTGTTCGTCCGCGTGTCCTACGGGGTGGGGTTCCGGCATCCGCTGCTGACCGGCGCGCACGGGCGGGCGCTGGCAGCCCACCTGGCGGAGGAGGACCGCTCCGCGCTCAGCGACGACGACGACGTCCTCGCTGCACTCGAGTCGGTCAGGATCCGCGGCTACGCGGTGTCCAACGGCGAGCTGGAGACCGGCACCACGGGAGTGGCCGCACCGATCCGTGACCGCTCGGGCACCGCGGTCGCGTCGCTGGGCGTGGTGGCCCCGACACCGAGGGTGCCCGAGCCGGATCGGCTGGCCCCGCTGGTGGTGGAGGTCACCACCGAGATCAGCCGGCGGCTCGGCTGGGACGGCTGATCGGTCGGGCGGTCAGGACGGTCAACCGCCGGGCGGGCCGAAGACCTGCACGGCCAGCAGCACACCCACGGCGAGCCCGCCGAGGATCGGCAGGACCCACGCGAGGATCGCAGCCATGGCGCTGCGCTCGCGTACGACCGGCTCCTCCTCGTAGTGCTCCTCGCCCTCCACGTAGACGTCGGCGTCGTCGGTGAACACGGGAGCGGCGTCGCCGGTCCGTTCGACCGGGGCGGCCGTGCCGAACGGCGCGGCCGGGTCCGGGGCAGGCCCGTCAGCCTCGCCGTCGAGGGCCTGCAGCGCGGCGTAGGGGCCGGTCGCCGCAGGTGCATCGCCTGCGGGCGAGGGGGGTTCGTCGAGCTCGTCGAGGCCCGCGAAGGGATCGTCGTCCTCGTGGTCGCCGGCCAGGATGTCGGACAGCCGCAGCTCGGCGGTGTCACCGGGTGTGGGCGTCCAGTCGGCGTCGGCGCTGGCATCGGCAGGATCCGCGGTCGTGGCCGCGGGCAGGTCGGCGGTGTCGGCGACCGCATCGGATCCGGCCACCACGACCGGGCCGCCGACGACGGGGGACGCCTCGTCGAGGTCGGTGAAGGGGTCGTCGTCCTCGCCGTCCTCCTCGACCGGAGCCGGGGCGGTCGAGGCATCGAGGTCAACGGCAGGTGCGTCGAACGGGGCCGGGTCCGGCATGTCGGCCGGATTGTCGGCGGCCGGCGCCTCGTCCAGCGGCATGCCGGCCAGCGACTCGACGTCGGGGGAGTCCGTCGCGTCCGCGACAGGGGTCGGCATCGCGGCGGGTTCCGCCGCGGGCGGCGGGGTGCTGGCGGCGGTGACGGCCCCCGTGGCGGTCAGGACCTGCACGAGCACCCGCTGGCCCATGTCGGGGGTGGCGGGAAGGCCCTCGATGCGCCGACGTCCCCGGCGAACGGCGCGCGACCGGGCGGCACAGCCCGCGCGCTCCTCGATGGCGGTCTCCACGGCCGCGGCGGATCCCGTGTCGGCCACGCCGAGGCACCAGTCGCCGAGGGCGGACAGGTCCGCGCATGGGTCCTCGGTCGCCGCGGTGCGATCACCGGAGGAGGTCTCGGGGCCGGCCAGGGCGAGCAGTGCACGGGCCAGCGCGTCGCTGGCACCCGGGTCCTGTGCGGTGGTGGCCACGCCCTTGTCGTGGGTCAGCAGCAGCGCGCGACGTTCGTCGTCGGGCAGCTCGGCGATGGCCCGCTCGGCTGCGTCGAGGAACCGCAGGTCGGGAGCCGGCAGGTCGGGGAGCAACCCGGATGCCGAGGGCGAGGCAGGGGCTCGGCCGTCGGCACGCAGCCGTTCGGCGGAGATCGCCCATGTCGTCCGGCGTGCCCATCCCTCCAGCGGCCCGGCGTCGGGCGGGGAGATCCACAGCTGCGTGAAGACGGCCTGCAGCACCTCCTCGACCTCGGCGGCACCGGGCACGAGCCGGCGGGCCACGGCGTGGGCAGCCGGAACGAGCCGGTGGTACGCCTCGGCCAGCGCCAGCGGCTGTCCAGCCCTGATGCCGTCGAGGAGTTCGGGCTCGGCCGCCCGCCGGAAGTCCTGCTCGTGTGGGTTCGCCATCCCCACGACTGTAGAACCAAGACCTGCGGCCGTGTGGCATGTCCCCCGGCCGGCGGGGCAGTCCGGTGACCGAAATGTGCAGCTCGGGCCGGACCGCGGCAAAGGTGCACGAGCGGTTCGCCTGCTCGTGCAGCTCGAACGGCCCCACGGCCGAGCTGCACATTTCGTGGTGGGGGCACGGCCCGTTCCCGCGGGGCCAGCGGGTCAGGTGCAGCCGGCGTGCCCGCGGGTCTAGCGGGTCAGGTGCACCCGCTGGCGTCGGCCGGCCCAGACGGGGTCGGGATCGGGGAAGTCGGTGCGGAAGTGGGTGCCCCGCGACTCGGTGCGACGCAGGGCGCTGTCGACGATCGCGCGGGCCGACACCAGCATGCTGCCCAGCTCCAGGGCGTCGCGGACCATGGGTGGGTTCGGCCCACCCCAGGCCCGGTACGCGGCCGCCCGCAGGTCGTCGATGACCTGCCCCAGCTTCTGCAGGCCCTCGGCGTCGCGGATGGCGCCACCACCGAGGCTCATCGCGGTCCGCAAGTCCGTGCGTTCGCTGCCGTCGGCCGTCACGGGGGAGTCGGCGCCGGCGGCCGGCGGCTCGGGGTCGTGCGCCACTCGTGTGCCGTCCAGCCGGGCGGCCATGTCGAGCGCCGCCCGGTGGGCGAACACACACGACTGGGCGAGGGAGTTGCCGGCCATGCGGTTGGCGCCGTGGACCCCGGACGAGGCGGCCTCGCCGGCGGCGTACAGGCCCGGCACGGAGGTCCGGCCGTGCAGGTCGGTGGCGACGCCGCCGATCATGTAGTGCTCGCAGGGTTCGACCGGCACCGGCTCGGTCGCCAGGTCGAAGCCGTACGTCCGGGCCCCGGTCAGCACCGTCGGGAACTCCTCGGCCAGCTGGTGGTCGGGGATCATCCGGGCGTCCAGCCACGCGCCGCCCGGCTGGTCGAGGATCGCCTTGGCCACGACGTGGCGGGGGGCCAGCTCGGCGTCGGGGTGGCGGTCCAGCATGAAGCGGTTGCCGTCGGCGTCCAGCAGGTGGGCCCCCGCACCGCGCAGCGCCTCGGTCAGCAGGAACCGCTGGAACCGGCCGTCGGCCGACTTCAGCCCGGTGGGGTGGAACTGCACGAACTCGAGGTCCTGCAGGGCCGCACCGGTCCGGCCGGCCAGCGCCAGGGCGTCTCCGGTGGCCTCGTCCCGGTTGGTGGTGCCCGCGTACAGGCCACCGCACCCGCCGGTCGCGAGCATGACCGCCTGTGCGCGCAGGAGGATCAGGCCGGCGTCCTGCGACGGCGTGGCCATGCCCCCGGCGATCCGGTCGCACAGCAACCAGGCGCCGATGACCGGCTGCTCGGGGGTGGGCGCCAGCGGCAGCTCGACGACCATGCCCTGCAGACGGATCAGGCTGCCGCTGCGGGCCTTCTCGATCGCGGCGTCGCGGAGTGCGCGGAACATCTCCGCCCCGGTGGCGTCGGCGGCCCGGACGGACCGTCCGACCTGCTGCCCGCCCTCTCTGGCCAGGGCAAGGCTGCCGTCGGGTTCGGTGTCGAACACGGCGCCACGTCGACGGAGGTCTGCCACGCGTGCAGGCGTCTCGGTGGCCATCACCGCCACGGCACGGGGATCGGTGTGCCCGTCCCCGGCACGTGCGGTGTCAGCCGCATGCATGGCTGGCGAGTCGTCCGGGCCGACCGCCGCGGCAAGGCCTCCCTGCGCCAGCGGGGTCGAGCCCGACTCGCCGGACACCCCCTTGTCGACGAGGGCAACGGTCAGCTCTGGACGTCGATCGAGCAGGTCGAGCGCGGTCACGAGCCCGGCAACGCCGGACCCGACAACCGCCACATCGACCGCGATCTCGGCTCCGGCTGCGATATGGGAAGGCAAGGCCATCCGGGCCAAGAGTGGCGAACCCGGTGCCTCCCCGCAAGAGTGGGGTCGTGAACAGCAACCCTCGAATGCGCCTGATCGCGGTGATCGGTGCCGTGCTGCTGGTGTCGATCCTCTTCGGTGGGCTCGGCACCGTGCAGTCCGGTGACGAGCTGACCTACTCGGAGTTCCGTGAGCAGGTGGAGTCGGGGAGCGTGGAGTCGGTGGTGTTCACCGGCCAGTCGATCGAGGGCACCTACGTCGAGGGCGCCCGCGAGGACGACGCCACCGCCTTCCGGTCGTTCCTGCCGATCTCGACGGTCGTCGGACTCGGTGAGGTCGAGACGTTCCTGCGCGACAACGGTGTGTCCATCGAGGCGGAGTCCGACACCGGCGGCATCCTCGGCCTGCTGCTCCCGCTGCTGTTCCCCCTCCTGCTGTTCGTGGGCTTCTTCTGGTTCATCAACCGCCAGGCCCGCGGGCAGATGGGTGGCCTGGGCCAGATCGGCAAGTCGACCGGCAAGATCCACAAGACCGACCAGCCGCAGACCACCTTCGGCGACATCGCCGGCTACAAGGAGGTCAAGGAGGAGATCCAGGAGGTCGTGCAGTTCCTGCGTGACCCCTCACGGTTCCGCCAGGCCGGCGCCGAGGTGCCCAAGGGCATGCTCATGGTCGGCCCGCCCGGTACCGGCAAGACCCTGCTGGCGAAGGCCGTCGCCGGCGAGGCCGGTGTCCCGTTCATCTCCGTGACCGGCTCGGACTTCATGGAGATGTTCGTCGGCGTCGGCGCGTCCCGTGTGCGTGACCTGTTCAAGACCGCCCGCGAGAACGCCCCCTCGATCATCTTCATCGACGAGCTCGACTCCATCGGCCGCAAGCGCGGGGCGGGCCTCGGCGGCGGGCACGACGAACGCGAGCAGACCCTCAACCAGCTGCTGGGCGAGATCGACGGTTTCGAGGGCTCCACCGGCGTGGTCATCATGGGCGCGACCAACCGCCCCGACGTCCTCGACCCGGCGCTGACCCGTCCCGGCCGGTTCGACCGGCAGATCGTCGTGCCGCTCCCCACGCTGGAGGAACGCGACCAGATCCTCCGCATCCACATGCGCGGCAAGCCGATCGGTCCCGACGTCGACCCCACCACCATCGCCCGGGGCACGCCCGGCATGGCCGGTGCGGACCTGAAGAACCTGGTCAACGAGGCCGCGCTGATCGCGGTGCGCGAGAACAGCCCCGAGATCCGCATGCAGGACTTCGAGCGGGCCCGCGAACGACAGACCATCGGACGCGAGCGCTCCACGCTGCAGCTGGGGGAGAAGGAGAAGGAGTCCGTCGCCTACCACGAGGGCGGGCACGCCCTGGCGGCCTTCATCGAGGAGGAGGCCGACCCCGTCTACAAGGTCACCGTGCTGCCGGTCGGCATGGCGCTGGGCGTCACCACCCAGCTGCCCGTGGACGAACGGCACATCCACACGCTGTCCTACCTGATCGCCAAGCTCCGCGTGATGCTCGGTGGTCGTGCGGCCGAGCTGGTGGCGCTGGGACAGCCGACGACGGGTGCGTCCAACGACCTGCTGCAGGCCACCAAGCTGGCCCGCGCGATCGTGCGCGACTTCGGCATGACCGAGGCCGTCGGTCCGGTCGGCTACGGCGAGGACCGTCCGGTCTTCCTCGGTGAGGAGCTCGGCCGCGGCCACGCCTACTCCGACAACTTCGCCGAGGCCGTCGACGTCGAGGCCCACCGCATCCTCTCCACCAACCTGGAGTACCTCGTCGAGCAGTTCGAGGCGCTCCGGCCGGGGCTGGACCGCATGGCCGAGCTGCTGGTGGAGAAGGAGGCCATCTCCGGCGAGGAGGCCCTGGCTGCGGTGCGGGCCGGCCTGCCTGCGGACAAGCAGGCCCTGCTGGTCGGCACGGCGTCCAAGGTCAAGGTCGCCAACTCCAGCAACGGGCACGTGCCGGTCGGGTCGGGTGTGCCGGTCAACGAGCCGGTCCGCGAGCCCCTGCCCGGCGGCCACAACGGCCGTCCGCCGGTGGGCAACGGCGGCCCTGCCCGGGTGCCGAACGGACCGGGCTCGACCCCGCCGCCCCCACCCATGCCGCCGCCCCGCTGAGGCGTTCTGCCGTGACGCAGCGGGCCCGATACGCTCCGCGATCGTGATCGGCATCATCGGCGGCACCGGGCCGCAAGGAAGAGGGCTGGCCTACCGCCTCGCGCGGGCCGGCGTCGACGTGCTCATCGGGTCGCGGGACCCCGAGCGGGGCATGGCCGCGGCCGAGGAGGTCCGCCGCCTCGTCGGCGACGACGTGTCCGTGCAGGGCGCCGGCAACGCCGACCTGCCGGGCCGGGCCGACATGCTGCTGGTCACCGTGCCCTACGAGGGCCTGGCGTCCACCCTGCGTCCGCTGGCCGAGCAGGTCGGCGACATGATCGTGATGTCGGCGGTCAACAAGCTCAGCTTCGCCGGTGGTCCCCAGGCGCTGCCGGTCGAGGCCGGGTCCTCGGCGGAGGAGGTGGCACGCCTGCTGCCCGCGGCGCGTGTCACGACGGCGTTCAACAACGTCTCCGCCACGCACCTGCGCAACGCCGAGCACGTCTTCGACGAGGACGTGCTGGTCTGCGGCGACGACGACGATGCGGTGAAGCGAACCGTCGAGGTGGCCTCCCGGGTCGACGGCCTCCGCGGTGTCTCGTGCGGCCCCCTCCGGCTGGCGTTCACGATCGAGGCCATGACCGCGGTCGTCATCTCCGTCAACGCCACCCACGGCGTCACCGCCGGCCTGCGGATCACCGGCCTGTAGCGTCAGCCGCTCGGCGGCGCCGTCCCCGTGGCCGTGAAGAAGGCCGCGGCCTTGGTCATCGCTTCCTCCCACTCGGCGTCGCGGTCGGAGTCCACCACGATGCCCCCGCCCGTGCCGTACCACGCCCACCCGTCGTGCAGGACGGCGGTGCGGATCGCGACCGACAGGTCCACCAGGCCGGGGGCCACGACCCCGATCGCGCCGCAGTAGACCCCGCGACGCCACGGTTCGACCAGCCGGGTGCGGGCGACGGCCATGCGCTTGGGTGCCCCGGTCACCGAGCCGCAGGGGAACAGGGCCGTCAGCACGTCACGCAGCCCGAGGTCGGCGCGGACGGTGCCCAGCACGGTGCTGGTCAGGTGCCAGACGGTCGGGTGGGCCTCCAGCTCCATCAGCTGGGGGACCCGGACCGAGCCGACCTCGCAGATCCGCCCGAGGTCGTTGCGCTCGAGGTCGACGATCATCACGTGCTCGGCCCCGTCCTTGGTGGCCGTCCGCAGGTCCTCCGCGAGCGCCCGGTCCACCACCGGGTCCTCGGCCCGCCGCCGGGTCCCCTTGATGGGGCGGATCGTCGCCCGGCGGCCGTCCATGCGGAGGAACGTCTCGGGCGACACCGATGCGATCGTGGCGCCGGGGGCGTGCACGAAGGCCGCGTGGTCCGCGCTCGGGCTGGCGCCGAACAGGCGTCGGGCCAGCGCCCGGGGCGAGCCGTCCCACCGCGCGCCGACGTGGAGGGTCAGGTTGACCTGGTAGACGTCGCCGTCGGCGATCCAGTCCTGAATCCGGGCGACCGCCGCACCGTGCTGGGCGCGGGACAGCGTCGTGCGGGCCGGCACCGGGCCGTCGGTCCGCTCGGCCCGTGACCGTGCGGGGACGCGTCCGCGGGCGGCAGCCGTCGACAGCAGCATGTGGGCCCGGTCGGCGTCCGCCGCGGACTCGCCCGTCACCCACCAGCGACCGTCGGGTGACTGGCAGGCGGCATGGGTGTAGCGGCCGAACCACAACGGGGGGAGCGGGGCCGGTGCCGGCCGCTCGTCGACGGTGTCGAGGTCCAGGAGGGCTGCGGAGGCGTCGTCGGTCACGAACCCCAGCAGGCCGTGGGTGAACGGCGGCCCCTCCGCCGCCGGTCCCGCCCACCCGAGCATGTCGGCGGCCCGGTCCAGCGCCCGGCCATCGGTCACCGCGTCGACCGGATCGGCCACGGCCACCTCCCAGCCACGGACACGCACGAGTGCGCCGTGCCTGGACGGGTCGCTCGGGACCACGGTCACCGGGTGACCGGGATCGGGGCCGGTGTAGGGACGGAGGACGGTCATCGGTCGGGACACCTTAGTGGCCGCGGAGCACGACACCTCGGCGGCCCGGCAGGAGACCGGGCGGACGGCGTCGAACAGTGAAGAAGTGGAGCGACCCATCACATCGGTCGCCCAGAGCCCCGAGGTACCGCGATGACGTCCACGTACACCCCCTCACCCCGTGCTGTGCGGCGCGGCGTCGCAATGGTCGTGCTGGCCGGGTTGCTGCTGGCCGTACCGGGCACGACCGCACCGCCGGCCGAGGCCGAGACGCCGGCGCTCGCGGTGCCCTACCAGCTGGTCGTCGACCGCGACGTCCACGATCGGCTGCCCAGCCCCGAGGACCGCTACGCCCTCGCCGGTGGGTGCTACACGATGCGGGCCGACGACGGGACCTGGGTTGCCCGTGACGACGCGATGATCGTCGACGGGGCGGAGGGCGACGCCGTGCCCTTCCACTTCCAGCCGACCCGCCTCGGTGAGTACCTGATCGCGGCCAACGAGGGTCCGGACACCTCCGTGGAGGGGGCGTGGTGGGACGTGCGGTCCTACCTGTCCCAGCTCGGCGTCGGGACCTCCGCACAGCCGGGGCTCCCGGGCGTCACGGTCAGCGTGCAGCCGATCCTGGCCGACGCACCCTCGGCCGCGGCGGAGTGGACCATCACCGCGGTCGGGGACGACCCCGACGCCCGCGACGAACACGGCCAGGCCTACGAGGTCGCCTCCCCCGACGGCATCGCCCTCGGTACCTACACCTTCCACCACGTCGCCGACGACGACCCCACCGACGACGACCCCAACGGGACGGCCTGCGCGGACTGGCCCGAGGTCGACACCAACACCGAGGGTCGTCCCGACGCCAACCCGGCCGGACCCGCGGCCGAGGTCCGGGGCTTCTTCGAGTCCCACGTCCACGGGATGGCCTTCGAGTTCCTCGGCGGCGAGGCACGGTGCGGGCGTCCTTGGCACCCCTACGGCGTCGAGTACGCCCTGGTCGACTGCGAGGACCACGCCGCCGGTGGACGCGGTGCGGTCCTGGAGGTCGCGGTCTCCGGTGGCGATCCGGTCAACGGGCACGACACCGTCGGCTGGCCCACGTTCGGCTACTGGCCGGCCCACGACTCCCTGACCCACGAGCAGTACTACTGGCGTTGGCTGGAACGGGCGTACCTGGGCGGCCTGCGCCTGAGCGTCAACCTGTTCGTCGACAACACCGCCCTGTGCGAGATCTACCCGGTCAAGCGGAACTCCTGCAACGAGATGGACGGGGTGCGCCTGCAGGCCCAGCGGCTGTTCGAGCTGCAGGACTACATCGACGCCCAGTCCGGCGGCCCG
Organism: Euzebya rosea; assembly: GCF_003073135.1. Lineage (NCBI taxonomy): Bacteria > Bacillati > Actinomycetota > Nitriliruptoria > Euzebyales > Euzebyaceae > Euzebya > Euzebya rosea. The sequence goes on from NZ_PGDQ01000004.1 coordinate 90,228, forward strand.
GGGGAGGGGTGGCTGCGCATCGTGACCGACCCGACCCAGGCGCGGGAGGTCATCAACGCCGGTCGGCTGGCGGTCGTCATGGGCATCGAGGTGTCGGAGCTCTTCGACTGCAGCGAGTTCCTCGACCAGCCCAACTGCACCGCCGACCAGATCGACCAGCGGCTGGAGGAGGTCCACGACATGGGCATCCGTCAGATGGAGCTGGTGAACAAGTTCGACAACGCCCTGTCCGGCGTCACCGGTGACGGCGGGGCCACCGGCGTCCTCGTGAACTGGCTGGGCCAGCGCTGGACGAGCGGGCACTACTGGGACATGCAGACCTGCGCCCCGACCGAGGCAGGCCACAGCCACGAACACGACAAGACGCAGGTCAACGTCGCCGACGACCTGCCCGACGGCGGCCACGACGAGGTCGACGTCCTGGCCGGCGCCATCCTCGAGCAGTTCGCCCCGACACGGGGCTACGCCGCACCCGCCTACCCGGCCGGTCCGCACTGCAACACCCGCGGCCTCACCCCGCTTGGCGAACACCTCATCACCGAGATGGTCGCCCGCGGCATGGTCGTCGACCCCGACCACATGAGCGCCGCCGCCCAGCGAGCCGCCCTCGACCTGATCCAGGACGTCATCATCCCCGCAGAGCACGAGCGGGCCCACGCCGAGGGCCGGGCGCCGATCCAGCCGTCGCTGATCTCCAGCCACAGCTGGGGCAACGACGAGATCTACCAGCGCATCTACGTCCTCGACGGCGTCATCGGCTCCCGCACCGCCTCGGCCGACCGGTTCGTCGACTACTGGGCGCAGCGCCGCGGATGGGCGGCGACGCTCGCCCCCGCCGACAGCCTGTTCGGGCTGGGCTACGGCGCCGACACCAACGGCCTGGGCGGCCAGCCCGGACCACGCTCCAACCCCGCGGTCCCGCTGGACTACGAGGGTGGCATCGATGCGCCGATCGGTGGGGTCACCATCCACCAGCAGACCTCGGGCGTCCGGACCTACGACGTGTCGGTCGACGGGGTCGCCCACTACGGCCTGTTCGCCGACTGGTTCGCCGAGCTCGCCCTCGCCGCCGACGAGGCGCGGCCCGACCTCGGTGGTGGGCAGGCCATCATCGACGACATGCTCAACGGTGCCGAGGCGTACCTCCGGATGTGGGAGCGGGCGACATACGGCAGCAACGACTGCGTCACCGACGGGTCGCACCTGCAGGCCGAGGACCTGCATGCCCTCGTCGGCGGTAACGTCGAGGCGTTCCTGTCCGCCGTCGGCCAGCCGATGGACCGCGACGGTGCGGCCTACACCTACTGCGCCACCGACGACGTCGGCCACCCCGTGCAGGCACGGGTCACCTTCGGCGCCGACGGCCGTGTGGCCGCGGTCGACGCCACCCCCGTCTGGGACCTTCCGCCCGAGTAGCGCTCGCCGTCGATGACCGCGCGGGGGGCCGGCCCGGCTACGGTGTGCGGCGATGAAGGTCTACACCAAGCGCGGCGACGACGGCACGACCGGCCTGCTCTACGGCGGCCGGGTCGACAAGGACGATCTGCGGACCGGTGCCTACGGCACCACCGACGAGGCGGTCAGCGCCCTGGGCATGGCCCGGGCCGCGCTGGCGCCCGACACCGAGTGGCACGCGGCGGTCCTGGAGGTCCAGCGCGAGCTGTTCGTCGTCGGGGCGCAGCTGGCCACCCACGTCGACCACTGGCCCAAGCTGGCCGAGGGCGTCAGCAGGGCCACCCCGGCGATGACCGAGGAGCTGGAACGGCGCATCGACGCGCTGACCGACCGCTACCCGCTGCCCCAGGAGTTCGTCGTGCCCGGTGGCTCGCCGGCCGGCGCCGCCATCGACCTGGCCCGCACCGTTGTCCGCCGGGCCGAGCGGCTGGTCGTGGCCATGCAGCGCGAGGACCTGCTGCCCGACGACAGCCCCCTGCGCTACCTCAACCGACTCAGCGACTACCTCTTCGTGCTGGCCCGCGCCATCGAGGGCGGCGACTACACCCGGACACGCGCATGAGCAGCGACCGCATCGTCTCGCTCGTCCCGTCGGTCACCGACACCCTCGCCCGCGTCGGCGTGGCCGACCGGGTCATCGGTGTCACCACCTACTGCACCCACGGCGCACCGGATGCCGCCGAACGGGTCGGCGGCACCAAGAACCCCGACGTCCAGCGGATCATCGCCCTGCGTCCCGACCTGGTGATCACCAACACCGAGGAGAACCGGCCCGAGGACATCCAGCGGCTGCGCGACGCCGGGCTGACGGTGGAGGAGACCTACCCCCGCACCGTCGCCGACGCCGCGAAGATGACCCGGCGGCTGGGGGAGCTGGTCGACGCCACCGACGTGGCCACCACGCTGGCCGACGCCGTGGACGCAGCGATCGAGGAGGCCCGCGCCGCCGCGCCGACCACCCGGGTCATGTCGCTGACGCTGGTGTGGCGCAAGCCGTGGATGGGGCTGGGCCCCGGGACCTACGCCAGCGACCTGCTGTGGACCTGTGGCTTCGGCAACGTCCTGTCGGGCTACGAGGCGGACTACCCGAAGCTGGAGACGGGCCTGGCGTTCGGCGCCGACGTCGTCCTGCTGCCCAGCGAACCGTACGTGTTCGAGGACAAGGACCTCGAGCCCGTGCGCGAGCTCGCCGGTGACGTGGCCACCCGGTTCGTGGACGGGGAGCTGCTGACCTGGCACGGCCCCCGGACCGCCGACGGGCTGCGCACCTTCAGCGCCCTCGCGGTCGAGCTGGCCGCCGGCATCGCCGGCTGACCAGCCCGTCCACGGTCGTGCCCCGTCGAGCACGACCCGTTGTCAGTACTGGTGCTCCGGGCCCGGGTAGTCGCTGGAGGCGACCTCGGCCTGGAAGGCCTTGGCCGCGTCGACGATCTCGCCGCGAAGGGTCGTGTACTGCTTGACGAAGCGTGGCAACCGGCCGCTGGTCAGGCCGAGGAAGTCGTGGAAGACCAGCACCTGGCCGTCGGTGTCGGCGCCGGCGCCGATACCGATGGTGGGGATGTCCAGCGCCTCGGTGACGCGGGTGCCCAGCGCCGACGGGATGCCCTCCAGCACGAGGGCGAAGGCCCCGGCGTCCTGCAGCGCGACGGCGTCGGCGACCAGCTTGTCGGCCACGGCCGCGTCGCGACCCTGGACCTTGAAGCCGCCGAGCTGGTTGACCGCCTGTGGGGTCAGGCCGAGGTGGCCCATGACGGGGATGCCGGCCTCGACGAGGCGGCGGGTCAGGTCGACCCGCGGACCCTCGAGCTTCACGGCGTTGGCGCCGGCCTCCTTGAGGAAGCGCACGGCGTTCGCGACGGCCTCGTCCTCGCTGCCGTGGTAGCTGCCGAACGGCATGTCACCGACGACCAGCGCCTTCTCGGCACCACGACGGACAGCCCTGGTGTGGTGCAGCATCTCCTCCATCGTCACCTGGACGGTGGAGTCGTAGCCCAGGACCACCATGCCGAGGGAGTCGCCGACGAGCAGCAGGGGCACGCCCGCCTCGTCGAGGATCTGCGCGGCCGAGTAGTCGTAGGCGGTCAGCATGGCGAACTTCTCGCCACGATCCTTGAAGGCCTGGATGTCGAGGATGGACACCGGGCGGTTCTGTGCGTGCACGCTCATGAGCTGCACAACCCCTTTCTCCTGCCAGCCGGGATCGGGCCCGGTCCAGCGGTCGGAATCGCGAACACCCGCAGGGTAACGGCTGCCCGAGGGTGAACGCCATCGCCCGCCCGGGCATTCCCGCGGGCCGATACCCGACCGGCCCGGGCCGCAACGGCCGCACGGGCCGCCCGAGGGGGCGGCCCGTGCGGGACACACGATGGGGGAGGAGGGGCTAGCCCTCGCCTCCCGTGACGGTGATGCGACCCTCGCCGCCCTCGGGGTACTGCTCGGCGGTGATCTCGCCGCCCAGCCCACCGTCGTCGGTGGCGGCGACGATGTAGTCGGCCAGCACCTGCTGGTAGGTGGCGCCCAGGACCTGGAAGTCGTCGTCCAGCGGGTAGCCGTCGCCACCACGTGCCGAGAAGTCCACGATGGTCATGGTGACGGTCGGGGCATCGGCGACGACCTCACCGTCCACGACGAGCGGGGTGCCGTCGGCCAGGCTCAGCTGGCGGACGCGCTCGCCCTCGGTGGTGATGTTGCCGTCCTCGTCCTGGACCTGCGGCTGCTGGTCCAGGTCGACCTCGACCTCGAGGTTGGACAGGTGCAGGAAGGCACCGTTGACACCCTCGATGTCGAAGTAGGCACGCTCGAGCAGCGTCTTGAGCTCCTCGATGGTGAAGTCCTCGAAGGCCGAGACGAAGTTGGAGAACGGCACCATGGAGAAGGTGTCGAGGACGGTGATGTCGCCCGGTCCGATCTCCTCGCCGTCGTGGCGGATGCCGCCACCGTTCTGCACACCGACGAAGATGGCGTCGGTGTCGAGGCCGAAGTCGCCACCCATGGTGGAGGCGAACCAGCGCTGGGAGTCCGCGACCAGGTTGCCGGCGTTGGTCTCGCCGATGCGGATGTCGGGACGGTCACCGTTCAGGCGCACCTCCGAGGTGGCGATGACGTCCTCGGCGAGGCCGTCGACGAACGCCTGGACGGGCTCGTAGACGTCGCTGACGACGGTGGGGTCGGCAGCCACGCCGTCAGGACGCGTCTCGTCGGCGACGCGGACCATGCGGGAGATCTCGTCCACGAACGGACGCGACTCCAGCAGGTTGCCCTCGGCATCGAACAGCAGCTCGAGGCGACCGAGGTAGCCGTAGTTGCCGCTCGTGGTCACCACGGGCACGGCCGAGCCGTCAGCGTCGTCGACCAGGATCGGGTAGCTGTCGAACACGTCGCCCAGGTCACCGGGCAGCAGCGGGTCACCGGCGTCGGCCAGGACCTCGTCACCGCCACCGGCGACGACCGCGTCGACGCCCGTGATCTGGCTGACGAACTCGAGGTCGCCGTCGTCGCCGCCGAGGCCCTGGAGGTGGCTGATCAGGACGATCTTGTCCACGCCCTCGCCGGTGAGGCGGTCGACCTCGGCCTGGGTGATCTCGATGATGTCCTGCAGGACCTCCACGTTGCGGGGGGAGGAGATGGCGGCCAGTCCGGGGGTGGTCAGGCCGATGATGCCGACCTGCGAGTCGCCGGTGTCCACCACGGTGGACGGGGCGATGCGGCCGGCGTCGACCAGCGCCTGCAGGCCGGGCTCTGCGGAGAAGTCCAGGTTGGCGGACAGGAACGGCGGCGGGGTGTCACCGGTGAAGGAGGTGATGAACCGCTCGGTCACGTCCGGGCCGAAGTCGAAGTCGTGGTTGCCCAGGTCCAGCGCGTCGTAGTTCATCAGCGACAGGCCGAGGGCGTCCAGGATGGGGCCCTCCTCGTTGGACAGGGATGCCTGGAACTCGGGGCCGGCGAGGAAGTTGTCGCCGGAGGTGACGGTGACCACGCCGCCGTCCTCGCAGCCCTCGGGCAGCGGGGCGTCCTGCAGGCCGTTGGCAAGGGTGACCATGTTGGCCAGGCCGCCGTAGCCGGCGCTCGACGGGAACAGGTCGGACTCGCCGTCGTTGTGGTGCAGCAGGCGCAGGCAGAACGCGGCCTCCGGGGCCTCGAACGTGCTGGCCCCGTCGATGCCCATCAGGACCTCGTCGGTGAACCGGTTGCCGACGACCACGGTGTCCTCGACGAGGTCGAGGGTCGAGCCGAGGATCTCGAACGCGTCGGCCGACGCGGCCAGGTTCTCGCAGTCGACCATCACGGTCGTCCAGCTGTTGGCGCCGGCGATCGCGGAGGCCGCGAGGCCCTCGACGTAGCTGCAGCCGGGGATGACGAAGCGGGTGGTCGGGACGGCGCCGTGCTCGGACACGGCTTGGTCGTAGGCCGCCACGGACGTGGTGACACGGGTGTCGCCAGCGATGCGGCTGACCTCGCCCTCCTCACCGGCGATGGACGCCGCGACGTCCTCGGAGACCGCGGAGGTGCCACCGACGATCACGCGGGGCGCGTCGGGGTTGGCGGCGATGTAGGCCGCGATCTCCTCGGGCAGGCGCTCGGCGTTGACCGGGAGGATCGGGCTGCCGTCGAGGCCGGCCACGGTGGCGGCGTTGATGGCGTCGGGCCAACCGCGGGCGTCGTCGGCGTGCTCGCCCTCGACGAAGTACAGGGTGGAGGGTCCGCCGGTCGCGGCGTCGAGCTCGTCGGCGACCTCGATGGCGGTCGCGAAGCGGTTGGCGCCGGCGAGACGACGGGTCGTGTGGCCGGCGTCGGCGATCTGGGCCTCGGCGGCCTCGCTCACGGCCTCGACGCCGCCGAGGATGACGACCTCGTCGGGGGCGATGCGGGCGATCTCGGCGAGGACGGCGTCGCTGACGGTGTCACCCTCGACGAAGAGGATGGGTGCGCCGTCGGCAGCGGCGAGCGGGGCTCCGGCCAGCGCGTCGGCGTAGTCGTCGGCGCGGGCGACGAAGACGCGCGGGGCATCCTCGGACACGTAGTCCTGCGACAGCTCTGCCGTGGCGCCGATGGGGTCGGGCTCCGTGCCCTGGCGCACAGCCGCGTCCGACGGACTCGGGACCGCTACCAGCAAGGCAGCGAGCAGGGTTGCGACGAAGGCAACCACGGGAATTCGAACAGCCATGTGAACGGCAACCTTTCGAGATGCTCTCTGGCGAATGAACGTGCCGCGGGGTGCCCCCCTCGGGGCGCTCCTCCGGCGAGGGCACCCTACCCTGTCGTCCCATGAGAGTCGTGCTCCAGCGAGTTCGTTCAGCTGCTGTTTCCGTCGACGGGGCCGTGACCGGCCGGATCGACCACGGGTTGATGGCGCTCGTCGGCGTCGGACAGCGATCCACCGACGCCGACGCCGAGTGGTTGGCGGCCAAGACCCAGGACCTGCGCATCTTCTCCGACGAACAGGGCCGCATGAACCGGTCGGTCCGTGACGTCGGTGGGGGCATCCTGGCGATCAGCCAGTTCACGCTCTACGGCGATGCCCGCAAGGGCCGTCGGCCGTCCTTCGTGGCTGCGGCGGCCCCGGAGCACGGCGCGGCGCTGTACGAGCGGTACTGCGCCGCCCTGGAAGTCCCCGTCGGCAAGGGGGTCTTCGGCGCCGACATGGCGATCGACATGGTCTGCGACGGGCCGGTCACCATCCTGCTCGAGCGCGGCGAGGACTAGTCAGAAGGTGCGTCACCCCACCCGTTGTGCTCGGGCGAACGATGTCCGATGAAGGGGCCATGACCGCGATCGCCACGACGGTGGCGCACCCGGCCCCGGAACCGCGCAGCGTCCGGGGGCGCCGGCGCACGCTCGCGATCCTTGCCGTCGCCGTCCTCGCCGTGCTGGCCGCGCTGTTGATCAGGGACGAGGCTGACCGTCGGGCCCGGGCCGACGCGGTCCTCGACGTCATGGCGCGGGACGCCGGCATGGTCCTGGACGCCTGGTGGGACAATCACCTGACGCTGCAGCGCGCCGCCGGCTTCGGCCTCGACAGCGACGACGCCGAGCAGTTCGGGTCCGCCTGGGACTTCTCCCACGTGCAGTTCGCGCTCCTCCTCGACGGGGACGGCAGGGTGCAGGCCGCCCATCCGGACCGCCCCGACCTGGTGGTGGGCGACGACCTGTCGGGCACCTTCCCCCACATCGATGCGGTGCTGGCCGGCGCGAGGTCGGCGTTCTGGGCCACCGACGACGCGGTGACCGACTCCGGCATCGTCGTGGCCAGCGCGGTGTCCACCGGCTTGTCCGGCGGCGTCGTCACCGCCGCCTTCGACCCGCAGGCCACCGCCCTGCCCCGGTTGCTCTCCGCCACGCTGTCGGAGCTGCCGTCCGCCCGGCTCGCGTTGGTCGAACCGGTCACGGGGGTCACCGTGATCGCCCCTCGTGGCGGGCTGGACGGCGTGGAGACCAGCACCGTCGAGGCGGTCGACGGCGGGTGGCAGGTCACCGTCGCCGCACCCCGAGAGGACCTGTCGAGGCTGGTCGGCGGCACCACGAACCCGGTGGCTCGCGGGGTGATCACCTTCCTCGTGCTGCTGTTCGCCCTGGTGGTCTGGCGTGGCCCCCGGTACCTGGCCGGTGCGGACCGCCGTGCATCGGACGAGGGCGACACGACGGCCCTGCTGGAGACCCAGGAGGCCCTGGAACGTTCCCGCGAGGAGCTGCGGCTGTTCTCCTATCGGGTGGCGCACGACCTCCTCGGGCCGCTGTCGGGGATCAGGGGCCTTGCGGAGATGCTGGCCGAAGGGCGTGTCCGCGACGAGGACGTCCCCGTCGTGACCGCCCGGATGGCCGGCTCCGCCGACGCCGCCGTCGGCATGGTGCGCGCCCTGCTCGGCAACGCCGAACGCCTCGGCGGCGAACGGCGGACCGACGTCGAGCTGTCCGTCCTGCACGACTGGCTCCAGCGGATGGTGGCCACCCAGCTGGCCGAGACCAGCGGATCGGTCGACCTCGACACCGAGCTCCACACGTTGTCCCTGCCGGAGCAGACCGTCAGGACGGTCCTGCTCAACCTCGTCGGCAACGCCCTGAAGTACCGACGTCCGCACGTGCCGCCCCGCGTGACCGTGGCCGTGCGCGTCCTGGAGGACGCCACGGTGGCCGGTCCGGAGGCGACCGCGGAGTTCACCGTGCGGGACAACGGCGTCGGCGTCGCACCCGACGCGCTGCCCCGGATGTTCGAGCGCGGAGAGCGACTGCACGCCGACGCTCGCACCGACGGCCACGGATCCGGCCTGGCCGAGTGCCGCCGCCTCCTGACCGTGCTCGGCGGCCGCATCGAGGCCACCACCAACGACGACCACGGGCTGACCGTCACGTTCACCGTTCCCGTGGCGGCGACCACCTCCGAGGCGACCGTTGCAGGCTTTACACGCAAGAAACATTGAAGCAATCCGAGCGGAACGGCTGCTCCTTACGTTTCCTCCCACAGTACGGATCCCATAGCCGTTGCGGATCCGTCGCCCCTCCAGGAGGTAACGGTTTTGCGACTCAAGCTCATGGCCACTCTGATGGCCGCCATGTCCGCCCTGCTGGTCCTTGCCGGACCAGCCGCGGCCCAGGAGACGGCCACCGTCGAGGACGTGGCGCTCGTCCAGTTCAACCTCGACGTCGTCTTCTTCATGCTGGCCGCCGGCCTCGTCTTCTGGATGCAGGCGGGCTTCGCCATGCTGGAGACGGGCATGACCCGCTCGAAGAACGCCGCCAACATCATGATGAAGAACATGGCGGACGCCTGCTTCGGCATCATCGCCTACTTCCTGCTCGGCTTCGGCCTCATGTACGGCGCGTCCGCCGGCGGGTTCATCGGTACCGACACGTTCGCCCTGTCGGCAGGTAGCTACTCCGAGCTCGGCCTGTACGGCGGTGACGCCTTCCTGGCCGCGGACTTCATCTTCCAGGCCGTGTTCGCCGCCACGACGGCGACGATCGTCTCCGGCGCCGTCGCCGGTCGCATGAAGTTCGGCGGCTACCTCGTCGTCACCCTGCTGATGACCACCCTGATCTACCCGATCATCGGCCACTGGCAGTGGGGTGGCGGCTGGCTCAGCGAGCTCGGCTTCTACGACTTCGCCGGCTCGACCCTCGTCCACATGACGGGTGGTGTCGCTGCCCTCGTGATCGCTGGCATCCTCGGCCCGCGAATCGGCAAGTTCGCCAAGGACGGCAAGCCCCGCGCGATCCCCGGCCACTCGATGCCGCTGGCGACGCTGGGCATGTTCGCCCTGTTCTGGGGCTGGTTCGGCTTCAACGGCGGCTCGGTCCTGGCCGCTGACGGTGCCCTCGTCGGCCCCGTGCTGCTGACCACGCTCCTCGCCGGCTGCGCCGGTGGTGGCACCGCGATGGTCTTCACCTGGGTCCGCTACGGCAAGCCCGACATCGGCATGACCATCAACGGCGTCCTGGCCGGCCTCGTCGGCATCACCGCCGGTGCGGACCAGGTCGGTCCGATCGCTGCACTCGTCATCGGTGTGATCGCCGGTGTGCTGGTCGCCCTGGCCGTCCCCGCCGTCGACCGCCTCGGCATCGACGACGCGGTGGGTGCGTTCTCCGTCCACGGCGTCAACGGTGCCTGGGGCACCCTGGCCGTCGGTATCTGGGCCAACACCGGCGAGGAGGGCCTGACGGGCCTCTGGCACGGTGGCGGCGCTGGCCTGCTCGTCGACCAGCTGATCGGTGTCGTCGCCGTCGCGGCCTTCGCTGCGGCCTGCTCCGCCGTCCTCGCCTTCGGCCTCAAGGCCACCAAGAACCTGCGGGTCTCGGAGGCCGAGGAGATCGAGGGCCTCGACATCCACGAGCACGGCATGTACGGCTACCCCGAGGCCGCCCTGGGTGCCTCGGCCTATCCGGGCGGTCCGGTCACGGCCCCGACCGGTGAGGTCGCGGTCAGCCTGCCCGCAGCCGACGCCCGTTCCGAGGAACCGGTCTAGCCACACCATCGACCCATCACGCACGCAACGCGGGCCGCACTCCATCCGGGGTGCGGCCCGCGGCGTTGCCCAGCACGTCGAGGACCCACCGGGCCCCAGAACCGCCCGTTCCCGGCCTCCGCCGAGGAGCGAGGTGTTCGGGGCACTCGTCCACTAGGATCACGCCCATGGATCGGCAGCAGCAGTACGTTCTCCGCACCGTCGACGAGCGCGACATCGGCTTCGTCCGGCTGTGGTTCACCGACGTGCTCGGCAGCCTCAAGTCGGTTGCCGTCACGGAGTCCGAGGTCGAGGGTGCCTTCGCGGAGGGCATCGGGTTCGACGGCAGCGCCGTCGACGGCTTCGCCCGCGTGCAGGAGTCCGACATGCTGGCGCGTCCCGACGCCTCGACCTTCCAGGTGCTGCCGTGGAAGGAGGGGTCCCCGGGTGTCGCCCGGATGTTCTGTGACATCTACCGGCCCGAGGGCGAACCCTTCGCCGCCGACCCCCGGCAGGTCCTGAAGCGCAACCTGTCCAAGGCGTCCCAGATGGGGTTCACCTTCTACGTGCACCCCGAGATCGAGTTCTTCCTCTTCAAGGGCGCCGACGACCCGACCCCGCTGGACCGCGGCGGCTACTTCGACCTGACGCCCAACGAGATCCAGTCCGACTTCCGCCGGCAGGCCATCACCATGCTGGAGAAGATGGGCATCTCGGTGGAGTACTCCCACCACGAGGTCGCGCCGTCCCAGCACGAGATCGACCTGCGGTACGCCGACGCGCTGACGATGGCCGACAACATCATGACGTACCGCCACGTCATCAAGCAGACCGCCATGCGCCTCGGCGTGCACGCCTCGTTCATGCCCAAGCCCCTCACGGGCGAGTGGGGCAGCGCGATGCACACGCACCTGTCGTTGTTCGACGGCGACTCCAACGCCTTCTACGACCCCGACGACCCCTACCGGCTGTCGGAGACCGCCAAGCACTTCACGGCCGGGCTGCTGCGGCATGCCCGCGAGATCACCGCGGTGACGTGCCAGTGGGTCAACTCCTACAAGCGCCTCGTGCCCGGCTACGAGGCCCCCGTGTTCATCTCGTGGGGTCGGCACAACCGCTCCAGCCTGATCCGCATCCCCCAGTACAAGCCGACCAAGGCCGCGTCGACGCGGGTGGAGTACCGGGCCCCCGACCCGGCCTGCAACCCCTACCTGGCCTTCTCCGTCCTGCTCGCCGCGGGCCTCAAGGGCATCGAGGAGGGCTACGAGCTGCCACCCGAAGCCGAGGACAACATCTACGAGATGACCGAGGCCGAGCGGCGTGCAGCGGGGATCACGTCCCTGCCGGCGTCGTTGGACCAGGCGCTCAGCGTCATGGAGGAGTCCGAGCTGGTCGCCGAGGCCCTCGGCGAGCACGTCTTCGACTACTTCCTGCGCAACAAGTGGCAGGAGTGGGAGGAGTACCGCTCGCAGGTGACGCCCTTCGAGCTCGAGCGGTACCTGCCGACGCTGTGACTCCGTGAGCATCGAGCTCGGTCCTGCAGCCAACGCGGACTGGGCGGTCCGCACGCTGGAACGCATCCGCGAGACCTCTCGCGAGACGTTCGTCCGCCTGGAACACGACCCCGAACTGGCGCGGACGGTCGTGGTGGTCACGGGCGCCTCCGAGGCGCTCGGCGACCAGATCGTCCGCCACCCCGACCTCCTCGACGTGCTCGACGACGTCGCCGAGCCGTGGTCGGCCGAGGAGGTGGCCACGCGCGCCAGGACGGCGGTCGACGACCGCCGTCCGGACCAGGCAGACGATCCCGACGCCGTGGCCGCGGAGGCGATGGCCGGTACGCAGCGGGCCGGCCTGCTCCGCATCGCCGCCCGGGACATGCTGGGACTGGCCGACACCCCACAGACCGCCGAGGAGCTCGCGGACCTCGCGGACGGCATGATCGTGTGCGCCCACGCCCTGGCTGCGGAGGGTGCCGCCGGCACCGACGCGGAGCTCGCCGTCCTCGCGATGGGCAAGCTGGGCGGTGAGGAGCTCAACTACGTCTCCGACGTCGACGTGCTGTTCGTGCACCGCGGTGACACGCCCACGGCGGAGCGGATGGCCAAGCGCATCCTGCACATCCTCGGGACCCACACCCCACGCGGGGCCGTCTACGAGATGGACGCGAACCTGCGGCCCGAGGGACGCAACGGACCGATCACCCGCACCATCGAGAGCTACCGGGCCTACTACGAGCGCTGGGCCAAGACCTGGGAGTTCCAGAGCCTCCTGAAGATGCGTCCGGTGGCCGGTCCCGCTGACCTCGGCGAGGACTTCGAGCAGCTGGTCGCCCCCTTCCTGTGGCCCGACTCGCTGGGGGCCGACGCCGTGGAGGAGATCCAGCAGATGAAGCGGCGGGTCGAGACCTCGCGCCCGGTCACGCGCGACGGCAGCCGCCAGCTGAAGCTCGCCCCCGGGGGTCTGCGCGACATCGAGTTCGCCACGCAGCTGCTGCAGCTCGTGCACGGGCCGGCCGACCCGTCGCTGCGACTGCGCGGCACCGTGCCGGCCCTCGACGCGCTGGCGAGGGGCGGCTACGTCGACGACGGCGACGCCGCCCTGTTCACCGACGCCTACCTGTTCCTGCGGACCGTCGAACACCGCCTGCAGCTGCGCCAGCTGCGACGGACCCACACCATCCCCGACGACCCCAGCGACCTGCAACGCGTCGCCCGCACGATGGGCTTCCGGGACCTGCCCGCACGCACGGCAGCGGAGTCGTTCTCCAAGGAGCTGGCCCGGGTGCGGAGCGGGGTCCGACGGTTGCACGAGCAGCTCTTCTACCGGCCACTCCTGTCGACCCTGGCCTCCTACGGCACCGAGGAGCGGGTCGTCGCCGCGGGACGCTTCGACAAGGAGGCCGCGGCCGCACGCCTGGCCGCCCTGTCGTTCGCCTCGCCCGGACAGGCGCTGCGCCACCTCGAGGCGATGGTCCAGGGTGGCGGGCGGACGGCCCGTCAGCTGCGCGTCGTGCTGCCGACGATGCTCGAGGCGTTGTCGGACCAGCCCGATCCCGACGGGGGACTGGCCGCGCTCCGCAGCCTGACCGACCAGCTGAAGGACAACCCGCGGTTCGTCCGGACCATCAGGGACAACCCGCCGGCGGCCAGGCTGCTGGCCAGGATCCTGGGGGCGAGCCCACGGCTGGGGGAGTGGCTCGGCCGGCAGCCCGAGGTCCTGCAGCTGCTCGACGACGAGGAGGTGCTGGCACGGTCCCACACGCGCGAGGACGTCATCGGTGGCGTCGAGGGGCTGCTGAAGCGCGGCGGGGGACGGGTCAGCCGCGAGGCGCTGCGACGGCTGAAGCGCCGCGAGGCCCTGCGCACCGCGATGCGTGACGTCAACGGGGCTGCCGATGTCCCCGAGATCGGCAGGGCGCTGACATGGCTCGGCGAGGCGTTGCTGCACGCGGCCCTGTCGACCATCGTCCCCGACGAGGTCCGCATCGCCGTCATCGGGATGGGTCGCTTCGGGGCCGGCGAGCTCGCGCACTCCTCGGACCTCGACGTCATCGTGGTGCACGACGGGCCGACCCCGGTGGCGGAGCACGCCATGGAGGAGGTGCTGGAGTTCCTGTCCGCCGTGACCCCCGAGGGCTCGGCGTTCCGGGTCGACCCGGACCTGCGGCCCGAGGGCCGTCGTGGGCCGCTGACCCGAACCCTGGAGTCCTACGCCGCCTACTACGAGCGCTGGGGCCAGGACTGGGAGCTGCAGGCGCTGACCCAAGCCCGTCCCGTCGCCGGCGACCCCGAGCTGGGTCAGGCGTTCATGGACCTGATCACCCCGCTCGTGTACGCCGACCCCATGCCGGTCGACCGCCTCGTCGCGATCCGCACCATGAAGGCGCGCGTCGAACGCGAGCGCGCGGGTCGCAAGGGTGTGCAGCCGGCACGTCGAACCCCTCGGCGGCGGGCCGCGACCCTGCGTCGTGACCAGGTCGGGATCCGCGCGCGGGACGCCAGCCAACGTCGGTCGTTGCCCAACGCCTCCTCCACCGACGACCTGAAGCTCGGGCCGGGCGGCCTCAGCGACGTGGAGTGGACCGTGCAGCTGCTCAGCATGCGGCACGGGGGTGCCGACCCGCTGGTCCGGGGGCCCGGCACCCTCGCCGGCCTGGAACGGCTGGCCGCGGCCGGGATCCTGGCACCCGAGGAGGCCGCGTGGCTGCGCAACGGCTGGCTGCTGCTCTCCCGCCTGCGCAACGGGCTGTACCTGATCAAGGTCCGTGACACCTCGAGCCTGCCCCAGAACCCCGACGTGCTGCGCAAGCTCGCGGCCCTGATGCACTACAGCTCCGCGCAGGCCCTGACCGAGGACGTCGACCGAGCGCGCCGCCGGATCCGCAAGGTGTTCGATCGTCGGTTCTTCGACTGATCCGTGGGCGGCGGCGTCGCGCGATGCCCTGCGCCCGCCGTCGACGGGGATAAGGTGACCCGACCGTGATCGCCGAAATCATCATCATCGTGGGCAGCCTCGACGAGGCCGTGACCTTCTACACCGAGACCGTCGGCCTGGACTACCTGCGACGGGTCCGCGTCGACGACGCAACGGTCGTGATGCTCGGCGCAGGCGGAACCCGCGTGTCGTTGCTGGAGGGCCCCACACCCAGCGTGCGCGTGGTGTTCACCACCGACGACATCGGCGTCGACCATCGACGCCTCGTGCGGCGGGGCACACCGATGCCCATCGAACCGACCCGGGCACGCGGTGGCACCGTGCTGCCGTTCACCGATCCGTGGGGCAACGCACTGGCCTTCTGGGAGACCTCGTGAGCACCGAACACATCGGCCGATTGACCAGCGGACTCGTCATCGGCTGGCGGGAGTGGGTACGCCTGCCCGACCTCGGCATCGTCGTCAAGGCGAAGGTCGACACTGGCGCGCGGACCTCCGCCATCCATGCCACCGACATCGAACGGCACGGCGACGTCGTGCACTTCACCGTGCACCCCCATCAGCGGGACGACGACGACGCCACGCGCGTCAGCGCGCCGCTCGTGGACGTCCGTGAGGTGCGGTCCTCCTCCGGTGCCACGAGCGAGCGCTACGTCGTCCGCACGCCGGTCACGCTGCACCGGCGGCGGTGGACCATCGAGCTGACGCTGGCCAGCCGCGACGACATGGGGTTCCGCATGCTGCTCGGCCGCACCGCCGTCCGCGGGCGGTTCCTCGTCGACCCGGGCGTGTCGTACCTGGCTGGTGACGGCAACCCGTCCGACACGAAAATGTGACGGATCGGCGTCGGAGGCGTCGCCTCCGGAGCCACGGGATTATCGTGCCCGCATGCGTCGTTTGCCGATCCTGGTCCTCACCGCCCTGCTGCTCGTGCCCCTGCTACCGGCCGTCCCGGCCGCCGCGGAGGACTTCCACATCATCAACGGCCAGCCGGCCGATCGGGGCGAGTACCCGGCCATGGCGGCGCTGGTCATCAGGGATCAGGAGTTCCAGTTCTGTGGCGGGACGCTGATCGACGACGAATGGATCCTCACGGCGGCGCACTGCTTCTACGACAGCCGGACCGGCGGATCCCAGATCCCACCCGGCGAGCTCGAGATCGTCATCAACGCCACCAACTGGCGCACCGACAACGCCGCAGGGGTCGAACGGCTCGGCGTGGACCAGATCGCCATCCACCCCGACTACGACGAGTTCCTCACGGTCAACGACATCGCGTTGCTGCACCTCAGCACGCCGTCAGCCACGCCGCCGGCCGCGGTCGTGACCGCTGGGCAGGGCGCGCTGTACGCACCGGGGAGGACGGCGTTCGTCACCGGCTACGGCACGACGACCCCCTTCGGCGAGAACCCATCCGACGTCCTGCTCGAGGTCGACGTCCCGCTGGTCGACGACCAGTCCTGCGCGCAGGGGTACCCCGACCTGGTGTTCGACCGCCACACCTGCGCCGGTGACCCCGGCACCGAGCAGAACCCGGGCAACGACACCTGCCAGGGCGACTCCGGCGGCCCCCTGTGGACCGACGAGAACGGCGTGCTGACGCTCATCGGCATCACCTCCTTCGGGGGCCTCTGCGGTGTGCAGGACCCCGGGGTCTACACCGAGCTGATCACCTACCTCAGCTGGGTGGCCGGCATCATCGACGGGTCGATCCCGATCAACACCCCCACCGACCCGACCACACCCGAGCTGCCGGACGGTGCATCCGCACCGATCGACCGGATCACCTTCGACGACTCCGCGACGTCCGACGCCGTGCTGCAGGCCGTGGCGATCTCGCGCGCCACCTTCCGCGACGACGACGCCCAGTTCGGGGTGATCGCCACGTCCTCGCGGTTCCCGGACGCGCTCGGCGGGTCGTCGCTGGCCTACGGCCTCGGACCGTTGTTGTTCACCAACCCCGACGGCAGCCTCTCGGCGCAGACCGGGACCGAGCTGCAGCGGGCCGTGGTCGCCGGCAGCGAGATCTTCGTCCTCGGCGGCACGGCGGTCATACCGGACGCGACGCTGGATGCGATCCGGCAGCTTGGTTTCACCGTCACCCGCATTGCCGGGACGGGTCGGGAGCAGACCGCGGTCGCGGTCGGCAACCTGATCATCGACCTCTTCGACGGCGCCCTGCCCAACGACACCGTGATCGTCGCGACCGGCGGCAACTGGCCCGACGCGGTCACCGTCGGCCAGATCGGGTCCCGCTGGGGCATGCCGATCCTGCTGACCCCGTCGGACTCCCTCAACGGCGACACCGGGGCGTTCCTGTCCCAGCACCGCCCGTCGACGGTCCTCGTGGCCGGTGGCACGGCGGTCATCTCCGATGGGGTCGTGGCACAGATCGAGGCCATCACCGGTCCGGGCAGCGTCGTGCGGCTGGCCGGGTCGACCAGGCACGGCACTGCGGCTGCCGTCACCGACTACAACATCCGCGAGTACTACGGCGCGACCCAGCCGCCCTACGTCGTGGCGGTGAACCTGCGACGCGAGCCGGACGGGTTCGCCCATGTCCTGGCAGCCTCCATGCTGACCGGGGCCTTCGGTGGGGTCATGGCCACCGTCGAGGGCGACACCGGGGTGGACGTGCCGACGGAGGTCCTCGACTCCATCTGCGGGCTCGACGGGCAGGTCCTCGTGGCGGGCGGCACCGACCTCGTGTCGGACCCCGCCGCCAACCTGGTCCAGGCGGCCTCGGGTGGGGCGGGCTGCAACGCCGTCCGCCAGCTGCGGCTGGGTGACGTCACCTTCTCCTCCATCACCGGGGCCCTCCCCACTCGGCTGTACGAGTTCCAGGGGACCGCCGGGACGACCGTCCGCATCAGGATGGACGCCCTCGGTGACCCGGCCACCGCGGTCGACCCGATCCTGTCGCTGCGCAACGCCGGTGGCGAGATCGCCTTCAACGACGACGACGACTTCGAGCCCGGGCTCAACTCCTTCATCGAGGCACAGCTGCCGACCGACGGGACGTACACGATCGAGGCGAGCAGCTTCGGGGGGAGCACGGGTGACTTCATCCTGAGCCTGGACCCGGCGCCGGTGTTCGAGGACGTCGACACCCTGACCGCCGACCAGCGCGAGATCCACTACCCGATCTCCGCACCTGCCGGAACGCGGATCGTGGTGACCCAACGGGCGCTCGACGGGTTCGTCGACCCGTTGCTCCTGGCGGTCGAGGGCGACCTCGGCAACGTCTTCGACGGCGAGATCGTCGGGTTCAGCGACGACGGCGGTGGGTTCCCCAACGCGCGAATGGACTTCCGGATGCCGGCCAGCGGACGCGTGACCCTCGTCGCCGGCGTGTACGACGACTTCTTCGGCCCGTACTCGCTGGCCGTCTTCAGCCCGACGGGACAGCCCATCCAGTTCGGCTAGGCACAGGCGGATGAGGGGCAGGGGCCGGGTTCGAGGGGAACCCGGCCCCCGCGACGTCCATGGACGAACCGCACCGTCGTGACATATCATCGTGATATCACTTTGATCGCATGGAGGTAGTCGTGTCCGCTGTTGTGTCCCGTCCCGGCCGGTCCGTCGCAGGCATCGGACCGCTGCTGTTCGCCATCGTCGGGGGCCTCCTGGCCGTCGGGCTCGTCATCGCCGGCGGGGTCCGCGCCGCCGACGGGCGGGCCGGGGGCGGCGCGCTCGTGGTCCTCGGGGTGCTGCTGGTCGTCGCCGCGATCCTCGTTGCGGCTGGCCTGTACACCCTCCAGCCCAACCAGGGGGCGGTGCTGACGCTGTTCGGGGACTACCGCGGCACCGACGTGACCGCCGGGCTGCGGTTCGCCAACCCGCTGTACCGCAAGCGGATCGTCAGCCTGCGCGTGCGCAACTTCACCACCGAGAGCTCGAAGGTCAACGACGCCAACGGCAACCCGATCATGATCGCGGCCGTGGTGGTGTGGAAGGTCGTCGACACGGCCAAGGCCGTGTTCGGCGTCGACGACTTCATCGACTACGTGCACATCCAGTCGGAGTCCGCCGTGCGTCAGCTGGCCCGCTCCTACCCCTACGACAGCTTCGACGACGTGGCCGTGACGACGCTGATCGGGGACACCGGAGAGGTCAACGACGACCTCCTCGCGGAGCTGCAGGAGCGTGCGGACGAGGCCGGCGTGCTGGTCACCGAGGCCAGGATCACCGACCTCAGCTACGCGCCGGAGATCGCCGAGGCGATGCTGCGCCGCCAGCAGGCGTCGGCGATCGTGGCCGCACGCGCGAAGATCGTGGAGGGGGCGGTCCTGATGGTCCGAGACGCCATCGAGCAGCTCGAGGCAGGGACGACCGACGGGGACGCCATCCCGCTGGACAACGACCGCAAGGCCACGTTCGCCTCGAACCTCATGACCGTCATCGCCAGCGACAACCCGACCAGCCCAGTGGTCAACGTCGGCACCCTGTCGCGGTGACGGCACCGACCCTCACCGACGCCACGTGGCCGCCCCCAAGCGCAAGCAGTTCCCCCTGCGGATCCCGCAGGAGCTCTACGACGTCTACGAGTCCTGGGCAGGCGACGAGTTCCGTTCGGTGAACGCCCAGATCGAGGCGGTGCTCGTCGATGCCGCGAGGCGGTCGGGGCGACTGCGGCGCCGCCGGCCGGCGGACACGGAGCGGGCCGACGTGGACGTGGACCCCGAACGCTGACTGGCCGCCCCGTGGGGCGGCCAGTCGCGATGTGCCGGTGGTGGCGGGACTACCGGACCGGGTCGGTCGGGGTCTCGCTGGGCGAGGGGCTCTCGCTCGGGGTCGGCTGGTCGGTCGTGGTCGGCAGCGGAACGGGCAGGCCGGTCTCGGTCTCCGTCGGCTGCGGGTCGGTTTCGGTCTCGGTCGGGACCGGCTCGGTCTCGCTCTCGGTGCCGTCGGCCGCGCGGGCCGCGGTGGCCGCGTCCTCGAGGACCTGTTCACAGACCGCATCCTCGCCACCCAGGGCGATGACGTTGGTCGGGGCCAGACGGGTGATCTCGTCGGCGGTCACGGTCGGCAGCTCGTCGCACTGGGGAACCAGCAGGACCGGGCCACCGGTCACCGACGCGGCCGAGAGCGCGTCGGGGAAGGCGTCGGCACGGGCGAGGAAGACGTTCTCCGAGCCGTTGGGGAACTGGTATTCACTGATCGCCACCGACGTCTCGAAGCGGGTCTCCCCGCCGAGGCGCTCGGTGTTCACCTCGCCGCCGGGGAACGGCAGCGGCTGTGAGCTGGCGGTGGTTGCGCCGAACGTCCAGCCGGCAACGGCCAGGAGCAGGGCGACCAGACCACCGATCAGGAGGGGCCTCTTGGACTGCGTCATCACGTGCACCTTTCTGGAAGGAAAAGGGGTACGCGTATCGATGTATCCGCATGCCGCAGACCGAAACGCGGCCATCCGGTCCACGAACCCGTCAACGGTCGCTTGGACGACTCCTCAGGCGGTGGACCTGGTCCAGTGGGCACGGGAGCGGTCGTCGATGGGGGAGTCCAGCGCACGCCGGACCATCGCCGGGTCCGGCGAGGTCGCGTGGTGGAGGTCCCACACCTCCAGCCCCGTGACGTTGGTCGTCGGGGCTGGATCGACCACCAGGCGCTGGCCGGCGGCGAGCCGGCCGGGGGCGATGACCCGGAGGTACCAGCCCGGCCGCCGTTCCGCCGTGAACTGCTTGACCCACCCTCGCGAGGCGTCGGGTCCCACCAGCTCGCCCATGCGCGCGGCGAACGTGACACACGGAATGCGCGGCGCCGCCACCTCGAGGACCACCCCGTCGACGGCGAACCGGTCCCCGATGCGGATCGGGTCGTGGGGCCACCGATCGACCGTGACGTTCTCGCCGAACGCGCCGTTGGGCAGCTCGGCGTCGAGCTGGGACTCGAAGACCTCGTAGTCGCTCCGCGCGTAGGCGTACACGGCCTGACCCGGCCCGCCATGGTGCTCGGTGGCGACGATGTCGTCGCCCTGGACCCCGTCGTGCTGGACGT
Source organism: Euzebya rosea (assembly GCF_003073135.1). Taxonomy (NCBI): domain Bacteria; kingdom Bacillati; phylum Actinomycetota; class Nitriliruptoria; order Euzebyales; family Euzebyaceae; genus Euzebya; species Euzebya rosea. The sequence goes on from NZ_PGDQ01000004.1 coordinate 111,052, forward strand.
CGATCGCAGGGACGAGTTGCTTGTCGATGCCCGTGTGGATCACGGTCCGACCGCTGATGACGTCGCGCGCGCGGCCGGTCTGCACGGAGATGATCTGCATGGGGTCCACGCTATCGGCACGGCAATCCCCACGGAACGTCGCAACCCCCACCGCCGGAGCGGAGGGGGTTGCGGGCCGGTCCGGGGACCGAGGGACCTACAGCTTGGCCAGCGCCGAGCAGACGGTCTCGGTCATCAGGGCCGTGATGACGTAGGGGTCGGCGTTGGCGTTGGGCCGACGGTCCTCGATGTAGCCCTTCTTGTCCTGCTCCACCTGCCACGGGATGCGGATGGACGCGCCACGGTCGGACACGCCGTAGCTGAACTGGTCGTAGCGCTGGGTCTCGTGGGCACCGGTCAGGCGCTCCTCGATGCCGACGCCGTACCCGGCCAGGTGCTTCTCCGGGATGCCGTCGGCGCCGAGGGCGTCGCAGGCGGCGATGATCGCGTCGTAGCCCTCGCGCATCGCGTTGGTCGAGAAGTTGGTGTGCATGCCGGCGCCGTTCCAGTCGCCCTTCATGGGCTTGGCGGCCAGCGACATCTCGACGTTGTACTTCTCGCCCAAGCGGAACAGCAGGTAGCGGGCGATCCACAGGTGGTCGGCAACGGCCAGGGTGTCGGCCGGGCCGATCTGGAACTCCCACTGACCGGGCATGACCTCGGCGTTGGTGCCGGAGATCGCCAGGCCCGCCTCGATGCAGAGTGTGGTGTGCTCCTCCACGATCTGGCGACCGTGGATCTTGGCGGCACCGACGCCGCAGTAGTACGGCCCCTGCGGCTCGGGGAACCCGTTGGCGGGGAAGCCGGCCGGCCACCCGTTCAGGTCCAGCATCGTGTACTCCTGCTCGAGGCCGAACCACGGTTCCTGGTCGGCGTACTTCTCGAGGGCCTCACGGGCCTTGGCGCGCGTGTTCGTCGGGTGCGGCGACAGGTCCTTGGTCAGGGCCGTCTCGCACATGACGAGGACGTTGTCACCGCCACGGATGGGGTCGGGGCAGGTGAAGACCGGCTGCAGGACGACATCGGAGTTGTCGCCGGTTGCCTGGTTGGTCGACGAACCGTCGAACCCCCAGATCCCGGGCTCGGCGCCGTCGGCGAGGATCTTGGTCTTCGAGCGGATCTCGGCGGTGGGCTCCGTCCCGTCGATCCAGAGGTATTCAGCACGGTAGGTCATGGATGGCTCCAGTCAGTTCACGATTGGACACGTGGACGACAGCGTCAGCCCCTCCTGTTTCATACATGTTTCGTTGACAGGTCCGGTCCGCTAAATGTCGTCGCGCCCGAGGGTCGTCCCGTACGAGGGGCCAGTCGACGACCCGTCGGTGGGAAGGGCCGGCTGCCACATCTCGACCGGGGTCAGGAGGGTCGTCAGCGACGGGCGACCGTCGAGGTCGAGGGCTCGGTAGAGGCGCGACAGGGTGTTGCTGACCGTCCGGCGCGACAGCGTCATCCTGTCGGCGATCTGCTGGTCTGACGCCCCGCGCGCCGCGAGGCGTCCCATCTCCAGCTGGCGTGGCGATGCAGGACCGGGCAGGTGGGGCAGGCCGGGCAGCGCCACCCCGTCCAGGGTCACCCCGACGTGCTGCGCGTCCAGCCGGTCGGACAGGTCCCCGCGGCGACGTCCCCGCAGGGCTGCCGCGGCGGGGCCGACCATGCCAGCGGCTGCCATCTCGCGTGCCGCCCGGAGTGCTTCGGCCGGGTGGCCGGCACGGATGGCCTCGACCAGGCCAGGCCACCGATCGGCCGCGCCGGACGTCGACGGGGCCGGCAGCGACCTGTCGACGTCACCTCCGCCATCGCCGTGCACGCCGCAGGCGGCGAGCATCCACACGACCTGGGGACGTCCGAGGCGGTCGTAGCGTTCGAGCCCGGCGCCGAACGCGTCCTGCTCCAGCCGACGATGTGCACCGGCGACCTCGAGGGCCACCACGTCGATGGTCGACCGCGCCAGCGCGTTCGTCGGGGCCGCTGCGGCCCGTGCCTCGGCCAGCAGCCCGGGGGCAGCGGCGGCATCGCCGGTGTGCACGGCGGCAAGGGCTGCGTAGGCGAGGCAGAACGCCCGCAGGTCATAGCGATCCACGGGGCGCAGGGCCGCGGCCGCCCGTCGTGCCAGCGACCCGCCGGTGACGGGGTGGCCAGCCGCGACCAGCATGCCTGCGGCCAGGCTCCACCAGGCGGCGGTGGTCGCGGCGTCGCGGCTGCGGGCGGCGATCGCCATCTCGCGCTCGTCGAGGGCCATCGTGGCGTCCGGGCCGTCGACGAAGAACGTCGACCAGTGCACTGCGGCAAGGGTCTCCCATCGCTCGGAGGCCGCGGCACCGGCTGCCGACAGCAGGTGCTCGAGGCGATCAGCCGTCTCGTGGGGGAGCCAGCCACGCTGGACCATGACGGCCACCCCCTGCGCCTTGCCGACCTCCAGCGCTGTCCGGGGCGAGTCGGCCTCGTCGCTGTCGGGCACCTCGACGGCGTCGAGGTCGTGGCCGTAGCCGATGAGGGTGACCACGCGGGCGCGCAGCCGGCGGACGAGGTCGCGGTCGGTCACGTGCGACAGCGCACGATCGATGCAGCCCCGGGCCGCGCGCACGTCACCCAGGACGTGGGCGTGGAGCATCGCCAGCAGCATGGCGGCATCGGTCGCCACCTCCGGGGCGACGCCATCGGCTCCCAGGCGGGTCAGCTCGGCGACCGCGGTCTCCGCCTCGCCCATGGCCAGCGTCGCACGGGCGGCGACGAGGGCCAGGTCGTCGTCCAGCGGACGTGGCAGCGGGGCCAGCGCCTCGAGCACGTCGCGCGGGAGCTGCTCCGCCAACGATGCGAGCGCGTCCGCGTCGGGGACGGCGCGGTCGTCGACCTCGCTGGCGGGCAGCAGGGGAAGCGGGGTGCCCGTGTGCTCGGCGGCGTCGCGGAGCCGCGCGAGCAGGGCAGCGCGGTTCAGGCTGGCCCGCTCGAGCAGGCGGTGCTGGAGGAACCGATCCCGGACCCTCAGCAGTCCCTCGACGTCGGTGAGCAGCTCCCCTTCCACGGCTCGACGCACGGCGCCTTCGTCGCCGATGCGGGTCAGCGCCACCGGTGCGACGACCCCGGCCACGGCAACGGCCTGCAGCACCTCCTCCATTCCGGGGGCCAGCGCGCCGATCTGGCCGTCGATGATCTCCCGCAGGACCGGGGGCATCGGGGCGTCGTCGCCGAACCAGCCGGTGCGCAGGGCGTGCAGGAACCACAGCGGGGCCCCGTCGGCCGCGTCCAGCGCCCGCTGGACCAGCGCCGGATCGGTGCCGGACGGCGCCAGGGTGGCCAGTCCTTCGTCGTCCAGCGGAGGGATGTGGACCCGCACGAGGCTGTCATCGGCGAGCAGGCGGCCGAGCTCGTCCAGGCGCGTGTCCAGCGTGGCGGAGGCGACCAGCGCGACGACCCCTGCACGCACGCCGTCGACGAGCAGGCGTGCCGTCCACGGGTCCAGCTGTGGCCAACCCTCGACCATGACGACGAGCGGGCCGGCCTCGGCCCTGGACTCCAGCCCGCGGAGGGCGATCGCCACGCGCGCCGCAGGATCGCTGGACGTCGAGGGGGCCACCAGGCCGCCGATGCCGGCCGCGGCGAGGGGATGGTCAACCAGCCGCGGCGAGCCGGTCACCAAGGCGGTTTCGCTGTCGACGGCGTCGATCACCGCCCGTGCCACCGTCGTCGTGCCCACGCCCGGGCGTCCGACGAGCAGCACGGACCGGCCGTCGGCGAGCAGGTCCAGCGCCAGCCCCAGCTCTCGCTCGCGTCCCTGCACAACTTCTCCGACCGGTCCTCTTCGCGCCTGACAGGCGGTTGAGTATGTCACCGGGCGCCGTTGAGCATGTCCTCCACGCCCTCCGGACGTCACGCTGGGTCACCGATCCACCCCACGACTCGGAGACATCGATGCCCCACAGCTCGTCCCTGCGCACGTGGCTCGCTGCCGCGACGAGCTTCGTGCTCGGGCTTGCCCTCCTGGTGGCTCCCGGGGCCAGGGCGAGGGCCGTCGGCGCCATCGACCGGACCGGACAGGTCACCGGCGGGACGTTCCTGGTCGACACCGATCGAAACCTCGAACGGGCGGGGTGCCTGCAGCCGATCTGCTGACACGAGGACTGAGGGGGAGGGGCCGGACTGAGGAGTCCGGCCCCTTTCGTCGTCCATCGCCGCAGCGAGCGCGTGGGTCCGGCGGCACGTTTCGCGAATGGGGTTCAGTGGCCGGGAGTCCTGCCGATGGGCATTCCGTGAGATGGGTGGGCACGCATCATCGGAGCCTCCAGGCCAGGGTGGCCGGCATGGTCGCCCTCCTGGTGGTCGTCCTGTCGATGGTGTTCACGTGGCAGTGGGTCCAGCGTGAGGAGGCGTCGCTCCAGCGGGCGGTCGACACCTCCGTGATGGCGCTCGGCGAGTCGTTGTTCACCGAGTTCACCGACACGTTCGCCACCCGTGGGCTGGACGCCATGACCGACTTCCAGCGGCGGGTCGAGGACATCCCCGACGTGGAGTCCCTCGACATCGTGCCGCTGTCGGCGTCGGCGCTGACGTTGCTTGCCGACGGGGGAGCGGCCCGCCTCGATCCGGTGACCCCGACGTCGTTCCAGTCCGTGACCCGTGACGGCATCACGACGCTGCAGGTCCCGCTCGAGGTCGACGGCGAACCCGTTGCCCGGGTCGATGTGCGCTTCCGCAGCGGGTTGATCGAGGAGCCTCAGGCCGCCGCGCGCCGAGCCGGGATCGTCAACGGCGTCGTCGTGCTGCTCGTTGGCCTGATCGCGACCTGGTTCGTCGCACGGAGCGCCACGTCGGGTGTGCGCCAGCTCACCTCGGAGGTGCGGGACTCCGCCGAACGTCACCTGCCGGAGGTGCTGTCGGCGGTCCGCGACGGTCGACCGGTCACCCCTGCCCAGCTGCAGCCGGGCGAGATCGCGGTCCGAGGTGTCGCCGAGGTCGAGGCGCTGTCCTCGGCGTTCACGACCCATCGGGCAGCCGTCGCCGAGCTCGCCGGTGAGCTGTCGGCCAGGCTCGTCCGCAGCGACACCCGGTTCCGCATCGGCTTCGACCGGTCACCCACGGGCATGGCGTTGATCGGGCCGCACGGTGAGGTCCAGCGCGCCAACGCCGCGCTGGCCACGCTGCTGGGGCGTGACCTCGTCGACCTCGAGAGCGCGTCGTTGCGCGACCTGCTGCATCCCGAGGACGCCGAGCGCATGCACGACCTCTTCCGCCGGCTGACCTCCGGTGAGCTCGACGGGGACGTGTCGGAGGTCCGGTACCGCACGGCTGCGGGCGACGAGGTCTGGACCATCCAGGGAGCGTCGGTGCACTTCGACGCCGACGGGCAACCGCTGACGACCTTCCTGCAGGTGCAGGACGTCACCGAGACCAAGCGTGCGCAGGAGTCGCTGCAGGTGCTGGCCTTCCGTGACGCCCTCACCGGACTGCCCAACCGTGTCGCCCTCGAACGCGAGCTGACGGCGGCGCTGGCGTCCGGACGGCCGGCCCTGGCCATGCTCGACCTGGACCGGTTCAAGCTCGTCAACGACAGTCTCGGCCACCACGCCGGTGACCGGCTGCTGCGTGCCGTCGCCGAACGCCTGGACACGTTGGTGTCACCCGACGGCCTGCTGGCGCGCCTGGGTGGTGACGAGTTCGTGGCCGTCCTCCCGTCGGTGGACTCCGACGTCGACGTCGAGCTGGCCGCGACGCAGCTGCTGGCCGGCATGGAGGCACCCTTCGAGCTCGACGGGCGACGGTTCTGGGTGCGGTGCTCGATCGGCCTCGCGGTCGCCGAGCCGGGGCAGACCGCCAACGACCTTCTGTCCAGCGCCGACGCGGCGGTCTACCACGCGAAGCGACGTGGTCGTGGTGGGTGGGCGCGGTTCGACCAGAGCCTGCAGGACAACGCCACCGAGCGGCTCGACCTCGAGCACGACCTTCGGGACGCGCTCGGCACCGACCAGCTGCAGCTGCACTACCAGCCCATCGTGGACGCCCACACCGGTCGCCTCGTGGCACTCGAGGGACTGGCCCGCTGGCAGCACCCGACGCTCGGGTTGGTGTCCCCCGGGGCGTTCGTCCCCGTCGCGGAGGAGACCGGCCTGATCACGCAGCTCGGGGACCGCGTGCTCGAGCTCGGCATGGCCGACCTCGCGCGCTGGGCGGCGACGTGTCCGGAGCAGGCCTTCCACCTCTCGTTGAACCTCTCCGGTCGCCAGCTGCACGACCGTGACCTCGTGCGTCGTGTGGGTGAGCTGCTGGAGCAGCACGAGGTCGACCCCAGCCGACTCGTCCTCGAGGTGACCGAGACCACCCTGCTCGACGATCGAGCCGTCGGCCACCTGGAGCTGCTCCGGCAGCTCGGTGTACGGATCGCCGCGGACGACTTCGGGTCGGGCTTCACGGCGATCGGCCAGCTGGCCCGGCAACCCGTCGACATGCTGAAGGTCGACATGTCGCTGGTGCGGGACGCGGCCGAGGGCGGCAAGGCCGCTGCCATCCTCGCCTCCGTCGGGTCCCTGGGCACCGCCCTGGGTGTGGCCGTGGTCGCCGAGGGTGTGGAGGAGTGGGCCCAGTACGATGCCGCCGTGGCTGCTGGATGCGACCTGATCCAGGGATACCTCTTCGGGCGCCCGGTTCCCGCGTCGACCATCACCAGCGACGTCCTGTCGACCGAGGACCTGATGGCCGGGGCTGCACGCGAGCCGAGCGCCTGATGCGCCTCCTGCTGACGGGGGCGTTCGGCAACGTCGGCCGTGCCGTGCTCAGGCAGCTGGTCGACGGTCCGCACGAGGTGACGTGCCTGGACCTGCCGACGAGGGCCAACCGCCGGCTGGCGCACACCGGGGGCTGGTCGACCCGCTGGGTGGACCTGACCGACGCCCGTGCCGTCGCCGACGCCGTCGAGGGGCACGACGTCGTCCTGCACGTCGCGGCCGTCATCCCGCCGGCCAGCATCCACCGTCCCGACGTTGCCGAACGCGTCAACGTCGGCGGCACCCGCAACGTCATCGCCGCCTGTCAGCAGGCAACGGTTCCACCCCGGATCGTCTTCACCTCCTCGGTCGCCCTGTTCGGGCCGACCCAGCACCTGGCGCCACCGCGGACCGTCGCCGACCCCATCGTCGTCACCGACGACTACACCCAGCACAAGGCCGACGCCGAGAAGCTGCTGGCCGCCTCCGGGCTGGCCGTCACCATCCTGCGGCTCGGGGCAGTCATCCCCATCGAGGTCATCGGGGCCGTCGACCCGCTGATGTTCGAGGTTCCGCTGGAGGATCGCATCGAGGTCGTGCATCCCGACGACGTGGGCCGGGCCGTCGTGCACGCCGCCGAACGACCCGACACCGCGGGCCGCACGCTGCTCATCGGTGGCGGACCGGGCTGCAGGGTCCGCCAGCGGGAGCTGATGTCCCGGGCCCTCGAGGCCGTCGGCGTCGGCATGCTCCCCGACGACGCGTTCACCAGCGCCCCGTTCCACACCGACTGGCTGGACACGACCGAGAGCCAGGCGCTGCTGGACTACCAACGTCACGGCCTCGATGACCTGATCGCCGACATGACCCGCTCGGTCGGGTGGCGTCGGGCACCGGCCCGCGTGCTCGCACCGGTGATCCGTCGGGCGCTGGTGCGCCAGTCCCCGTACCACCGCAGCGCCTGACTGCGTCGGTGATGTGTAGGTCCGGGGGCGACGGGGAACGTCGCTGCCATGAACACCAACACCTTCGGACGCATCCTCCAGCGCATCGGCTCCATGATGTCCGGCAGCCGCCGGACGAGCCATGCGCGCACGACCACCACGTCTCGTCGCGGCGGCCTCGCATCGGGCCTTCGCCGCATCTTCGGCTGACGTCGCGTCACAGGACCCGACGCGTCGGCGTCGGCCGGTGCGGGGTCAGCCGCCGTGGATGTCCAGGACGGTGCCGTTGATCCACCGGTTGGCCATGGTGGCGGTGACGAGCGCAGCGACGTCGCCGGGCGCGCCGGCGTGGCTGCCCGCGCCGGTGCTGCCGATGCCACCGGGCGAGATGACGTTGACGCGCAGCGGAGCCCACTCCTGGGCGAGTGCCGGGGCGAGCGCCTCCACCGCGGCGCTGACCGCCGAGACCGGTGCAGCACCGCCGGGCCGCCGGGACATCATCCCCGAGACGAACGTCATGCTGCCCTTCTCGTCCATCCGCGGACGCAGGTGCCGGGCGGTCCACATGACGCCCTTGAGCTTCACCGCGATCATCGTGTCGAGCTCGTCAGCAGTGATCTCGCTGAGCCCCTCGAAGGCGTTGACGGCCGCGGTGACGACGGCGTGGTCGAAGGGACCTGCCGCCAGCAGGGTGTCGACGGTGTCGTGGTCGGTCACGTCGAAGCCGACGCCGGTCACGTCGCCCTCGTAGGCGGCCGCCGCCCGTTCGGCCGACTCGGCCGACCGGCTCGTGATGGTGACGCGGGCCCCTGCGGACAGGACATGCCCAGCGATGGCGCCGCCGAGCGTGCCGGTGCCCCCGACCACGAGGACGTGGGCGTCGGCGAGTACGGAATCGGTCATGGCGTGGGCTCCTGACGTGGCGAGGTGTGGGTGAGCATGTCACCGCTGGGTCCGTCCGTCAGCCCCCCCGGGGGCAACGCACCGAGCGGACCTGGGCATCCGTGGCATGGTGCGCGCATGTCGCACGCCATCGACGGGGGTGCCCTCTACGCCACCCACGACCGCTTTCCCGCTCCGAAGGGGGCGTCCACCCACATCGCCAGGTTCGCGGGCGCGTTGCTGGGCGCGGCGGACCACGGCTTGCTCCACTGCCTGGCGGGGGACACGCTCCCGCTGCACCAGCAGGAGGGAGGGATCCTGATCAGGCGCACCGCGGCGACGGAGGTCCACCCGCTCGCCCGTGCCGAGCGGTTCGGCGCCGACGTCGCCGCGAGCGTCGCGGAGTCCGGGTGGACGACCACCCAGGGTCGGGATCCCTGGAGCGTCATGGCCCTGCTGGCCGACGACCGGACGTGGCCCGTGGTCCACGAGGTCAACGGGCTGCCGTCCATCGAGTGGGCCGAGACCTACCCCCGGGCACCACGGGCGGACCTGCAGGCGCTCGACGAGCTCGAGCGGTGGTGCCTGGACCGGGTCGACGCGGTGATCACCCCCTCGGCGGTGACCGCGACGGCGCTGCACGACCGCGGGGTGCCGGGCGACCGGATCACCGTCATCCCCAACGGTGCCGACCTGCCCGACCCGGCGGTTGCCCGACCAGCGGACGCACCCGCGGACCCCTACCTGGTCTACGTCGGGGGACTGCAACCGTGGCAGGGCGTCGACGTGGCCGTTCGCGCCCTGAGCCGGGTCCGGGACCTCGACGTGCCGCTCGTGCTGGTCACGGGCGCACGCCGGCGGCAGCTCCGCCCGCTGCTGCAGCTGGCCCGCCGTCTGGACGTCGGTGACCTGCTGCACGTCCGAACCGCGCAGGACGCCACGGCGACGTCGGCGTGGCTGGTCCACGCCACAGCGTCACTGGCCCCGCTTCGCGACACACCCCGCAACACCGTGCAGGGCTGCTGTCCGCTCAAGGTCGTGGAGAGCCTGGCTGCCGGTACGCCGGTCATCGGCAGCGACCTGCCGGTCATCCGCGAGGAGGTCCCCGACGGCGTCCATGGGCTGCTGGTCCGTCCCGACCGTCCCCGTGATCTCGCCCGGGCCATCCGCGTGGCGCTGGACGCCCCGGATGCCCTCGAACGCTGGGGGAGCGCCGGGCGCGCCCACGTCGCTGCGAACCGGACCTGGGCGGCGGCGGAGCGGGCACTCCTGGCGGTCCACCTGGGCCTCCTGGGTTCCTGACCCACACGACCCCCGATCGTGTATACGCTGCGCCGGTGAGCGAGACGACGACGGGGCCAGCGAGCAGCTGGATGCAGTCACTGACCGCGGGAGGCTGGCAGGACGCCCAGCTGCTGCCCGGTGACTGGCGCGGGGTCGTGCGGGAGGTCGCCGTGGCCAACCGTGCCGCCCGGCAGGAGCGGGACAGCGCCGGGTTCCTGCGGCGGACCTTCAAGAAGAAGTCGTTGCCCCCGGTGGCACCGGACGACTGGATGGCCCTTGCCGCCCCGCTGGTCGAGGTCCTTGCCGACGACGCCCGAGCCGACGTGCCGATGACGGTCACCGTCGACGTCCGGGGCACACAGGCGCCCGAGAAGGTCGTCTGGCAGGGCAAGCCCGCACAGCTCCCGGCTCGGGTCGTCAAGCTCGACGAGACCCGGTACAGCGACCCGATCCTCGAGCTGCACGCCAGGCTGGTCGACGGCACGCGCTGCCACCTCTCCGTCGTCCGCCGGCTGCGGACGCGGAAGATGGTCAAGCGGTCCGCCTCAGGCAAGTTCAAGCAGAAGACCAAGGACAAGTCCAAGACGGTGGTCACGGTGAAGCTGGTCGCCGACGGCTCGCGTCCGGTCCACGACCCACCGGCGGGCGCCCCCGTGACCGTCGACCGCGCCGGCGTGCAGCCGCGTATCTCCTCCAAGGCGACGCTGACCAACGCCCGGCCCGAGCAGGTGGTCGAGGTCGCCCTCGGCCTGCTGGTCGGCGTCCACGGACTGATCGACACAGGATCGGTGACCTCGTGAGCCGCTGCGCGATACCCAAGGGGTTCGTCACCGTGCGCCGGTGCGACGTCGACGCGGCCGGGCAGTGCCCGGGCTGCGGGCGACCGGTCTGCAACGAGCACTGGACGGGGACGGCCTGCGTGGAGTGCGCGGCCGGACGAGGCCAGCTGACCGACACACACGCCGCGGCGAGCTACCGACAGCGGTTCCGGGCGCGGTTCAGCGGACCGTCGGGACACCGCACCGACGCCGGCGACCACTGGTTCGACCACGCCTGGTACGTCCAGCAGTCGGGCATCCTCGACAGCGGCGAGGACTGGACCGACGACGAGGGCAGCGGCTGGGACTCGTGAACGGGCGTTGACCACACGCGTCCTGTGGGTCACGGCCCACCATCCGCCCAGCCGGGGCGGCATGGCCACCTCCAGCGACCGGATCACCTCGAGGTTGCGTGACCTCGGGCTCGGCGTCGACCTCGTGCACCTCACCAACGACATCGGGGAGGTGCGAGCCCGACCCGTCGGAGGAGGGGAGGAGCTGGTCGTGCCCAGCGGAGCCGACGCCGCCGACGCGGCGAGGACGGCGTGGAACCACCTCGTCGGCCGGGCCGGGCGCTACCGCGCGGTCGCGTGCTTCGGCGGTCCGCAGGCCATGGCAGTGGCCCCGGTCTACGCCGCGTGGCTGGGTGTGCCCCTGGTCACGCTGCTGCGTGGCAACGACTTCGAGACGGGGGTGTTCTCGCCCCGTCGGTCGGTGCTGATGGACGCGCTGCGGGCATCACGGATCGTGGCCACGGTGTCGCAGGACATGGCGCACCGGGTCGGCCCGCTGCTCGGACCGGGTGGGCCGACGGTCGTCACGGTCGCCAACGGCATCGACACCGCGCTGTGGGCGGTCACCGAATCCGATCGGCGACGCGCCGCGGCGTGGCGTGCCGCGACGGTGCCTGACGGCCACAGGGTCGTGGGGCTCGTCGGCCAGCTCAAGGCCAAGAAGGGTGCGGTCGACCTGCTGGAGGCCGTCCGGCGATCCGGCAGCGCCGACCGGGCCCACGTTGCCCTCGTCGGTGACCTCGACGGGGGAGTGGAGGCGTGGTTGACCGCCGACGGCGGCCGGCTGTCGTGGTCCCACGAGCCGTTCCTCGACCGCTTCGAGCTGCTCGCCCGCCTGCCGGCCATGGACGTGGTTGCGCTCCCGTCCCGCCACGACGGCCTGCCGAACGTCGCGCTGGAGGCGGCCACGGTCGGCGTCCCGCTGCTGGCCGCCCAGACCGGTGGGCTGGCCGACCTGGCGGCGGCGGGTCCGATCGGCTTCACCTTCGACGCCGGCGACGCGGACGGGCTCGCCGAGGCCCTGGTCGGCGCGCTGTCGTGTCCGGCGGCGGACCTCCACGAGCTGGGCGCCAAGGCAGCACGAACCGCCGCCGGCTTCGATGCCCACCGCGAGGCCGAGGCCTACCTGGCCCTGTTCGACGGGCTGTGAGCGTCGCCATCTGGTGTCCCGGCGACGGGCAGGGGCACGTGACCCGGGCGGTGGCCGCCGCCCACACCCTCGGCATGGATCCCGCCGACGTGACGCTGCTGGTCGGCGACCCGACGACGGTCGACCCGCGGGTCAGCGGTGCCCATCCGCTGGGCGTGGCCCGCCTCCCGCTGGACGGGGTCGAGGAGCTGTGGGTCGACGCGCTGCCGTGTGGCCGTGGCGAGCTGGACGTGGCCGCGCTTGCCGGGGTCGGGCGTGTCAACCACCTGGCGCGGCGGCTGGACTGGCCGCGATTCGTCGCGCTGCTGCCATCCGATCCACCGTGGTTCCGCCGGACGGTCGTGACCGAGGCACTTCCGGACGCACAGCGCGCATGGCTGGTGGAACGCAGCAGCACGGTGGTCGACCTGGAGCTGCGTGACCCCCCGGTGCCGTCACCACCAGCCGACATCGTTGCGGCCGTCCGTGGCGCCTGGGTCGTGGTGCATGCCGGACCGCGCTCGGAGGTCGAGGAGCTCCAGGCGACGGCGCGACAGGCCGCGCGCGTCGATGGTGTGGACGAGGAGACGGTGGACGAGGACACGATCGTGCTGGGAACCGGCGGGCTGGACGTCGTGCCGGCCTGGCCGTTGTTGTCCCACGCCGCCAGGCTGTTCACGGGCGGGGGTGCCAACACCGTCCGCCAGGTGCGGATCCACGCACCACACGTGCCCCATGTCGCCGTGCCCTTCCCGCGCCGACACGACGACCAGGTCGGTCGTGTCCGGTGGCATCGTGCGCATCCCCCGGCGCGTCCCGACGCCGAACGCAGGACACCCTTGCCCTGATCCCGGTGCTCGGGCAGGAACTCGGTCCGCCGACGTCGAACGACCCGGGTGATCGGTCGCGTCCGGCGACCGGACGTCGGAAGGGTTCGTGGATGTCACGCTCGTTGTTCCTCGTGATCGGGTTGGTGCTGGCGCTGGGCGCCACCGGCGCGGCTGCGGGGTCGATCCTCGATGCGGCCGCTCCGGGTGTCCCGGCGCAGGTCGTCGACTTCACCCCCGACGAGATCCGCGAGGAGGCGTACGCGACCACCACGTTCACCGCCGACGGGCCCGTGGACGGGACGTCGCCGTGGCGGGTCGTGCACGGCACGGGCAACGCCGCCGAGCTGTGGCTGCACGCCACCCCCGACGGCCGGATCTACGACTTCGGCGGCCGCTACCTGAACTACAGCGACGACGACGGCGTGACGTGGCAGTCCGTGCGCCCGCTCGAGCCGCTGGTCAACGGTGAGGGGTCGGTCGTCATGGCCCCCAACGGCGACATCGTCGGCGTGACCTGGGACCCCTACGCCGGCGACCGCATCCTCACCTTCAAGTACACCGCCGCGACCGAGACCTGGGAGTACGCCGCCGACCCGTTCCACACCCCGTTCTGGGACCGTCCGGGCATCGACGTCATCCCCGGCGACTTCACGTCACCGACGGGGGAGAAGGTGTCCTACATCACGCTGATCAAGGGGTTCCCCCACGAGCTGTGGCACTACAGCTACGACGGCCTGCACTACCCCTTCACCAGCTCCCGCGCCGTCGACCAGCGGACGACGACGTCGATCAGCAGCTGGCTGGACGTCGCCCCAGACCCCTCGCTGGACTGGATCCAGCCGCTGCCGGTCCTCGGCGGCATGGTCACACCCCTGGGCGGCGGACTGGGCCTGGGTGGCTCGATGATGTTCGATGGCGCCGACATGCGCTGGCACCCCTTCAGCCTCCCCGAGGGACCGGCGCTGGGCGGCATCACCCAGACCGACTCGCTCGGCCGGCTGCACAACGTGGTCCGCAGCGGCAACGACGCGGTCTATCGCATCTCCACCGACGGGGGGCGGACCTGGTCCGCGGAGCTCGTGCTTCCCGGCATACGACCGGGCGACATGAAGGCCAACGCGGCGGTCGGCGTCGCGGCGGTCTCCGGCGTCGAGGGCACGCAGGACGTCCTGTACAAGCTGGACATCAGCAGCGACACACCGCGGATCGTGCAGCGGTTCGAGATCGGTCTCGGTGACGACTGCCGCTGCTCCGGGATCGGCTTCTACGGCGTGCAGGGTGGGCACCGGTTCGACTTCCACACCGTCGTGATCCTTCCCGACGGTCGGCTGGCCGTGTCGTTCATGGACTCAACCACCATCACGGACTTCCCGACCCTCGGGCTGCCCGTGGTCGCCCCGGCGCTCGCGGTGGAGCTGGCGACCGACTGATCAGGGGCCGCCGGTGCCGCCGGCCGGCGTCGGGATCATCTCCGACGCCGCCTCGGCCCCGACGGTCGCGGTGAAGTTGGAGCCGCCCGCGCAGGCGATCTGGACCTTGACGAACATGCGGTGGGTGCCGTCGGTGGCCAGGACCTCGGTCTCGATCCGCTCGTCCTCGACCCGGAGGACCTCCAGGTCCGGGTGGGACTCGTAGAACGTCCGCGCCTGCAGGGGCGTCATGTCGACCACCCCCTCCACCTGGGTCAGCGGTCCGACCTCGGACAGCGAGAACGTGGTCGCCGAGCTGGGGAGCACCAGCCCGGGGACGTCCCGGAGGTCGGGTGGGGCCGGCTGCTCGACGCAGGCCGGGTAGGCGGACAGGTCCAGGTCGGCCGACGCGGCGTCGGTGGGGGCGTTCCCTGCGCAGCCCGCGAGGAGGACGGCCAGGCCGGTGGCCGCCGTCGTGACGACGCGCCGAGCCGATCCCGGGCTCACGGGTCCCGCGGGCTCGGTCGGGTGATGAGGATGCGTTCCTCGGCAGCCTCCGTCGGTCCGGCGTACACGCTCTCCAGGCCGTGCACGACCTCCAGGCCCGGAAGGTGCCATTCGTAGGAGTCGTAGTCCTCCATCACCTGGCTCTCGGCCGTCCGGAGCGTCGTCCACGGGCCGAACGCCGCCACCAGCTCCTCCGTGACCCACGGGGTCGCCCTCCAGTCGTGCGTCGGGATCCCGACGCACACGGAGGTGATGTGGGCCTCGGCCGCGTCGAAGGCGAGGGAGAGGTGTGCGGGACGCCGAGGGTCGGTGAAGGGACGCGTCCCCTGGATGCCGATCCAGCGGGCCTCCCGCCGATGCGGGTGCTGGCCGAGCACCTCCAGCACGGTCACGAGGTCGGTGTCCCATCCGATCCGCGAGAAGGTGTCGCCCGTGGGCACCCACACACCCTCGGCGTCGGGGAGCCGACACGGCTGCGGCACGAACGGTCCGGGTGCCGGCTCGCGGACCGGCCGGGTGGGGGTGCCCGGCTCGAACGACCTGACGGTGGCCCCCATCGTTCTGGCGACGTCCTGCAGCGCCTCCGCGAGCTCGCGGGGGGTCCACGGGTGGCCCGGCGCCGTCGCCTTGTCCAGGACGGGTCCCAGCGGGCCGGATCCGGCGGCCCCCGTCAGCTCGACCAGCAGCTGTGCGACCGCCCGTGTGTCGGTGGTCGTGTCCCCATGCACGGTGTCCTCGGCGTCCCGCGCGACGGGGCCGAGCGGCAGCTCCACGAGCGGGGAACCGTCCGCGAAGCCGACGGTGTCGGCGTTGATCCCCCGGTGCAGCAGGCCGCCCTCGTGGAGGGTTGCGAGGGCGGCACACACGCCGATGCCGATGTCGATGGCCGTCGGGACGGGCGGCGGACCGTGCGTGGCGAGCACCCTCGACAGGGGTTGTCCGACCGGTTCCAGCTCCTGCCACAGGGTCCGGGTCTCCGGCGACGAACCCGACCGGATGCGTCGCTGGAGGCACGGATGGGCGATCGCCTCGAGGGCCTGGTCGAACCGCACGCGCGGTGTCCACGTGCCGGGATCGCCCTCGCGCCACAGCCGCACCTCGACCGGCCGGCCGTCCGCGGCCACGCCCCGCACGATGCGGATGTGTCCGCGGTCGCCGAGGACGTGCAGCCCTGTCGTGCCGCGGAGGGTCCCGTGCACCGACGTGTCCGGGGCGGCGGTCCACAACGCCGCCAGCACCTGCTCCTCCTGCATCGCCCGCCCTTTCCGTTCCGCTTCGCGCAGCTGCTTCTGGACCACCCAGCGGGGCCCGGGCGCCCATTCTGCTCTGCCGGGGCCGGGGCCGTTCGATCACCCGGCGGCGAGGGGCTCCAGCTGGGAGGTGCAGGCCGAGCAGCGGGTCGCTTCCCTGGGCAGGACGGTGACGCAGTACGGACAGGTGCGGGTCGTGGGCGGTTCGGGCACGCCCGGGTCGGCGGGGCGGCGCAGGCGGTTGAGCAGCCGGACGACGAGGAACACGCCGAGGGCGACGAGGACCAGGTTCACGATGGCCGTGAGCAGCGCGCCGTAGCCGACCTCGGCGCCGTTGACGACCCAGACGAGCTCGGAGAAGTCGGGCTTGCCGAACACGGCGGCCACGAGGTTGAGCAGCACGTCGTTGGCGAAGCTCTGGACGACGGCGTTGAACGCCGCACCGATGACGACGCCGACCGCGAGGTCGACGACGTTGCCGCGGAGGGCGAACTCCTTGAACTCGTCCAGCAGGCGGATACGGGGGAGGGTGGGGATGAACTCGCTCATGCGCGACGTCGTTCCCCGCGGGCGTGGCGGTCAACCGCAGCGCGTCCGGGGCAGGCAGTCACCCCTCCCGGTCGCTGGCGCGCACCACCAGCAGCCGGTCGTCCGCCCGGAGGCGATCGGTGGCCGCGTCGGTGAACGGCAGGCGGTCGTGGCCCCGGATGACGGTCAGCACCTGTGTGCCCGGCGGCGCGGCCGGGTGGCCGTCGGCGGCGGTGACCGGGGCGACCTCGGCCAGCTCGAGGGACGTGCCGACGTCGAGCAGGTCGTCGATGACCCCCAGCGCCGCGGGTGTCTGCGTGGCAAGGCCGAGCAGCCGTCCGACCGCGGCCGAGGAATCGATGACGGCGTCGGCACCGCTCTGCCGCAGCAGGTGCTTGTTCTCGCGTTCGCGGACGGCCGTGACGATGTGCGCCGACGGGTTGGCCTCCCGGACGGTGAGGGTGATCAGCACCGCGGTGTCGTCGCGGTTGGGCGTGACGATCACGCTTCGCGCGGAGGAGACAGCTGCGGCGTCGAGCACGGCGGTGCGGGAGGCGTCGCCGTGCACCGAGGTGAACCCGGCCTCGGTCGCGTCCTCGGTGGCCGCTGTGCTGGAGTCGACGACGACGATGGCCGACGGATCGACCCCGTCGGCGAGGAGCGCATGGGCGGCGCTGCGCCCCGTCGCCCCGAACCCACAGATCACGAAGTGGTCCTGCACGTCATCTCTCCAGCGTCGAACGGCAAGCAGCTGTCGGTACTGCTCGGTCAGGACCTCCACCGTGGTGCCCACGACGAGGATGAGGAAGATGATCCGAGCGGGGGTGATCAGCAGCACCGTGGCCAGCCGCGTGGCCTGGGTGACCGCCGAGATGTCGCCGTAGCCGGTCGTGGTCACGGTGACCGAGGCGTAGTACAGGGCATCAATGATGCCGACCGGGTCACCGGTCACGTCGGTGTAGCCGTCGCGGCCCACGAGCACGACCACCGCGATGAACACGACCAGCAGCAGCGCGAAGCCCACCCGTCGGGCGACCGCGCGCCGCGGGTCATGGGGCCGGCGAGCCAACCTGACCCGGTCCAGCGGGCGTGCGTCCTCCGACATGGGTCGGGTTCTACCAAGCGACCGTGTGCTCGGTCGGGATCCGTGTCGCCCGGGCGTGCCGGGCCGGTGCAGGCAGTCCGGATCGATGCAAGCCGTCAGCAGACGATCTGGTCGACGACCTGCTGGGAGACGGCGTCGACCGTTCCGACCACGAACACGCCGGGACAGCTGCTGCCCAGGAGCTCCGTCGTTGCGGGGGGAACACTCCGGGCGTCCACCAGCAGCAGGGTCGCACGTTCGTCCGCCGCGAGGCCCGCGGCGAGGAGACCGTCCTGCCACCCGTGGGTGACATACCCGTTGAACGCCACGGCGGTGTCGAGTCCGCGTCGACTCCAGGCACGGTTCACCTCCGCCGCGGTCCCGTCCCGCCCGAGGCCGGCGAGACGCACGACGTCGCCCGGCAGGGCACCCGCAACGGTCTCGGACACCGCGGCTGGTCCACCCAGCACGTAGGTCGTGCCGATGTCCTGCCCGTCCAGCCACGCGGAGACCGCAGGGTGCAGGCTGTCGGTGGGGGTGAGGAGGAGCGGGATCTGCTCGTCGGCCAGGAAGGCACCCGACGCGATGGCGTCTGCCCACCCCGCGGTGGGATTGTCGGCAGTACCCGACGCTCGTGCGATGGCGACGCTGAACGGGGTGTCGGTCGCCGCGTCGGCGATGGCCAGCGCCGTCTCCACGCGTGACGGGCCCGAGAGCCTCCTCGTCGTGACGGCTGGGTCGAGCTGACGAACGGTCTCCTCGACCTGCCCGGAGATCGCCTGTTCGCCGCCGAGGATCGTCACCTCGAGCTCCGCGATGCCCATGGATCGGTTCAGCGCCAGCAAGCGGCGCAGCTCGTCGGCCGTCGTCGTCGGCAATGACGATGACGAGCTGTAGAGCAGGACCGCGTCGGACAGGAGGGGGCTCGCGGCAAGGGAGTCGGCCACCTCGTCGTCACGAGCCAGCAGCACCCGGGCCGGGGCCGACGTCGAGTCCGGCATCCGTCGTTGTGACACCGCTGCGGCGCGTGCAGCCACGTCGGGCTGGTCGAAGCGGGCGATCGGCATGTCTCCCGGTCCCGCACCAGGGTCCGCCGATGTCAGGAACGGGCTGTCGGCCACGTTCCAGTGGGTGTCCAGGTAGGAACCGGGGGGCGGGTCGATGGCGAAGTAGTCGTCGTTGTTGCAGTCGGCGAGGAAGACGGCCTGCGGGTCGGGGCAGGCGCTTCCCTCGTGGAATGCCCCCATGAGGTCGAACCCATCCGAGACGTGACCCGCGCTGTCGAAGTGCGGCGCGGATTCCTGCGCCGCGCCCAGCATGTGGAACAGCTCGTGCAGGAAGCCCTGGCCCTCGCGGGCATCGGCGCAGTCGGTCAGGGCCATGCCGTACAGGGGCTCGTCGATCGGGTGGCCGACGGGTGCAGGTCGGTCGTCCCGGCGCCGGTTCGCGAGCCCGCACGTATCGCCGTCCTCGGGTGCCGCGGCCTGGCCGTCGGCCCACGCGAGGTAGATGCGGTCAGCGCGTGAGTGTCCGGCTGCCGTGAGGGCGTCGCGTATGGCCACGACGACGTTCAGGACCCCCGGGTCAGCGGTGTAGCTCACGTGAACCACGTCCGGTCGACAGTCCGGTGCCATCGCGAACCGGATCTGCCGCATGCCGCCATCGGCACGCGCGGACGCGACGACGTCCCCGTTCATCCACGCGGCCCCCTCGATCAGGTGCTCGCGGGCCTGCTGCTCGGGAGTACCGGGCTGGCCCTCCGGCACGGCATGGACCAGCTGCACCGCTGGGCCGGTTGTCTCGCACGGTGGCGAGACCGGGCTGCGTCCAGCGGTGGGATCATCGCCTCGAGCGGAGGTGGCATGGATGGCCACGAACGGCGGTGAGGAGTCGTGGACCCCCGCCGAGCCTGATGGCAGCGGTGTCGCTGCGAGGACGAGTAGCGCCGTGATGGCCAACCGGCGCGCGAACGACTGCGATGGCATGTGCCCTCCCGAGGGAACGGGGACTGCTCCGTTCCCGGGGGCAACCTAGCACCGGTTCCCGGTTGGGGGAACCGAATTCTCGTGGGCGCGGTGGAGGTGGTGCCCCGGACCGCTGGTCGGATGGACGAGGTTCGGCGTGCAGCCGATCGGGGATCCCTTCTGTGTCAGTTCCGAAGCATTCAGGAGGAACGTCATGAGCACCACCACCCAGCAGGCCACCGACCGCCGCACCGAGCAGACGCTGCGCGCCGTTGTCCGCACCGAGTCCGGTTCCACCTACCGGCTGGACGGGGACCGGGTCGTGCTCGACGGCCCCGGCGACGAGCCCTTCCAGGAGTTCACGCTCGTGTCCCTCGACGGGTCCCGCCTGATGTACACCGACGGCGAGCAGCTGTTCCGTTCCAGCGAGATCGTGGCCCTGTCCAGCGTCTGACACGCCGCCCAGACGAACGACGTGACCGCCCTACGTGGGCGGTCACGTTTCGTTGTGGACCGCGGCGGAACTCGTCGGTCGCCTGGCGTCACCGTCTACTCGCCGGGGTCCACCTCCGGTTGGTCCACGACTCGCTGGTACTCGTGGTCCAGGCGGTCGAGCACGCCGCCGACGGGTCGGGGGCGTTGCTCGAGGTGGATCGTGCGGAGCTCCTCCACGAACTGGCGGCGCATGTCCTCGCCGCCGTCCGCCAGGACCTGTGCCCGGATGCTGAGGGCTGGGGTGGTCGGCAGCCAGCGAACCCCCCACGCGCCCAGCTCGACGATCACCGGGACGAGGTCGATCGCCGCCTCGCTGAGTCGGTAGTCGATCCGCTGGCGGTGATCGGGGTTCTGATGGCGGGTCAGGAGTCCCGCGGCCACCAGCTTGGACAGCCGTGCGGACAGCACGTTGCTGGCGATCCCCTCCAGGGAGTGGTTCAGCAGCTCGCGGAAGCCGGTGCGGCTGCTGAACATCAGGTCGCGGAGCACCACGAGGCTCCACCGGTCGCCCAGCAACTCCATCGTCATGTTGATCGGGCAGCCGGATCGGCCGGCCGGGACCGGCAGCTCTGTCCGATCCACCGGTTGCGCCATGCAACCAGCCTACCTACGCTCGAACCGGTTGCGATCCGCAACCAGCTAGGGGAGGAGTTGCCATGGACACGACGAGACCAGCAGCACCACCGGTGGTCGGCCGGGACGAACACGACCGGCTGCTCGCCCAGCAGGTCGAGGTCGAGAAGGAGCTGACGCGCTTCGGCGACCGCGTGTCGGCGCGGCGCCGACGCCTGCCGATGACGCCGATCGAGGACTACCGGTTCGTGGGCCCGGCCGGCACGGTTCGGCTGGTCGACCTGTTCGGGGATCGGCCGCAGCTCGTCCTGCAGTCCTTCATGTTCGACCCGGAGTGGGACGAGGGCTGCCCGAGCTGCTCGTGGGCAGCGGACAACATGCCGCGAGACCTCGACCGCTTGCTGGCGCCCAGGGGCGTGTCCTTCGCCATGGTCTCCCGAGCGCCCATCGAGCGGCTCGAGGCCTGGCGACACCATCGCGGGTGGGACCACCTCGTGTGGGTGTCGTCGGCAGGCACCACGTTCGACACGGACTGGGGGTGGACGATCGACGGGCAGGACCAGCCCGGCTACTCCTACCTGCTGCGCACGGACGCCGGACTGTTCCTGACCTATCGCACCCAGCGCCGAGGCACCGAGGCGATCCTGCCGGTGCCGGCGATCTGGGACCGAACCGTGTACGGCCGTCAGCAGGACTTCGAGGACAGCCCGTCCGGCTGGCCGCAGGAGCCCACGTACGGCTGAGGCGTCCAGCCCCAGCCATCGGTCACCCAGGAGGAGCACCCGTGATCATCGTCGCCGGACACCTGGTGGTCCGCCCCGACCGCCGTCAGGAGATGCTCGAGCAGCACCACGTCGTGATCACCGCGGCCCGTGCGGCCCCCGGCTGCCTCGACTTCCACCTGTCCGCTGATCCGCTCGAGCCGGACCGGGTCAACGTCCACGAACGGTGGGAGAGCGTTGCCGCCGTCGAGCGCTTCAGGGGGTCGGGGCCGGACGGTGCCCGGTGGGACGCGGTCCTCGCCGCCGACGTCCGCCAGTACGACGTCGCCGCCTGGACGTCGTTGACGTGACCGCGCCACGGGCCGTCCGGGGAACGCCGTGACCGAGGTCATGGTCGGTGATCGAGTACCTCGTCGGGTACGCCCGTCTGCTGGCCGGCGACCAGCGCCCCTTCGACGAGACGGCCTGGCGCGACCTGATCCGCCGGGACGTGGCCCGGGCGAACCGCGTGGCGTCGCTGCAGAACCACGACGTCATCGCACACGACGACGGCCCACCACGGTCGTTGTCGTCGCTCTCCGCCCCGACGGTGGTGATCCATGGGACCGCCGACCCGCTGTTCCCGCTTCCCCACGGACAGGCGCTCGCCGAGGCGATCCCCGGCGCGAGGCTGCTTGGACTCGAGGGTGCCGGACACGGCGTCGACCGAGCCGACTGGGCGGCGATCGCGAGGGCGGTCGTCGGCAACACGACACCGGCCACGACCCGGGGACCCGCGGATTCGGCAATCGAGGGCGCACGGCGTGGTTCGGGGGAGGTGTCCGGGGGCATTGCTCGTGCACCCGAAGACGGCACGAGCGACCACCCCGGAGGACCATCATGAGCACGATCGCACAGCCCATCGAGGACGAGGTCATCGAGCGGACCCTGCGGGCCGTGGTCACGACGGAATCCGGCTCGACGTACCGCCTGGACGGGGACCGTGTCGTGCTCGACGGCCCCGGCGAGCAGCCCTACCAGGAGTTCGTCCTGGTGTCCCTCGACGGCGCACGGCTGCTCTACACCGACGGCGAGCGGCTCTACCGGTCGAGCGAGATCGTCACGCTGTCAGGCGTCTGAACGAACGAGTCGGGGGGCCCGTCGAGGAACGGGGGAGGGCTGCCGGGCGGTCAGGGACTGGTCTCAGTCCCACTGCACCCCGTTCCAGCCCCAGCCGTTCCAGCCCCAGCCGTTCCAGCCCCAGCCGTTCCAGCCCCAGCCGTTCCAGCCCCACCCGTTCCAGGCATCGCCGTTCCAGCCCCAGCCGTTCCAGCCCCAGCCGTGCCAGCCCTCACCGTTCCAGCCCCACCCGTTCCAGGTGTTGCCGTTCCACCCCCACCCGGTCCACTGGGTGTCGTTCCAGACACCGTCGTTCCAGGCGGTCCCTGATGACGACTCGACGGCCCAGGCGGCCGAGTCGAACGCCACGCCGTGGATGTCCTGCTCACCGGTCAGTGCCACGCCGTCCACGCTCAGCGTCGACGATCCGCGCGAGGCGTCGATGGACCCGGTTCCCGTGCTGGGCAGCCACGTCTGCGGACCGTTGGCGCTGCCGAAGTACGTCGCGTCCCAGATGTTGAGGGTCGGGCCGATGTGGCTGCTGGACGCGGCCTCGATCAGGCGGGCCTTCACTTGGTCGGGCGACAGCGAGGGGTCGTACTGCAGCATCAGGGCCACTGCACCGCCCACGATGGCCGCCGCCTGGCTCGTCCCGTTCCCGCGGAACAGGTCACCGGGCTGACGTGCATCCGGATAGGTGGTGTCGAGGTACCCGCCCGGCACGGCGGCCGACACGATGCCGACGCCCGGGGCGTAGACGTCGGGCTGCCGGCCGTCGGTGCCGGCCGGGACGAAGCTCGGGACCTCGTCGTCGCGGACTCGCCACGTGCCCTGGGTGTCGACGGCGCCGACGGCGATGACATACGGGTTCGTCGCCGGGGTGGCCAACCTCGGGGACGCCTGGCCGGTGTTGCCGGCGCCGACGACGACGGTGATGCCGTGGCGCCACGCGCTCTCGACAGCGTGGGAGAGCGGGTCGATCCGTGGGTCCTGCGTGCTGTCGGTGCCGTAGGCGAGCACCAGGACCCGGATGTTGTGCTCGTGGCGGTGCTGGACGACCCAGTCGATCGCTGCGATGACCTGCGTGACGTCGACCGCGCCGTCGTGGGCGCCGACCTTGAGCGACACGAGGTCGGCGTCGGGGGCGATGCCGAGCGCATCGGCCCGGTCGGACGTGATGATCCCGGCCAGATGGGTGCCGTGCCCGTAGACGTCGTAGTGCCGCGCCTCCTCCGCCTGGCTGTCGAGGGACAGGTCGGGGCCGTGCCACACGTCGGTCAGCCCCGTGACCGGGGCGACACCGGTGTCGATGAGGGCGATGCCGATGCCGTTCCCGGTGAGGCCATCGTCGTGCAGGAAGCTGGCGTCGATGGTGTCGGCGACGTGCTGGAGGGTGGCGTGCGTTCCCTCCACCGACCAGCCGATGCCCTGGCCGTTCCCGTTGTCGACGGAGGTGGTCGGGTCCTGCGTGGTGGGTTTGCCCTTGCCACCGGCGGCAAGCGCCGGACCTGCGGCGGACATGGCCAGCACGACTGCGAGGAGAAACGGAACGAGACGGGTGCGCAAGGTGAGGAACGTCATCTGAACCATGTTCGACACGCAGGGTAGTGTTCCTGAGCAGTACGTGAGGAAAAGTTCTCGCGGATGGTGATCGTGGCTCGCCCGACGGCCGTCCGAGTGGTCCCGGACGCACGCTGGCCCACGGTCACCCGTGGGCCAGCGTGGAACGTGCAGGTATCAGATGTCGTAGTACAGCTCGAACACACACAACCCTCACCCGACGTGCTGACCTGCGACAACACCAGACGGACTGGCTCCCAGAACCCCCCACGAGACACAGTTAGGCTCCCCGATAGGCTCCCAGCCGCCCCCCGCCCTACGACGTTGCGGCGGTCAGTTCTTCTAGACCGATGTCGCCGTCGGCGTAGGCCTGGATCAGGATGTAGGGCGGCATCAGAGGATCCATGAAGCGGTACTTGCGCCATTTGCCTGGATCCGTCAACTGCGTCAGGACGTTGCCGCGAGCGCCCCCCGGGGTGGAGAAGTCGCCGAGGTGCTTGGAGAAGCTCGAGATGCCCTTGTGCACGCCTATCGAATCGAGTGCAGAGCGGACGTCGGAGGTGGTGAAGCGGCCCAGGACGTCTTTTCGGGCAAGCGCGCATGCAAGCAGGACAGGACGGTAGAGGGTGTCACGGTTGGATGCGGTTGCACGGGTGTAGGCCTCGACCACCGTTTGCTGGAAGTCATCCAACGCGCGCACCAGCGCCTTCTGGAGCTGCTCCAGGCCGATGTGGTCGCTGAGATCCTCCGCAGCATTCCTCGCCGCAGCCTGAGCGATGAGGTGGGCGTAGTTGGGAAGCCCCATGCACAGCTTGGCGGCCGCAGCGACGAACCGGGAGTCAACAGTGAAGGCACACTTCTTCATGCCACGTTCGACAATCTCACGGAGCTCGCTCTCCGCCATCCGCGGCATCTCGATCTGCACCAGCGACCGGACCACTGAAGCGTGACCCTTCATCAGGTCGTCGACATTGCGCCCAACGCCAACCAACACCACGGTTACCGGAGTCTGGTCATCGGCAAGGATCTTGATGAGATCTGCCATCAGGAGCGGCGTGCTCTCGTCTCGGACACGGTCGAACTCGTCGATGGTCACCAATACGCTGCCGCCGCTGGCCGTCAGTCGACGCAATGCGCGCTTGACATGGGACGGGCTCGGATTCTCATCGTTCTGGAGCAGCATGAGCTGTCGCACGGGCATTGGTTCGACGCGGGAATCGCCGGTGAACCCCGGTGCCTTCACCTCGTAGCGCAGCTGGACATCCAGCAGCATCTGATCCCAGATGGTGGCGAAGTTGTCGTTGCTGTGGCACGTGGCCCACATCTGCATGGTCTGGGTCGCCTGCTGACCGCCGAACTTGGCCAAGGACGTCTTGCCAACGCCTCGCTCACCGAAGATGATGGCGTGCTGGCCCGCCTGGGCAATCACGTCGTCGATACGAAAGATCTGGCGCGTCCGACCTGCGAAGAGGTCACGGGTTTGGACGGGACTTGCCGGACTGAAGGCCCTGCTGATCGCGGCCAGCCGGCGCATCACCCACTCCGCGCTGACGTCCGGATCGGCATCTGCTGAAGGCGGGGGAGTCAAGGGGCTGTCGTCCGAAGGTGTCATACAGAGATCGTATCTTACGACAAGATCGGTTCTGGTTAGGTGTTCACCCCGTCGTCTTGACCCTCCGACCACTCGTATACCCGGTCGGCCACGAGGGTGTTTGCGATCGCTTGCAGCTGACCCTGCGACTCGGCCAGCAGGCCGTAGGCAGTCGCGACCGCCCAAGCGATCCCAAGGACCAGATCCTTGTACTCCTCGTCCTCGGGAAGGGTCGTGCCATCGACGACGCCGCTGAGCAGCTTGCGCAGATCCTCGATGCTCAAGGTGAATTCCGGAATCCAGTCGGTCACACCCTCCCACAGTTGCGTCATGTCGGTGTGCAGCCCGTCGGGAGGGTCCGCGCCTGCTACCTCGGCGAGAAAGCCAGCGACCGCGACACTTGCTCGCGTCGACGGCGATATCCCGCCAGGTATGACCATGGCACCCCTCCACCCCTCCCCCGATTCGGAGACCGTGACCCTCCCCGACTCGACCCCGAGCGCGCGAGCGACAACCACGTGGCCAGCCTCGTGCCGAGCCGTGGATTCGAGGCTCTCCCGGCTGCACGTCATCGCTGCCCGAACAGCTCGTCCATCGCCTGGGCTGCTTCTGCCTGACTTGCCTTGGTGGCGCGGGCGTACACCTCCAGGGCAACCTTGGCGGACCGCCAACCGAGGATCTGCATCACCTGGGGGAGCGGGACCCCCTTGGCCAGCAGGAACGACGCCGCGGAGCGGCGCAAGGCGTGCGGGGTGGCACGGGGGATGCCGGCCCGCTCGCAAGTGGCCGTCAGGTGCCGGCGGACCTGGTCGGTCCAGACCGGCCCGCCGTCCCTGCCGGACAGCACCAGGTCCCACCGGCCATCCCACACCCCGTCGAGGGCCAGACGCCGCTCCAGCTGTGCCCTGCGGACGGCACGGAGCTCACCGACGACGAACTGGGGCAGGACGATCCTGCGGCTCTCACCCGCCCGGCGCCGCTTGAGCCGCGGCTTCATCGCCCACGACATCTCCCCCGTCCGCGGATCCCTCGCCCGGACCAGCTGGTTGCGCAACGTCATCGACGGCTCGTCACCGTCCAGGTCGACATCCGACCACTGCAGCGCGACCGCCTCCCCCACCCGAAGGCCCAACGGCAACCCGACGACGTAGAAGGCCCGGAACGGATCCGACGTCGGGACCGCAGCCAGCAGCTGCTCGGCCTCCTCCAGCTCCAACCATCGCTGGTCCTCCACCGGCCCCGGCGGCAGGTCGACCAGCTGGGCCGGGTTGTCACCGATCCGCTTGTAGCGGACCGCGACCTTCAACGCTGCACGCAGCTGCACCAGCACCGTCCGCTGCGTCGAACCGGCCAGTCCCTTGCCGGCATCGACCCCTCGCCGTCCCTGCGGGCCCCGGCCACGACGATCGTGCCGGCCCAGCCACACCAGCAGGTCCTCGATGTCCTCCGCAGTCAGCTGCGACAGCTTCACGTGACCGATCCCCGCGCTGACGTGCCCGACGAGGTTCTGCCGGTACGACCGCCACGTCCCCGGATCCATCGCGCCCCGGTCGACCTGCCGCTGCAGATGCGTGTCGCAGAACCACACCAGGTACTCGCCGAGGGTCTCCCGCGGCTTGCCGCCCCGCCGCGGCCCCCGATTTCGGGCCTCCTCCAACAACGCCCACGCCGCCGCCTCGCTGTCGGCCTGCACCCGGAACCGACGACGCTTGCCACCGGGCCCCGCCGGCGCCGGCGCCTGCCCCTTCCACACCCCACGCGACGCGTCGAAGAACACCGACCCCGACCCACGCGGCCGCCGCGCCGTCATGCCGGCGACCAGGTGCCGCAGTCCTCGGTCCGGAAGATCTCTCCGTCCCGGACCGTGGCCACCGCGGGGGAGGACCCGAAGTGGTTGTCGATGATGCCGTCACCATCGGCGGTGTTGCGCTCCCAGTAGCAGCCGTTCCCGGTGCCGTCGGACCGGTAACGGCCCGCCGGAATGTCCTGACCGACGATGAACGTGCCGTTCCCGAACGTGCTCGCCGCGATCGCCGCCTCCGTGCCCGACACCGCCGCCTCGCGGGCCTCCAGCTCCGATGCCCGCTCCTCCAACCCGTTCGCACGGGCATCCAGATCAGCTGCCAGGTCATCGAGTTCCGACGCCCGATCCGCCAGTACCTCCTGCGGCTCCAGATCCGCGACCGCTGCGTCGCGCTCGGACTCCGCCACGACGATCGCACCCTCCGCGTCAGCGAGCTCCGACTCCAACCCGCTCAACCGATCCGCTGCACTGTCGGCCGCCTCGCTGGCCGCTTCCGCCGCGGCTTCCGCCTCCGACGCCGCCTCGTCCAACAGATCGCGCAGAGACGCCTCCGCATCAGCGGCCTCGCTTCGCACCGCGGCCAGGTCCTCCTCGGAGATCCCCGACCCGCACCCCACCAGCCCGACAGCCAACACGACCGTCACCAGCACCCAACCACGACCACTCATCCGCAACCCCTCCCCCGATCGATCCATGCAGGCAACGCCGATCCGACGTGCCGGTTCCCAAGGTTTTCCACCAGCCCCATTCGACAGATGCGTCGCTCCGACAACAATCCGATGAAGATGAACCGGCGGTATCGACACCGAGACGGCCGCCCCAACTTCCCTGAGGGGGCCACTGCGCCATGAACAACGACCACGACGCCCGCATCACCGCCAACGAGGACGACATCGACGACCTCCGTCGCGACCACACCACCGCCGCCCGTCTCGCGGGCGACCTCGACCGGCGCATGCGCGAAATCGAAGCGCTCCTCCGCAGGAGGATGGCTCAGTAGGTCGAGACGTCGCCTCCCCTGATAAGGATCGTTCACAGCAGTCCCGGCGCACCGACGTCCACGGAACGTCGGGAGATCAGGGAGGGCAGGTATCGACGGTCACTCCACGAGACCACACGTGCGACCTCCGCCAGGTCCCGGACCTCACGCGCCGGCCACTCCTCCTTGTCCCCGGCAAGGACCGCCAACGTGCTGGTGATCGTGGGGTGCTCACGAACCCGCAGCAGCGTCCGGTAGGCCTCGGACACATAGAGGCTGGTGCTGCCGCCGGCGGGGAGAGTCTGCACCGCAGCCGTGTGACCGTTGGGCGTCACGGTCAACGAGGGCCTGTACGTCCACTCCTCCGACAGCGATAGGGATGGACGACGCTTGACGGTCGCGTCGGGCATCGACCGCTCGATGAACCTCGCGACCTGCTCATCGAAGGTCAGGTCATCGTCCACGGCAGCTCTGGTGCGGTGGTGGGAGCCGGCGGCCAGCATCGCCGAAGCCAGGTCGAGGAGGAGGGCGCCGACGTCGTTCGTCAGCCCCCGGACCGTGAGCGCCATGTCGGAGTTGACCTCGACCCCCCACGGCTTGGTCGCGAGGTTCATGGAGTACGTCGAGAACGCTCGCCCGTGGTCTCGGAGGTAGGCAGCGGTCTCCGATAGATCGGTGATCATCACCCGTTCGCCGTACTCGGCCAGCAACACGGTGAGACCGTCGCCGTCGGCACGGAACATCGGCAGGTCCAGCAAGTACTCGTTGGGACGGTCAGACGTCTGAGAGCACCCCATCCCGAGCCATGTGGTGGCCAGCTGGTCTCGCCAGTCGCCGCATTGGGTCATGGCCCCTCCACCAGCAGCGGGCCGCTCTCGTTCAGCGGCGGGTACCAGCGGACGTCGGTCTCGATGCGAATCTCCTCGCAGAAGGCGTAGAACACCCCGCGCATCCGCTGGCGTGCCCGCTGGCGGTCGTCCACGACCTCTGGGATGTCGTCGGGGAGGTACCGACTCCTGTCACCCAGCGCGTCGGTGTGCTGGTGTTTGTGCGTCGTCGGCACCAGCACTCGGGTGCGCTGGCCACGGGGGGTGCGCTCCTCAGCATGGGTGCTGTTGACGCACAGACGCCACAGGTTCTGTCCGGACACCCGGTGACAGACCAGCATCACCGGTCGGTGGAGCACCCGCGGCGCCACGTGCGCCACGAACTGCAGCGGGGCGCCCAGGTCGTTGTCAACGGGCAGCCGGAACTCCCATTTGCCGTTCACCCAACGCCAGATGATCTCACCGGCCATCTTCATGCCCTGTCGCTTCAGCTCCTTGCGTGTGCGCTCATCGATCTCTCGATCCGGCACCCCCGGCCCCCCAGCCATCGCTACTCCCTGCCGCCGGTGAAGTGCAGGTACAGCGCCACCAGCGCCCGGGCGGCCTGCCGGTCCAGCCGCGGGTCGGAGTGGACGAACTCGCTGAACGACGGCCGCCGCTGCATCATCAGCTGCTGCTCGGCGGTCAACCGTCCCGACACCTCCAGCAACTCGAGCGGGTCGAGCTCCAGAGCGTGAGCCAGCTTCTTCAGCCGCTCTTCCCCAGGGGTCTTGATCCGACCGGATTCCACGTTGGACAGCCAAGGCTGCGAGACGCCTGCCCGTCGTGCGGCCTCGGTGACTGTGAGCCCAAGACGATCGCGCGCTTCCATCAGCTGCGCACCCAGGGTTGTTGTCGACGTCACACGCCCAGCATCGCTGGGCATCGAGATCCCACGATCGTGGGAACGAGGTCCCGTGTGTCACATCGGCCGGATCCACCAAGGGTGATTCCTCCGTGAGCAGGTCGTCCTGCGGTGTCAAGGGACGGATGGCCAGCTGATGATCCATGCACACATGCTTGCATAACTATCGAAGGCATGAAAGTATGCCCGCTGTGATGAGCCCAACTGAGCGAGTTCCGACGTCGACATGGCCCCCGCCGGTCGTGGCTGATGTGCCGCTGCCCCAGGTGATCGTCCTCGACGCCGACATGGTGGCCGCGCAGTTGCGGTTCATCGGGCAGTCCAAGAGCCACGTCGCCAAGCAGTGGTGGGGACTCCACCCTTCGCAGGGGAGCCGGATCCTGGATGGGCTGCAGCCGTGCACGCCGGACCGTTTGCGGCTCCTGTCGCTGGCGCTGGGTTGCGACCCGCGCCTGTTGATCGTTTCCGCCAGGAAGGTCGTGGCGGCGTGAGTGCGCCGGTGGTGTCTGCTGACGAGCCGGGTCTGGACTTCGGTCGTGAGGGCCGTCGGGCGTTGAAGGTGCCGGAGTTCGCACGGTTGGCGTCCTGCTCGGCCTCCACGGTCCGCAAGATGATCCAGGCTGGTCAGCTGCACGCGGTCCGTGTGGGTGAGTCGGCCTGGCGCATCCCTCCGGCGGTGGTGGAGGCGTTCCTTGCGGGAGACGTGGCGGGCTACATGCCGGTGCAGCCGGGGGAGCGGTGCCGTGCGTGTGGCCAGCAGGTGTGGGCGGAGGCGACCTGATGGGCGCCCGCCGGAGTTCGTCGATGGGCCGGTCAAGCGCGGCCGCGGTACCTGACCCCCTGACCCCTGGGGTGGGAGAACGCGGCACGTCCGAGGGGCCGCCCTGACAACGAGACGACCCCTCTCCGTAGGACCGGGGAGGGGTCGTGGGGTCATCCATCAGCACGACGAATGCAGGAGACGAGAATACATGAGTACTGCGACATCGACCAGCCCCAGTGGGACGGTCACGCCGATCAGGTCCGGTGGTCCGGATGCCGACACGACCAGGAGGGCGCAGGTCAACGCGATCGATGCGTTGTCGACGCTGGCCGCGACCCTCGGGCCGGTGAGGATCGGCACGGTCCGACGGGAGTACTCCTCCCGCGACGAGTTCATCGCGGCCGCGGCCGTCCTCGGTGCGGCACAGATCAGCTGGCACGCCACCCCGGCGGGCCGCCCGAAGCTCGTCGCGACCAAGGCGCTCGGCGCCGGCGTCACGGTGGAGCTCTACATCTACGACGTCGCCCTGCGCGAGGACGACGAGTACCAGGTCCTCACCTCCCTGGAGGGTGACCTGCAGGCCGACCTCGACCGGGCCCGCGGGGTGACGACGTGACCGCCGAACCGATGATGGTCGTGGCGCTGCGCTGTCGTGACCTGCCCGTCCCGGCCGTGCCGTCGATCCGGCGGTCCTGTCTGGACTGCGACCAGATGGTCTGGGTGTCGCAGCGGACCGTGCGGACCGCGTTGCGTGCGGGGCCGTTGCTGCTGCCGCTGTGCGTGCGGTGCGCCGCGTCCCGGACGGCCTCGGCGGGGGTGCGGTGATGGATCTGTCGACCACGGTCTCGGTGCGTCTGGACGGCGAGTTGCCGCCGTTGACGGTGCATCGCTACCACACCGATGTCGAGGGTTGGGGCGAGCAGACGTCGGTGCACCTGCACGACAGCATGCGGGGCCTGACGTTGTATCGGACGGGGTCGCCCGCCGACCTGGCCGCGCGGCTGCGGGAGCTGGCGGATGCCATCGAGGCCGCATACGTCCTCGATCGTCGCCAGCCCGCCGATGCGACCGCGGGGGTGGTGTCGTGATGGCGGGTCCGGTGTATGTCGGGGTCCGTCGTGATGGTGGTGGGGCGGTGCTGATGCGGTTCCCGTCACGTCCGTGGTTGGAGGAGGTCGTGGACCGGCCGCTGGCCGACGGGCTGGTGTGTCCGCTGGGGCACGGTGGTCCGCCGGCGTGGCTGGTGGTGTCGCGGGCAGGGGCGGTGTCGTGTGTGCGGTGCCGCAACGTGTGGCCGTTCCCGGTGCAGGCCCAGGTCGATGTCGTCGGCGGCCGGGCGGTGCTGGTCGCCGGCGACCTCGATGCGTATCCGACGGCCTGCCGGATATGTGGCTGTTCGGATGATCGGGCGTGTGGCCCACCGGAGGGTCCGTGCTGGTGGATCGCCCCGGGTGTGTGTTCCAGCCACGACGTCCGGCGGGTGGCGTCGTGAGACCGCTCGTGGTGTGTCAGCTGGCCGGGTCGGCGACGTCGGCCGGGCCGATGCTGCAGCGGCCGTGTGGCGGCTGTGGCCGGCCGGTCCTGCTGGCCGCGGCCGCCGTCGGCCGGCCGGTGTGTGCATGGTGTGCTGCCCGGCTGTCGGTGTTCGGGACGGTGGCCTAGGTGCACGGCTGCCGGATCGCCGATGACCTGGCCTGGACCCTCGCAGGCACGCACGACGACGTCGACGACGTCGGGGTGCGCGGCCGGATGCGGGAGCTGCAGCGGGCCAGCGCAGCGCTGGTGGAGGAGGTCATGGCCGTCGCGATGGACGACCCGCTGTCCCGCCGGCTGCGGGCCGTCGTGGACGCCGCGTCGGATGTTGCGGAGCTGCTGGCCGACCAGGGCCTGCGCGTTCGAGAGGGAGATGGTCTGTGAAACCGACATGTGCGAGCTGCGGAGCCCGGATCCGGTGGGTCAAGGCGGCCACGACCGGCCGGCCGATCCCCTTGGACGTCGACCCGGTGGCCGACGGCAACCTGGTGCTGGAGACCAACCTGCTGCAGGAGACCGTCGTCCGGGTCGTCCAGCCGGGAACCGGGACCCACCGAACCCACTTCGCGTCGTGCCAGTTCGCCGGTCAGCACCGGCATCCCCGACACCGCCGACGCCGGGCCGGGGGATCGTCGTGAACCTGTACGACATGGCGGAGGAGCCGGCTCTGAGCGCGGAAGAGCTGATCGACAGCGCGGCGGAGCTGCTCGACAGGGGTGATGCGGCGTGACCGATCCGGCGTCGTTCCTGTTCGGGCTGCTGTGCGGCGGACTGGTGTGCCCGTTGATGCTCGTCGGTGGCATCGCGATCACCCAGGTCGTCGAGCGGTGGCGTGCCGATCGACGGCCCATTCATCCACACGTGGTCTACGGCCGCCTTCGCGGCCGTGGGCCCGGGGACCGGCCGGTCGGCGCCCACCCGATCCCCGGCCGTCCGGTCCCGCTCGATCTCCACCCGCTCCTCGAGGGAGGCACCTGATGCAGTCCAGCAGCCTGGTCCATTACCCGTCCGGCTGGTACCAGACGGGCCGCACCCCGGTCGGGCACACCCGACGGAGCCTGTCGCGGGGGTGGTGGTGATGCGGGCGGTCACCATCCACCAGCCGTGGGCCTCCCTCGTCGCGGTCGGCATCAAGACGGTGGAGACC
Organism: Euzebya rosea; assembly: GCF_003073135.1. Taxonomy (NCBI): domain Bacteria; kingdom Bacillati; phylum Actinomycetota; class Nitriliruptoria; order Euzebyales; family Euzebyaceae; genus Euzebya; species Euzebya rosea. The sequence goes on from NZ_PGDQ01000004.1 coordinate 144,704, forward strand.
CGCAGCCGTCGCGTCACCCATCGCGGACCGCTGCTGATCCATGCCGGCCAGCGAATGTGGGACGCCGCCACCTACCAGCAGATCCTCACCGAGCTGGACCGGTCGGACCATCCACCGCCCGGCGGGTCGTGGGCGGTGTGGCTGTCCACCCTCGAGCTGGGTGTCGTCGTCGCCATCGCCGACCTGTCAGGGGTGCTGCCTGCCGATCGGGCATTGCGGGACCGGCCCGACCAGGCGCCCTGGGGATGGTTCGGCCGTGGCCGGCACGGCTGGATGCTCGACGACGTCCGCCCGGTCGCCCCGCCGGTGCCGGCCCGCGGCCGGCAGGGCCTGTGGATCCCCGACGACCAGCTGATCGCCCGTCTGGGGGTCAGTGCCGATGGCTGACCGAAGGTTCGATCCGGACCGGGCATGCACGTCCCAGCGGTACCTGTGGGACCTGGCCCGGGCCCTCCACGACGGTCACGACTGGCCGGCGATCGCCGAACGGCTCGGCGTGCCGGTACGGGCCTACCGGTCGTTCTACCGGCCCAGGGTGGCCAGCTACTGCCTGCGACTGCTGCCCGATGCCGATGGCCACGGGACGCTCGCCGGGTACAGCCGCGGTGGCTGCCATCCCGACGGCCGTCGGTGCGAGCCGTGCCTGGCCGCGAAGGCCGCCCACCTGCGGCGGGCCCGCAACCGGGCCCCGATCCGGACCGACCCGGCATTCCTGGCCGGGCTGGCCCGACGACTCGTCGACGGCGAGTCGTGGGAGGCGATCGCCATCGAGATGGGCCGCAGCCGTGGGCATCTGCAGGACCGGGTCCGGCAGCTGGTCCAGCCGTGGTGCCTGCAGCTGATCGAGGCCGAGCAGCCCTCGACCAGCCACCGGGCCCACGGCACCTACGTCAAGTCGGTGCAGGACGACTGCCGCTGTGAGTGCTGCCGTTACGCCAACGTCGTGTACGAACGCGACCGGCAGCTCCGCCACCGGCGGGGCACCCACGACCTGGTCGATGCCGACCCGGTCCGGGCCCGGCTGGCCGAGCTCGCCGCCGACGGGATCGGCCTCAAGCAGGTCGCCCGCCTCTCCGGGGTGTCCCACGGGGCCCTGTCCAAGCTCGTCCACGGCCAGTCGGGACGGCCACCCTCCAGGCGGTGCCGCACCGCCACCGCCGAACGGATCATGGCGGTCACCGCCTCCCTGGACGACCTCGCCGACGGCGCCCTCGTCGATGCCACCATCACCCATGCCCGCATCGCCGACCTGCTCGCCGCCGGCGCCACCAGGCCGTGGATCGCCAGCCGCATCGCCGGCCGTCCCGTCCCCTCCCTGCAGCTGGGCAGATCGACCGTCACCGCCCGCAACGCCCGGGCCGTCCGCGACCTCCACACCGCCGTGGTCGTCGCCGGCGACGTCGTGCCCGGCGAACACCACCGGCCCCTCGCCGAGGTCCGCCAGCTCGCCCTCGGCCGGCCGGCGCTGCCTGCCGGCTGGACCCACCGTCGGGAGGCCATCGGTGCCTGAACGACGCCCCCGGGTCCGGCTGGCCGACAAGGTCATCGGCCCCATCATGCGACGGGTCATCGTCCGCGCCGGCGAGCTCGGCATCATCGACGTCCGCGGCCGCGTCCTCCTCGCCGTCCTCGCCCTCACCGTCTCGTGGAACCGGGTGGAGGACACCGTCGACCTCCGCCAGGTCATGTACTACGCCGGGCTGTGCCGCGACCAGGGCGGCCGCGACAACAAGCACGGCCGGCGGATGGCACGCGAAGCGCTCTACGAACTCCGGGAGGCCGGCATGATCACCCTCGTCGAACCCGACCAGCGACTCGGGTCGTGGTGGATCGCGGTGCCCGACTGGGCCCTCGGCACCCCCGACGAAGCTGTGGACAACCCGGCCGGACAGCCTGTGGACAACCCTGGTGAAGGGGGTCAATCGCCCCCCTTCACCCGACCCGAGAGGGGGCGATCAGCCCCCTCAAGGGGGTCAATCGCCCCCCTTCAAGGGGGTCAATCACCCCCCGACTACGTACCGAAGAGTTCCGAAGGAATCCCGAGTCGCGCGCCCGCGCGCACGCGAGGCCCCACCCGTCCCGTCCAGCTGCAGCTCGCCCTCGTCTGGATCCGCGAACTCACCGGCGACGGCCTCGACACCGACGACCCGATCTGCACCCTGCTGCTCGAGCTCGACGAGGCGGACCATCAGGCACTCGCCGACCTCGCCCGCGAACTCGCCGACCCCGCCGTCGCCCACCTCCTCGACGACGACGACCTCGCCGACTGGATCCCCGAACTGCTCCACGAGCTCCACCCCGACCGCATCCCCCCACCAGCCGGCGTCCAACAACTCGCCACCATGCACGGACCCCTCGCCCACCGGCTGCTCGCCGCCGCAGCCCCCACCGCCCGCCAACGCCTCAGCGAGATCTCCGGCGGCCTCGTCCGACCCATGTCCGACCGGCCCGACGACCCCGTCATCCGCCCCTACCTCGCCGACGCCATCACCAACCTGACCGGATGACCCCCGATGCCGCCTCCGCTGGGCCAATTGGGAAACTTTCATCGATCGAGCAGGGAACTGCGTACGTAAGAAGCATGATCATCGAACAAGCAAGCGCCGTTCTGTCCGACGACAACGTCTATCGCTACCGGCTCGACCGCTGGTGGGGCGCCGGCCCACGCCTGGTCTGGGTCATGCTCAACCCATCCACAGCCGACGCCACCGACGACGACCCAACCATCCGCCGGGTGCGCGGATTCACCCAACGAGAGGGCTACGACGGGTTCACCGTCGTCAATCTCTACAGCCTCCGCGCCACCGACCCCAGCGCGCTGACCGATCACGACGACCCGGTCGGCAGGCAAGGCGATTCGATCCCTCACCAGGTCATCGAACGCGCTGCTGCAGTCGTCGTCGCCTGGGGAGCACACCCGATGGCCACCGAGAGGGCATCACTGATCCGACGAGCCCGTCCCGACGCGCTGTGCCTGGGGCACGCCAAGGCCGGAGCGCCCCGTCATCCCCTACTCATCTGCAAGACCCAACCGCTCGTCCCCGCGTGGCCGTCGACCTGACGCCAGGACATCAACGAAGGAGAGTGAGGCACATGAACAGGGGAACCATCATCCGGTCGTGGACCGAGGGACTGGTCGCCGAGGTCTGCTGCAACTGTGGGATGGCCTTCGCCATGCCCATCTCGTTCAAGGATCAACGGCTTGCGGACGGCAAGACCTTCTCGTGTCCCGCGGGGCACGAGCAGCACTACACCGCCCGGAAGGATGAGGTCGACAGCCTCAAGAGGCAGCTGGCTGCCGAGCGTGGGAATCGTCGGCACACCGAGGAGCTGCTGGACCGGGAGAAGCGGAGCAAGGCGGCCTACAAGGGGCAGCTGACCAGGACCAGAAAGCGGGTGGCTGCTGGCGTGTGTCCGTGCTGCAACCGGTCGTTCGAGAATCTGGCCCGTCACATGTCCGGCCAGCATCCCGAATGGTCAGGCAACGATCCGGCCTGATTGTCGGGAGACCCGAGGGGACCGACGCCCGGTGGTCGCCGGGGGTGGGTTGGCGACCGACGTGGGAATGGTCCCCTCGGGGTCGACGGAGGATAGCGGCAGGATGGAGGCCGGGCACGACGTTGCCCCCACCGTGGTGGGGGCAAGGGATCAGCAGATGGGCAGCAGGTCACAGACGGTGTCGAGGAGGGGTGGCGGCACGGGGCCGCGGTCGGGATCGGTGTCCGGCGGTGGGACGTCCGACGGCGCGGTGGGTTCCGGTGGAATCGACGGTGCCGGGGGTGACGGGTCTGCTGCTGCCGGTGGAGGGGGCTCGGCTGCAGGCGGTGGCGCCGCCGGCGCTGGTGCCGGTGGGGCTGGTTGGGTGGGGGAGAGGGGGATGCCGCCGAGGTCGCGGACCTGTTGGGAGAGCACGTCGACCTGTTCGGAGAGGCTGTGGACCTCGTCGGTGAGGCGGGAGATCTCCTGGAGGAGTTCGTCCTCGCGTGTCTGGGCGGTGTCGGCCTGGGTGTCGAGTTCGGTGACGAGGACCCGGATGCGTTTCTGGTCCACGGCGGTGACGGCGAGGAGTCCGATGACGAGCAGGCCGATGACGAGCAGGCCGGAGCGGCGGGCGAGGTCGTCGAGGCGGGGCAGGTTCATCCGGCCCATCGGGCGAGCTCCAGCGCGACGGTGACGGCCATCGTGTACAGCACCAGGCCCTCTCGGCGGGTGATCAGGACCGGTCGGTCGGCAGGCGCAGAACGGCTGGGAGGCCGAGCATGGCTGCGGCGATGACCAGCAGCTCTGTTCGGGGGCCGGTGGCCAGCACCGTCTCGTGGACGAGGAGGGCGAGTCCGGCGAGGAACAGCATCACGTCCCGGGCGGTCTGCCAGGTCGGCGGGTCCGGTCTGGTCGGGGGTCGTGGTGGCGGTGGTGGTGGGGCGGTCATGCATGTCCCTCGTGCTCCCTTGCGGCCTCTGGCTCGGTGGACCAGACCGTGACCATGACGATGCCGATCCACAGGCCGACGGCGAGGAGGGTGGAGTCGGCGAAGCGGCCGTCGACGACGGCGTCGACGGCGACGGCGACGGCCCGGACGAGCGCGAAGCCGCGGATGAGGTGGACGGTCTCGGTGTGGACGGGACGGCCGCGCAGCAGCGCGGTGGTGCAGCCGTAGGCGGCGATGCCGGCCACGATCGGCCACAGCTGGGGTGCGGGCAGCGGCACGTTGTAGGGCGGGACAAGGATGACTGCCGCCCAGGCGAAGAACCCGGCGAGGAACGCCACTCTCGGCCGCTGGCGTACCTGTCCGATGGTTCGGCGGATCACCGGCTGCGCTTGACGGCAGCCCGGACGGCGCCGTAGCCGATGGCCTGCGCGGTGATGGCCGCCAGGGCGGCCTCGCCCTCGATGCGTCCGGCGAGGGCCAGCAGCAGGGCGCACACCATCACGGCGACGGTCACGGAGAACTCGCTGGTCCGGTGTCCCGGCTTCACGCCGTCGTCTGCGGCTGGGCTGTCGGGTGTCGGGGTCGGGGGGTCCCACATGGTGTCTCCGGTCACAGGCTGTTGAGGTGGTCGGACTCGATGGCGTGAGCCCGGTCGTGGGTGTCGTGCCGGTCGGTACCGGCGACGGTGACGACCCGGTCGGCGAGCTGCCGGTCGTACCCGCCGGCGGCGGCCCGCCCGACGAGGTAGACGGTGCCGACCCGCTGGCGGGCGGCGAGCGACCCGACGTGGGCGTGGAGGTGGGCGGCAAGGCCACGGGCGATCCGCTCGTCGGCGGCCACGCCGTCGGCGTAGCGGACCGCTTCGCGGAGCGGGGCGGGCAGGTCGGGCACGACCGGCTGGCGGGCAGCGGCCATCGCGGCGTAGACGGCCTCCATGGCAGCGATGTCGCCGGCGCCCACCATCCCGGAGGTCGGCAGGCCGAGGGTGGCCTGCCAGGCGCGGGTCGCGGCGGCGGTCAACGGGCCGAAGTCGCCATCGACGACCAGGTCGGCACCGCCGGCGTGGACCAGCTGCTGCTGCCAGACGACGACCGCGTCGCCGGCGTCGCCCTCCATCAGCAGCGCCCCCTCGGGCCGGACCGGCCCCCCGCCGGCGGTCGCGCCGGTGTAACGGGGCCGGAACACCACGCTGGTGACCATCGCACCGAGGTCTCGCCGCTTGCGGAGCACCGCACCGCCGTTGGTCTGGGAGCCCGCGGAGGAGGTGTTGCCCTCGATGGTCTGCCAGACGGTGCCGCCCAGGTGCTGCTCGAGGATGATGTAGTGCTCGATGCGTCCCTTCCCGCCGGGGAAGTCCACGACCGCATGGTCGCCCGGGCGGGCGTCGGCCAGCCGGACGGTCCGGCCGGCTGCGGCGGCGTCGACGGCGACCCGTGGTGTGTAGGCGGACCGCGAGACCGGTTCGAGCCCGGCGAGGATCTGCATGGCGACGCCGAACGTGGCGCACCAGGCGTAGCCGTTGGCGTGGCCGGCGATCGCAGCGAACGGCTGCCGGTTGGAACCTGCAGGCGACTCCGTGACCCCCAGGTGGGACCGGGCGTGGGCGAGCAGCTGGTCAGGGGTAGTCATGACGGGGGTTCCCTTCTTCGGGCATGGCAACGCCCACCTCGGCGGGTGGGCGTTCGGGGGCAGTCGTTGTGGGAGGGGTCAGGTCCGCATGGATGCGGCGACCTGCTGGGCCACGACGTGGGTGGCGTGGCGGGCCAGTTCTCGGCGTCGCCGGTCGTAGCGCATCGGTTCGTCGTGGACCTTGGGCCGACGGACCCGTGCTGCAGGGTCGCTGGGCAGGTGACCCTCCTCGAAGGCGTACCGGTACCACAGCCGGACCGTGGAGATGCGCCGGGCCACGGTTGCCGGCTTCAGGTGCCGGTCCTCCTCGTGACGCATCCACAGCTCGATGTGGGCACGCTGCACCTCGAGCGGGTCGACGTCATGGGTGGCGAGGAACCGCGACCAGAGCCGCAGGTCGATGGTGTAGGCCTCGCGGGTGGTGCGCTTGTAGCCGGCCAGGAACCCGGCGGTGATCATCTCCGCCACGTTGTCGGTGAGCGGCATGAGTGTGATGGCGCCGTGCGGGCGCGCGGGAGTACCGTCGTTCATGATCAAGACCTCCACGTCTTGGTCCGGGCCCGGGGTGTTGCAAGCACCGCCGGGCCGCTTCATCTGGTTGACAGGACCACGCTAGTCACCGGTGAGGGCCATGGGAACGGCCGTTCCAGGATTGTGGACAGCTATTCGTGGTCCGCACCGTCCCGCCAGGGCGGCCGGCTCCTGCAGGTATCCGTCGCTGGCCGGCTCGTGGGAGCGGCCCGACCTGCGCCTACGCGGCGCGGACTGCGCTAATCACGGACGGCCGAGGACGGCCCCATCAGGTGTGCGGATACCGCAAATAATATTTGCGCGTCGGCTAGCTCTGCTCGGCCTCGCGGCGGCGGGTGACCCATCCGTGGATCGTCCGGTGCGAGATGCCGGTGACCCGCTCCAGCGTGCGGAAGCTGATCCCCAGGTCGGCGGCCTCCTGGAGCGCGGCGTGCAGCTCCTCCTCCGCGTCCTGCCAGCGGGCCGCGAGCTTGGCCAGCCGCTCGGCGGTCGGCGGGTCGATGTAGCCGGACGGTGACATGGACGGGGAGGGTATCCCGAGCGCGTCGGGCGGCGGGTTGAGGAGTTCCTGCACGCGGGCGTCGAACGCGGCCCGCTGGTAGTCGTACATGTGGACCTTGCGCGGGGTGCGCCGCGACTGGATGTCCTGCGCGACCAGCCTGGCGGCTTCCTCCAGCCGCTTCGAGAGCGTCACGGCGTGCCCCAGAGGTCGCCGTCCTCGGTTCGGTGCATCCCGTCGTGGAAGGGCGGCAGGACGCAGGCGAACAGCTCGACGCCGATGCCGAGGTCGAGCCTGGCGTCGCACGTGCCCGACGTCGACCCGGTCGCCGCAGCTTCCTCCTCGGTGATCGGCCGTCGCCGGTCGGGGTCGCCCGTGGGCTCGACCGCGGTCCAGCGGCTGCGGCCGGTCATGACCCCGCCATCAGCTGCGGCAGCCCGGGGCCGCCGACCTGTAGGTCGCCACGGTCGATCGCGACCTTGGCCGTCTCGTAGAGGGTGCGGCCGGTGGCCGGGTCCACGAGGTGGGCAAGCCATGCCTCGTGGAACGTCTCCACACCCTCCTCGACCGACTCCATGCGTGCCTTGATCGACCAGTAGAGGACTCGCCAGATGCGGCGTTCCTCCTGCTCGTAGTGCTCGCCCTCGAAGTCCGCGCGGGTCTTGGACCGTGCGCGGGACAGCTTGGCCTTGATGGCCTTCTCGTCGGGCTGGCTCATGGGGACGCGCATCCGCACGCGGGTGGCGTCGAGCACGAACTCCAGCGCGGCCCAGCGGGTGCCCTGGATGTCGGCTTCACCGAACTGGAACGTGTCGGCTCCGTGCTTGCGGAGGATCCTGCGGATCTCCGATTGGGACTTGTCGACGGCGACACTGGTGTTCTCGTAGGCCATGCGTGCAGCCTACACCGTTCACGATCGGAACACTACGTTCCACTCATGAACATATCCGTCGATCAGTCGGGGTTGGCAGACTGTGTGCGACAGCCGAACTACTGCAGTGCGTGGTCGTCGTAGGCGGCCGTGATCTCTTGGGTGGTGTCGGCCTGCAAGTGCCATTTCCCACAGACGCAGTAGCCGAAGTAGGGTCCCTCGGGAACCTCATCGTTCATGAACGACAGGCCCACGAGCAGGTGGTCGACGGGTGGTGGTAGATCGTTCATGCGCTAGGGTTCCTCGACGGTCGCGGGTACAGTCCGGTGTCGGACAGGCTCACCGGTTCGAACCGGACCTCCAGGGTGAGGCGGCCGATGTGGGCGGTATTGGAGCCGAGCCTTTCGACCTGAACGGCGAGGGTGTTGAGTGCCATCGCTGACACGGCGATCGGCACGACCGCCTTGCCGACGAACGTGGCTCGCTCCCCACTGGCCGCCGGAGTGGTGCAGGACCCATAGGCCATCGACTGAGCGACACCGTTGAGCAGCAGGGTGGCATTGACTCGGGTGGCAGTACCCCCCGAGATGGCATAGCCGGCGATGTCGACGAACATGCGACCGTCGAAGGGCCACACGACCTTCAGGTCGGTGGCCGTGGACGGGTTTTCCTGAGAGGTGATGTCGAACTGGAAGGGGGCGGAGGCAACGTCGAGGAGCGACCCACCAGCGGCGATCGAGGTGGACGAGTCCGGAACCTGCCGCAGTCCGTAGACCGTCGACGCGAAGGGTGTGGCGATCACGTGGCCTCCAGCCAAGTCAGTAGGTAGGTGGAGATGAACCCGCAGTACAACCTCAGCGCTGCCTGGGTGGTGCGATGGCGAGCCGACCCCCCCACGGAGCCCTCAAGGGTGGAGGACGCCTCCACGGTGATCGCTGCGCCATCGAGGCGACCGGCGACGTGTCTGGCGTAGTAGCCGGCCCAGTTTCCCAGCAGGGGCTTGCCCTGGTTGGGTTGGGCAACCGAGTACGTGGCCGCCGGGGTGTAGACCCCCAGCCAGGTCCGCAACGCTCTGGAGGCAAGATCTCTCCGGCTACCGACGACGATGTGGTTCGTTGGCGGGACGATCTGCAGTTCGTTCGCAGGGCTGGAACCGAAGTTGTGGCAGTCGATGACGCAGGAACTGGAGCGCGCGTCGATCAGGTCGCGGATGAAGTCGGTCTCAGGCTCCGAGAGAGCCGCGGACCCCTTGGCCGCCAGGGTTGCGCCGAGAGCGTCGTCGGCTGGCACGAACGGGGTCCACAGGAACGGGTAGTTGCGGTTCGGGTCGACGTCGTTGGCGTTGAGCCGGCCCGGTTCGTTGGGGGAACCGGGATAGGCCCGGTAGCCGTAGGGGTTTGCGGTGGGTACCCACTCGATCTGGATGCGTGACCGCAGGTAGCGCATCGTCGGATGGTTGGACTGCACGAACCCCTGGAAGAACCGCATCGCCGCGTGCTGGGACAGCACTTCCTCACCGTGCTGCCCCGCGACCAGCAACACCCGACGGCCAACGGCTGGGCCGAACCGGTAGGAATACATGTTGTTGACCCCGTCGGAACAGAGCCCTCCGTCGGTCTTGACCACCGTACCTGCGCCGATCTCGGTGGCGAACAGGGCGTCGATGCCTGTGATCCAGTCGGGGTAGGTCTGGGCCAGCCACGATTCTCCGTAGACGTTGGCAGTGTCGAACTCTGCCCAAATCGCCAGCGGGTTGCGGAGGTGTGCGTCGAGGCCGAGGTACCCATCGGCGGCATCGTCCTGCGCCAAATATGTGGCGATATCTTCCTGCCGACGTGCCTCGATGACCTGCTCGACGGCGAGGGCGAGGTCGGCCAGGTTGGTGCGGCCGAGGCCGGCAACGTCGTCGCCGCCCGGGTAGGGCAGCTCGTGGATCGGGGTGGTGGCCATCTACAGCTGCTCCTGCAGTTCGAGAGGGGTGGTGCCGGCCAGCTCGTCCCAGCTGATCCCGGTGGTCTCGAGCTCGTCCCAGCTGATGCCGAGTTCGGCGAGCCGGTTCCAGGTGAGGCCCGAGATGACCCGGACGGTCAGCCCCACCCGAAGCCCGGCGGGGGTGGCCTCGATGGCGCGTGCAAGGGCGGTGTCGGGGTCGGGCGTCTGGGCGGTGTAGGTGTCGACGATCAGGTCGTAGGGACGGTCGGTGTCATCGTTGGGTCGGCGCCGTTCGCGGATGTCGACCTCGCGGTCGCCCTCGAGGACGTCGGCGACGGCAGCCTGGATGGTGTCGGTGCGCCCACGGGCCCAGCTGTCGGGACGGCGGATCCGGTTTCGTTGCTCGGTGACACCGAGACCCGGTGGCAGTCGGACGCCAACCCACTGCGACAGCCAGTCGAGCCACTCGGCTGGAATCTCGTCGACGTCGAGGAGCAGCTGCAGGCCGGGCTCGCCGCCCCGCCAGCGGATGGCCCTGTCGGTCTCCTGGGCGAGGTGGCCGACGCCGTCCATCCATGCCAGAGCGACCCAGCCGGTCGTGGCGTCGTCGGCCCGGGCAGTCGGGCCGATCGCCTCGTACCACTCGAGGGTGGCGTCGGCGATGCCGGTGATGCCCCATGCGAACGGGGAGGCCCACCCCCTGGTGGCGGTCCAGTCGGCGTCGCCGAGCCCGATCCGGTCGGCGCGGCTCACGAGGCGATGACCTCGCTGTCGCGGAGCCGGTCGAGGATCGTGTTGACGGTGCTCTCCAGGGCCGTGAGGGCGGTACCGATGTCGGCCAGCGCACCGGTGGCCAGGTCGTCACGCAGTGTGTCGGCGTCCACGGGGCTGTCAGCCGGGGCAGTGATGGCGCCGAGGGAGACGTCGGCGACGGCTGGCTGCTGGTCGATGTGGCCACCGTCACCAGCGGTGCCGGCGTGGCTGGACAGGGCGTCGGCGACGGTGGTGACGGCCCCGGTGGTGGCGGCGCCGATGTCGGCGGGGGCGATCGCGTCGGATCCGCCGGTTGCGTGGGACGCCGTGTGGGCCGTGGGGGGGCGGGCGTTGGTCAGGCGGCTGTCGTTTCCGGCGCAGGCCTGGGTGGCGCCGGTCCCTAGGGTGCGGCGTGACGGGGTGCCTGCGGCGGCGTCGGACGCCAGGTCGAGCTTGGACTCGGCGATCGCCGCGTCGTCGGCGACCTTGGCGTTGGTGACGGTCCCATCGGCAGGCGTGACGTCGGCGAACTCAAGCGCCGTGCCGGCGTCGTTGACCCGGACGACCTGTCCGGCGGTGCCGCCGGTGGTCCCCCAGGCGGTGGCGGCGATCTGGGCGGGTGCGGTCCAGGTCGTGGCGCTGCCGGTGCCGCCGCGCAGCAGGTAGCCGTTTGCGGGGGTGGAGGCGGACCGGCCGACCTTGGCCTCCAGTGCCAGGAGGGCGGTGGTGATGACCCCGAGGAGGTTCTCGGCGTTGCGGGCCGGGTCGTTGTCGCCCCCCACGATGGGGTCGCCGGTCATGTCGTAGCCGACGATGGACGGCAGGTTGTCGGTCTCGTCGAGCTGGGCTGGGTAGCGGGTCTGTCCGTCGGTCACGCAGGGCTCCTCGGGTCAGGCGGCGATGCCGGTGATCACGGTCGGGGTGTCGGCATCCAGGGGGGCGGGCAGCCCGGCTGGGCCGTCGAGCTGCACGTCGGCGGTGCCGCCATCGAGGGTGAGCGCGGTGACGTGGTCGACCCCGTCGGCGGCGTCGATCCGGGCGGCCAGCTCGAGGTAGCGGACGGTCCGGTCGTCACGCCAGGCGGGCGGCTCCTCGTCACCGCCGGCCCATCGTCCGGGCGACAGGTAGATCGCCGCGGCCAGGGTGGCGTTGGCCACGACGACCGCCGGGTCGTAACCGGTCAGAACGGTGACGGTGAACGCCACCGCCAGCGGGGTGTAGGTGGGCGGGCCGACGCGGACGACGAAGTTGGTTTCGCGTTCGGCCTGCAGGTAGGCGTCGACCGTCGCCGTGACGCCGCCGGATGGGACATGCCCGTCTGCGTCGACGATGCCGACCCAGACCGTCCGGGCGTTGTCGTGGGTGTCGGTGTCGGGGTCGTAGCCGTCGAGGGCGACGGCGCGGTGGACCCCGTCGATGCGTCGGGCGAGACGGGCGAAGTCGTCGGGTCGGATCGCGCGTGGGGACATGAGCTCGAACTCGTCGGTCAGCCGGCTCAGGTAGGCCTCGGTGGTCTCGGCGTCGGTGCCGCCCGACGCGACGCTGTCGGCGACGATGCCGGCGACGACCGCGGGCGCCTGGACCAGCGTCATCGTGCCCGGGCCGAGGCCGTTTGCATGCACGCCGGCCAGGACGGCCTGCATGGTCACCTCCACGGTGGTCTCGTCGGCGTCGACGACGCTGTCGGCGATCGTGGTGAACGCTGTGAACGTGCCGTCGCCGGTCGCGAACGCGGCGAGGGTGCCGGCGGGGATGGTGTGGCCGTTGGTGTTGGCGACGGTGATGGTCGCCTCGATCGTGGCGGGGGTGGCGGCGCCGCGGGCGATGGCGACCTGCTGGGACCCGAACCGGTCGAGCTCGGCGTCGGTGCGGGCGATCGCCACGACACGGGTCTCGCGTTGCAGCCGCACGAACTCCTCCAGGAGGGCGGCGTCCAGCGAAGCGGTGTCGAGGACCCACCGGCCGGCGGTGCGCTGCTTGATCCGCTCCACTGCACGGGTCAGCAGGCTGGTGTGGTCGGTGTCGAGCGGCAGCTGGGTGTAGGCCATCTATCGGACTCCGGTGACGACGATGCGGACGGGCTGGATGCCGTGGCCGTCGGCCTGGCCGACGGTGACGTCGAGGAGGGCGCGGGGCACCCATCGGCGGATGCGGCTGCGCAGCTCGGTCTCGTCCAGACCGCTGTAGGTGGGGTCGGGCGTCCCGAAGGTGGGGGAGACGGTCCGCTCGCCCGGGTCGGTGACCACGGTGAGCCGGACGGCCTGTGCGGTACCGGGGATGCTGTCCCGGTCGACGGTGGCGATGCGGCCGGTGTGGTCCAGCCGCATCGGCCAGGCGAGCTGGTCGGCCATGGTCATGCTCCTGTGGGCCAGCCGATGAAGGCGATCACCCATGGTTGGGACTCGTCGCCGTCGACGAACCCGACGAGGCACTCGGTCCCGACCGGCGGGGTGCCGGCGTCGGCGAGGTGGACGTGCCCGTCGGCGGTGGCGACGGGGATGCGGCGGGGTTCGTAGCGGCACGGCCCGACAGGGGCGTCGCCCCGACGGTTGATGACGACGAGCAGCGGATCAGGGGACGCCACCCTGCCGGCGAGCAGGCCCACTGTGGGACGTTCCGGGTCGAACAGGCTCATCGGTACGCCACGCCGGGGACGAGCCCACCATGTGTCCAGGACCGTCCGGCGGTGGCCGACCATGACCCGACGCCGTACCGGCGGCCGCGCGCCTCGATGGTCTGGCCGTTGCCGAGGCTGATGGCGACGTGGCCGGGCTGGCCCGGGGTGCGGAACAGCAGCGCCCCGTATGTGCGGACGGCATCGGCGACTGAGATCTCCCGTCCGGCGCGGGCGCAGGCCAGGTACTGGTTGTAGGACCCGTCGACGAATCGGACGCCGACGCGGGCCAGCGCCCACTCCACCAGCTCCGAGCAGTCGAACGCTCGCGGGGAGGGGTTGGACGGTGCAGCCTCGGCCCCGAACACGTACGCGGTGCCGGTCTGGGAGAGGGCCACCGACACGAAGTCGGGGGTGAGGAGCCCCGAGCCGCCACCGGACACGTGGACGGTCCCGTCGAAGCCGAAGGCAGTGACCGCCTCGTGGTCGGGTTCGGGCAGCGGTTCCTGTGGGCGGGTCAGGTCGACGTTGGTGACGCCGGTGACGTGGTTGCGGGTCACCGTGGCGGTCAGCCACTCGCCGGCCACCAGCCCGACCCCGGCCGGGATGTCGACGGGGTCACCCACCAGTCCGACCCACGGCTCGGTGGTGTGGAAGCTGGCCGCGGCGGCGGGCATTCCGTGGTCGATGGTGAACCCGAACCGGCTGATCCCGTCGACACCCTCGCGGACGACGATGGGGGTGCGGCGGGACCGCAGCCAGCCGTCGGAGCCGAACAGCAACGTCTGACCGTCGGAGAAGCAGCGGCGGCGCACGTCACGGGCCAGGCGGACCAGCGCATCCCACGACGTCTCGTTCGGGTCGGCGATGCCCCGCCCGATCTGGCCCCCGTGGGGTTCCTCGCCCGGCTCGAACTCACACGCCACGCCGGCCTCCTCGGCCAGGCGGGCGGCGAACTCGCCACGGGTCGTGGTGCCCGCCGCGGCGGTGAGGGCTCCGGTCCGGTCGCGAAGCGCGGCGACGATGACGTCCTCCCACTCCACGTTCAGCACCGCCGACGTCGCGGCGCCGACCAGCCGCACGAGGTCGTAGCGACGTCCGGCGAGGGTCACGATCGACCGCTGCGTCGCCGCCGGCGACGCCAGGAACGTCCGATCGTTGTCGAGGAGGGCGAACCGGGCAGTGCCGGCCCGTTCCATCGACTCCAGGGTCTCCACCGTGCCGCCGGCCAGGGCCTCCCGGAGGCTGCCGGTCACCCGGTCACCGTCCAGGAACAGCTGGTCGAGGCTCACGGGATCCTCAGCTCCTGGCCGGCCTGGATCTGCCGGGGGTCGACGATGCCGTTGAGGGCCGCGATCTCGGTCCAGTGTTCCCAGCCGCCGAGCAGGGCCGCGGCGATCGACGACAGCGTGTCGCCGGGCCGGACGACGTAGGTCTGCTCCTGGCCCGCGTCGGTGTCGGTGGTGGCGGCGTCGGCCTCCTCCGCAGCGGTCAACGCCAGGTCGGGGTCGACGGCCTCGACGAGGTCGATGGTGACCTGCAGCCCGGTGGGATGCCCGTCGGCACGGGTGTCCATCGGCCCCCACACCATCCGGTCGACCTGCCATACCTGCTGCTGCCACATGCCCCAGCGGATCCGCAGCCGCGGCGGGGCGACACCGGCGTCGGGGTTGCCCTGCCATCCGCGGATCAGGTCGTACTCGCCGAGGACCGACCCGCCGGCGGGTGTCCGGTTGATCTCGATGTCCAGACGACGCTCGTGGGCGTCGTTGCCGACCCACACCCGCGCGGTCTTGCGGTGCGGACGCGCCACCGTCTCCCAGATCGGATCGCCACCCTGACGCTGGATCTCCTCCGCATCGAAGCCGAGAAGCTCCAGCGTCGGGCCGCCGTCGAGGTTCTCCACGACCATCAGCTCCGGCGGCTTCTGTCGGGCCCAGTACTCGATCGTGGCCGACATCAGCGTCGGGCCCGCAAGTGGTCGACCTCGTCGACGACGAGCTGGGCGAGCGCACGCACGTCCGGGTCATTCGCCGCCACAGTCCGACCACCGATCGTGACAGGACCGTGGAACTGGACGCTGGTGCCGGCCTCGCCGAGGGAGCGGGGTGCGGCGGCGACGTCGATCCGGCCGGCGGTCAGCACGGGTGTGGCGTCGAACGCGGCGGTGTCCACGCCGGCACCGGAGAGGGCTTCTCGGGCTCCTGCGGGCAGTTGCACGGGTCCGGTGGGGGTCACGCCGGACAGGGCGACGCCGGCACGGCGGGCTGCGGTCTCGACCTCGCCGAGACGGCTGACGATCGCGTCGTAGGTCTCCTCCGTCAGGCGTCCCTGCTCGACCTGGCGGCGCAGCTCCTCCCGGAAGTCGGCGCCGGAGGTCTCGCCGTCGTTGTGGGCGCCGCGAAGGTCGACGAGGGCACCCTCGAGGTCCAGGGCGGCGGTGGCGGCGTCCTCCTGGGCGGCTTGGATGTCGGACTGGGTTGAGGTCCCGTCGGCCTGGACCGTGTCGAGTCGTTCCTGGGCGTCGGCCAGGTTGCGCTGGGCGGTCGTGGCGGCAAAGACCGGGTCGACGGCGGCGCGGGCCTGGTCGAGGCGGGCCTGCATCGCCTGGGTGGTCAGCTCGATGGCCGAACGGGTGGTGTCCTCGCTGCCCCGCAGCCGGTCCAGCGTCCCGATCCACCCGTCGTGTCCGGCCATCGCACGGGCGGCTGCGGCGGCGGCGGTGTCGGTGGCGTCTGCGGTGTCGCGGGCGGCGGCGGCGGCAAGCCCCTGCGCGGCGGCGTGGGCGGTGTGATGGGGGATGCCCATCTCCACGAGTTCCTGGTAGCGGACGGCGGCGTCGGTGGCGTTGGACTGGTCGATCTGCAGCTGGCGTTGCTGTTCCTGCGCGCCGGTGAGGGCGTCGCGCTGGTCACCGAACACGCGGGTGACCGCGTCGATTGCCTCACGCTGGGCGTACAGGCCGCCCTCGAAGTCGCTGCCGGCGTCCAGGGCTGCGTTCAGCGCATCGTCGACCGCAGCGACGGCGTCTGTCTCGTTGCGGACAGCGGCGACGAAGGTGTCGGTGGAGATGCCGAGGGCAGCGAGGTCGTCGTACAGCTCGGCCTTGGCGATCGCGTTCTCGATCGTCGCCCGGGTGTTGTCGCCCAGCGCGCCGGAGTCGGCCTCCAGCGCCGCGGTGTAGGTCTCCAGACGCTGCTTGGCGTCCATGTGCCGGCTCATCAGGACACCGACGCCGACTGCGGCGCCGGTCAGTGCCAGCCCCCACGGGCCGGTCATGAACACCGCAGCGGACATGGCGGCGGTGCGGAGCCGACCGACGTTGGTGATCAGCGCGCCGATGCCCTGGATGGCCGGGCCGGCACCGGCGGCCAGACCGGCGATCGCGAATCCGGCGTCGCTGAACGGGGCGATCGACGCCTCAGCCGAGGCCCATGCCATGCCGATTCGGTCGGACAGGGTCAGGGTCTCCGCGTGCGCGTCGGCGATGGTGTCGGTGGACGTCAGCAGGGTCTGTCGCATCGCGTCGAGGTCGAACCGGCCCTCCTGGATGGCGCGGGACAGGTCAACGCCGGCGCGGGCCCCGAAGGTCTCCATGGCGATGCCATTGGCCTCTGCGGCCGATCCGGCGTTCTCGATCTGCTCCATGACGTCGACGAGGGCCTCCTCCGGGTCACGCAGGTCGCGGGCCCACCGCGACATCGCGACGCGCAGGCCACCCATGACCAGCTCGAGGTTGACACCCTCCTGCTTCCACTTGCCCATCAGCAGGGCGGCGTCCTCCATGCCGTAGCCGAGCTCGCGCAGCGGTGCGCCGTACTGGACGATGGTCTGGCCGAGCTCGTCGATGCTGGGGCCGGTCAGCTGGCTGATCCGAAACATCATGTCGAGGCTGTCGGAGGCCTGGTCGGTGGCGACACCCCAGTCACCGAAGGTGCGGCGGAGGGTGCCGACGTCCAGCTGGTTACCGATCTCGCCGACCTGGGCCATCTGGCGTGTCAGCTCCTCGAGATTCTCGCCGGTCGCCCCGAACCGGGTGTTGAGCTCCGCAACGATGTCGCCGAGCTCGCCCATGTCGGTACGCACCGATCCGGCGACGCCACGAACGACGTCGGTCATCGCCTCCAGGTCGTCTCCGGTGGCGCCGGTGCCTGCCCGGATGGCCCGCTCCGCCTCGCCCCACTCCTGCGCGACCTCACGGAACCCCGCCGACAGCACCCCGGCGGCAGGCGTCACCCGGCGAGTCATCGTCGACCCGACCCGGCTCCAGCTCTCCCCGGCCCGTCGGGTGGATGCGTCGACGTCGGCCGCGGCACGCTGCGTGTCGGACAGGGCTGCCTGGACGTCGCGGGTGGCGCCGACCACCTGGTTCTGGCCGCGGGCGATGAACTGGAAGAACAGGTCAGGCACGGCTGGAGTCCTTCCATCTCAGGTCCTGGGCGCCGAGGCCACGGGCAACGTTCTCCACCAGCCAGCGTCGCCGGGCCAGGTCGGCCTGGGCGACACCAGTGGTGACGTGATCGATCCACACCCGCTCGACGTCGTCGGTGTGGGCGTAGGTGAGCGCGTCGGCCACCCCGTGCAGGGCCGCGGTGACGGCCGCTGCGGCTACGGGGTGGCCGGCGATTTCCCCGCGACGGCCTTCAGGGCGATCCGACGGCCGTAGCCGGTGAACCCCAGGACGGCGTCCATGGCCGCGGCGATGTCGGCCTCGGTGGCGAACAGTGCACGGACCAGCTCGACGGCACCGCCGGTCTCGGCGCCCACCAGCGGAGCGACCCGTCCATCGGTGAACGTCGGCGGGTCACCTCCGTCGGCACAGGCCGGCTCGGTGACGCCGGTCGTGGGGTCGTGCAGGTACACACCGACGCAGGCCGTCGCGACGATGCGGGCGGCGTAGTCGATCCGGTCGCTGTCGGTGCTGCCGGCCCGTTCGCTGGCCTCCAGATAGGTGTCGTCGTCCAGCGGACGAACACGCACCAACACCTGGGGGCGGCTGTACCGAGGGACCGGCAGATCACGGACGAGGCCGTCGAGGACCTCCGTGCGATGCCGGACGAACTCCTCCAGCAGGCTCATCGGCGCATCGGCTCCTGGCAGGACAGGGTGAGCGACAGCATCCCGAGCTCGTCGCTGTCGCTGTCCGGCTCGAAGGTGTTGACCAGCTCCAGCCGGCACGACGGCCACCGCTTGGGACGGATGTCGGTGCGGGGCTTGCGGTTGACGTCGAGCTCGGGCTCGATGACCTCGCAGCCCTCCAGCTTGCCCTGTCGGGTCTCCAGGTAGGCGGCGAGGGCAGAGTCGACGTCGGGGTCGTGCTGGCGGGTGACGACGATGTCCTCGATGGTGGCCGGTCCGGACCGGCCACCCGTGCGGTAGCCCGAGCCGGCACGGGCCCGCTTGTTGGTGGTGCGCGACAGCGTGCCACCGCTGCGGGTCTCGAACAGCAGGATGCCGGCGACACCGGGGATGCGGACCTGGACGATGGCGTCGGAACGGGTGAGCGTTGCGCCCATGGGAGATCTCCTCTACGACTCGGACGGGTGGGGACAGGTCAGGCGATGGTGGAGCGGACGAAGTCCAGGGCGATGGTCTCCGCGGTCCCGGCGAGGGTGTAGGGCAGCTGCGCGACGATGCGGCCCTGACCGATCACCGTCGCGGTGGTGCCGGACAGGTCGACGTCGTAGACGGCGTCGGCCGGGTCGCCCGTTGGGCTGTAGAAGGCCCGCTTGGCGGCGTTGCGGTCCATCATCGACAGAAGGGTCCCGCGGAGGCCGGACAGCTTGAATCCGCCGGGCCCGTCGATGGGGGGCCCGTTGAGGAACTCGTGGGCGATCTCCTTGCCCTCCGCGATCAGCTTCATGGCGGTGCGGACGTCGGCGAGGAACGCCCACTTGCCCGGGTCGCCGTTGGGCTTGGGCTGGTAGGTGTTGCGCCACGTGGCCATGTGGATGCCGTGACGGCGGTCGGAGAGGACCACGTTGACGCCTGCCTCCCGCAGGGTGGTCTGCTCGGTCTCGGTGAACGTCTGCTCGACGTCGATGACGATGGAGGTCTCCGCGAGCCGGCCGTGACGGCCGGCGGGCGAGTTGATCGGATGGGCGGTCGCGTCGTTGCGTGACGCCAACGCCGCCGCAAGGGCCGACGGGGGCACGAGACGGCGGGTGCCGCCGGCGATCCCTCGGACCCACAGCCAGTTGCCGAACACCGGCTTGCGGATCTCCGCGGCGGCATGCTGAGTCGCCGCGATCGCCGCCAGTGCGGCCGCGCCGGTGCCGGCGGGGACGTCCAGCAACGGGGTCCGGTTGGTGATCGACCCGTCGCAGTGGGCCCGGATCGCCGCGCGGGCCGCATCGGTCGTGCCGAGCGGGACGACGACCTGGCCGGGACCGTAGTCCTCGGTGATGCGGGCCAGGTCGGCAGCGATGGTGTCGTCGTCGACGTTGGCACGGTCGTCGTCGCCGTCGGCCAGCGCCGTCGCGGCGACCACCGCCGGGTTGTCGCCGGCCTCTGCGGTCCCGCGCACCCAGCTGGAGTCGACCAGCCGTGCCTCGGCATCGGCCGGAGAGGCAAGGTCGACCCACCGTTCGACCTCGACGTCGTCGTAGGACACGACGAGGGTGAACAGGCTGCCGGTGGAGCCGGCGACCACCTGGACCTTGATCCGGTCGCCGTGCCCGCCCGGGTCGCGCGCGTCGACGGTCAGCGCATCGGCGGTGTCGCCGTCGACCAGCGTCAGCGTCGACCGTGCCGCCGACGGGCCGACACGGCGGAGCAGCCAGGCGCCCCCGAGTCCGTCGGCGAAGGCGGTGTCCAGCCAGTCGTAGGCGAGACCGTAGGTGACCCGGTCACCATGGGAGCGGACGGCCTCGTCGAGGTTGCGGACCCACGTCGGTTCGGTGGGTCCGCGCTCGAACAGGTCGACGACGAAGACGACGCCGGTGTTGGTGGCTGGACCGGATGCCGCCTCGACGGCCCGGTCGGTGATCTCCACTGGCATGGTCAGCTCTCCTCGGTGTGGGCCGCCACGGCGGCCTTGATCTGGTCACGGGTTGCGTCGTCGGGCAGCTCCACGCCGATGGAGGCGGCGTGGGCAGCCCACTGGTCGGTGCGGGCATTCCCGGCCGGCGGCCGCGGCCCTGTCGGAGGCCGGACGGGCCGCAGACCGGGCGTGTCGAGGTCCTCCTCGGCGACGTCGGTTCTCTCGCCGGCGCCGACGACCCGGCCGGTCCCCTGCAGGACCACGGGGCGGGGTCCCGGGTTGGTCATGGGGGTGGTCATCAGCTGCGCTCCTGCGGGTCGACGGACAGCTCGAGGTCGGTGGGGACCGTCCAGGGCGGCATGCCCTGCATGGGGTCGGGGGGTTCGCCTGGTGCCTCGTGGGCCGGTGGGGTGATGTCGTCGACGCGGGTGTCGGCGTAGACGCGCCCGTACAGGAGGGTGCGTGCGACGTCGCCGGCGACGGGCCGGTAGTTGGATCGACGCACCCGGGTGTCGCCGGCGAACCCGCCGAGGCTGGGCTGTTGCACGAGGACCATCCGGATGGCGGCCCGGTAGAGGTCGTTGACGGTGACGGTGTCGTCGAATCCGACGCCGCGGGTGACGACGCCCACGATGATCTGGTAGCGGCCCTGGTGGCGGCGGGTGTCGGCGTACTCCTCATCGGGGATGACGACGGCGCCGGCGGGGATCTTGGCGGCGGCAGTGATGAGCTCCTCGACGTCATGGAGCTCGTGCCAGGCGTCGTCGTCCGGGACGGTGAGGTGATCGCGTGGCAGGTCGTTTGCGGCGCAGGCCTCCGCCAGCGCCCATGGGAGCCACAGCTTCAGGGTGTCCTCGACGGCGTGGCGCAGCTGGGCGGTGGTGACGAGGGGGGTCATCTCACACCATTCCGTCGAACTGTCCGCCGGCGGCGCCGGTGAGGTGCTGCTCGGCCATGGGGATCCACCGCCGGACCAGGTCGTCGTCGGTCGGGGCGATGGGCCGGGCGGCGGTGAAGTAGCGGACGTGGGGCGGCGCGTCGAGGCCGATTCGGTCCGCGCCGATGGTCGCGTCGCCGGTCACGGCACGCTGCAGCATCCCGGTGAAGACACCCGGTGGGCCGGTCTTGCGGGCCGCCCAGTCCGGATCCAGCGCCGGCCAGGGCTGTCCGGGGGGTCCGTGTGCGGCGAACGCCTGATGGGTGAGAGCGGTGAAGTCCTCAGCGATGCGTTGCAGCAGCGGCCGCAGGTCCGATGCGCGGTCGATCAGGCCATCACATGCGGCCAGGCCTTCGCTGAGGTCAGCCTCGAGCGACATCGGAAGGTCCTCGACCGACGGTCGGCAGGGTCATCCGCACCGATCCGGTGACCGGTTCGCCGTGACCGATGCGGCCGTGCATGCCGACGTTGGTGCGGAGCCGCTCGACGGCCTCGGTGTAGCGGTCCTGCAGCTGCTGGACGATCCCCGCGGTGGCGCCGGCCCGTTCGGGCATGTAGCCGCTGGCCCACTGCTGGGCGGCGCGGAGCGCCGCGGCGTTGCGGGCGAGATCGCCGAGAGTGATCCGGTCGGAGGCGGCAGCGCGCGGGTTGATCGGCCGGGTCGGGTCGAAGGCGCCGACGTCGGCGCCGACGTCGGCGGTTGCCCGGACGGCCACGGCGCCGGCCAGGTCGTCCTGGATGGCGTTGGCCCACGACGGGAGCAACGACCTGATGTCGTCGGGGGTCGGCGTCCAGGTCGCCATCGGCTACTCCTCGGGGTCGATGAGTGCCTGCTCGAGCAGCAGGGCGATCAGGTCGTCGCGTCCCCGTCCACCCGGATCGACACCGAGGTCGGTGGCGAACCGGGCCCACGCGTCGGTCGTGGCGCCCTTGCCCGAACGGGGCGGTTCCTGGCCGGCGGGTGACGGCCCATCGGCCGGCCCGTCTTCCGGCCCGTCCGACGGGACCGGCAGGCTGTCGGCCGGCATGTCGTCGTCGGGCAGGTCGAGGTCGGTCCAGGCCGCGGGGTTGGACACCAGGTCGGCGAGCGTGGCGTCGCCGACCTGGTGTGTGTCTGGGGTGCCGGCGTCCAGCTGCAGCCAGAAGCCGGGCCGGTCGGGGTCGGGCAGGCTGACGGATGTGGCGAGTACTCGCATCAGGCGGCGGGCCACAGGGTGGCAGTGAGGATCTTGCGGGGCTGCTTGATGACGGGCAGCGCGATCCCCGACACCTTGGTGTAGGTGGTGGACGTCAGGTCGTCCTTGAGGGTGACCGCGACGACACCGGGGGCGTCGTCGGCGTCGATGATCTGCCGTTCGGCCAGCTCCGCGGACTCCTCGGTGACACCCCACTGGGTCTCGCCGACACGGCGGGACGGGTCGGTCTCACCGGAGCCGGGCAGGTAGACCAGCTTGTTCTCCGCGATGACCCGCTGCAGGTTGCCGTCGGCGTCCTCGACCTGACGGTCGTACACCCGGATCGGCGGGAGCCCGTGGGAGCGGCGGAAGTCGTTGAGCTGGGAGGGGGTGACGATCGAGGGGACGGTCCCACCGACCGACAGCTGTTCGCGGACCGCAGCGTTGCGCAGCATCAGCGACAGCGCCTGGAAGGACGTGACGGCCTCGCCGGGGGCACCGCCGGCGGCGAGCCGGTAGGCGGCCAGCCAGCCGAGCTCCTCGGTGAGGATGTCGTTGCCGGTCACCGTCGTCCATGCGGTCGCGGCGGTCTTCTTCGATCCCGAGGGGACACCGAAGTCGATGGTGACGGTGACGCCGCCCTCGTCGATGACGACCTCGCCGGTGGACAGCGCCTCGCCGCGGAGCATCTCCACCCGGTTGGCGATCGCTGATGTGCCGAGCGCGGAGTCGGTGTAGACGCTGCGGCGGATGACGTCCAGCGCGCCGCCACGCATGCGACGCAGCCGGACACGTTCGGACTCCGTCAGCGGGTAGATCTCGCTGATGGGCGGCAGGCCGCCCCGACGCTCGGTGACGCCGGGCCGCTTGCCGACCTCCGGCGGAGCGTCGTAGGCACGGATGCGGGCGGCACGGTTGGAGCGCGACACCTCCGCGAAGCGGTAGTCGACGTCCTCGACCATCACGTTGGGCAGGTAGGCCTGGAGCTCGTTCTCGCCGAACTCCAGCTCACGGATGGTGGCGGTCAGGACATCGAGGGGGACCAGGTTGGTGACGAGGTTCACGGCGGATCAGCTCCTGTTGGCAGGGGGGTTGGTGGTTGGGGTTCCGCCGGGTCAGCGGTAGAGGACCTCGGACAGCTGCCGCTTGGCGGCGGCGTCCAGGCCGTGCCCGTCGGGCAGACGGGCCTCGTGGACGACGTAGGGGCCACGGATGACGACCGCGGGGATGTGCTTGCCGGCGGTCAGCCCGATGACGGTGGTCAGCAGGTGCCCGCGGGCGAGGTTGGTGTCGTCGTCGACGTCGGTGCCGCCGTCGGTGACCGCGGCGAGGACGGTGCCGCCGGTGGCGTCGGTGTCGTCGATGACCAGGTCGGGCGCGTCGACGCCGGCGTAGGGGCCGGCAACGAAGGTGACGGTGAACGGGCCGCCGGCGTCTCCGGTGACGGTGACGTCGCCGGCGTCGACGTTGGACAGCGCCTCCAGGGCAGCCAGGACCTGTGCGGCGGTGGTGGCGGCCACGATCGACACGCCGGCGTTGGTCTCGCCGTCCAGGGTGATGTCGACGGTCCCACCGGTGGCGGTGCGGGTGATCACCACCACCTCGTTGGGGTTGCCGGCGTAGGGGCCACCGAGCTCACCGACTGCGGCACCGATGACAACCCCGGAGGGGACGTGGCCGTCGGTGAAGTCGGTGAACAGGTCACCGTCGAGGGTGATGGTCTCCCTGGCGCCGTACATCAGCAGCTGGGACGACGCCCAGCTGCGGTCTTCGTCGGCGTAGGTCGTCTCGGAGACGGCGAAGTCGTTGGGGTCGGTGGTGGTCATGACGATGCTCCCTTGCAGGTGGATCGGGTTCGGGTGAGCGGGTCGGGGCGCGGGTCAGCGCAGCCCGGTGGTCTGTTCGATGAGCGCCAGGCCTTCCTTGACCTGCTCGCCGATGGGTGTGCGACGGGTCCGTCGGGCGCCACGGTTGGGCTGGCCACGCCGCTCGCGTTCACGTCCACGACGGCGACCGCGGTCGTCCCCGTCGTCGTCGTTGTTGCCACCACCGGCGGAGTCGATGAACTCGGGCACGTCCTCTATGGCGTCCTCGATGGCCTCGGCAAGGGCGTCCTCGTCGATGTCGCCGTCGGCATCCATCAGGTCCTCGTCGTCGAGGTCGACGTGGCGAAGGAACTGCTCGACGCGATCACGACGCACATCCGACTCGAGGGCCAGCGCCTTGGCCTCCGCCCGCAGGGCCCGCCGGTTGGCTCGGGCGATCCTGGTCCGCGACGTGCGGCGCTCCTGCCGGCGGCGTTCGTCGCCGTCGTCCTCGTCGTCGTCGTCCTCGTCGTCGTCGTTGTCGCCCTCCTGGGCGCGACGTCGGGCCTTGCGGGCCTTGCGTTCGGCCCGGCGACGACGGGTGCGTTCCCTGGCGAGGTCGGCCTCGAGCTCGGCGACACGGTTGTCCTCGTCGTCCCCGTCCTCCTCGTCGTCGTCCTCGTCGTCCTCGTCGTCGTCCTCGTCGTCGGTGTCGCCGCCGTCGGTGTCGAACAGGGCGAGGGTGAGCAGCGGCAGCACCGCGGCGGCTGGGCCGAGCAGGCGGGCGAGCAGCGTGAGCAGCAGACGGGTCATCGGGTCTCCGTGGGGTCATGCGGCCGGCGGCGGCGCCGGTACCGGGGTGGTCGGGCCGCGGCGTGGCGGCGTGGGAAGGTCCAGCCCGTCCTGGCGGTCGTCGCCGGCGAGGAGGTGGGCGTTGAGCTCGACGGCGTGGCGGATGGCCCGCTCGCCGAATCCGGCGCGGCGCATGGCCTCGTCCAGGGGGACGCCGGCGGTGTGGAACTTGCTGAAGGCGTCGGCGTCCTGGGAGTCCGCGCGGGTCTCGGTGTCTGCCCACGCGGTCCGCAGCGGTGCCCTGGCCAGGTCGGGGGACTCGATGGTGAGGGCCAGCTGCTGGAGGCGGGCCCACTGTGGCCCGAGGGCGCGTTCCTCGGCGGCCATGGCACGGACCAACGGGCCCTCCAGCGCCTTGAGCATCTCCGCGCCGACACCGGAGGTGCCACCGAGGTCGAAGTAGTGGATGGGCACCCTGGACAGGCCGCGGACGCCGGTGAGGATCTCCGCGCGGGTCTTGATGATCTCACCGAGGTTGCCGGGCTGGAGAGTCCCGAACTTGGTGTCCTTGTCCGGCGACACCCAGTTGCGGTCCCCACGCTTGTCGAAGGGGCGTGTGGGGTTGCCGTCCTCGTCGACGGGGTTGCCGTCCTTGTCGACGCGGATGATGGCGCCAGCGATGGTGTGGATCGGGATCGCGGAGAAGTTGCCGGCGATGACCAACTGGGCCATCGTGACGTCGTAGGCGTCGTGCAGGGGGGCGATGTCGTACAGGTCGGACTGCGGGTCCTTCAGCAGTCGTGCCCGGGTGGTGAGCTCCACCACGGGCACCAGGCCACCGAAGGGGTTGCGGCCGTCACGGCCGTTGACGTCGGTGCCGGGGGCGGGCCGCCAGCCCGACGCGATGCGGACGCTGGAGGGAACCCACAGCTCGCCGGCGAGCCGCTTGCCCCCGACGAACCGGTGGATCCCGTCGGGCAGATACAGCTCGCAGAAGCGTGTGCCGTCCCAGTCGTCCTCCCACACCTTCATGGCGGCGACGACGTCGTAGGGCGGCCAGGGGCGCCGCTCGACGACCATCTGGGTGGCGTCCTCGATCGACACGGTGGCACGGTCGTCGTCGTCGGGCCACACGACACCGAAGCTGACCGCCTTGATGGCTCGCTCGAGGTGGGCGATGCCGGCCATTTCGTCGAGCTGGTTGCGACGCCAGATGGCTGCGGCGGTGCGGGCCACCCTGTTGGCGTCCACGGCGTCGGCACCGTCGTCGTCGTCGACGGCGAACCCGTCGATGGCGAGTCGTTCCACCCGGGCGTCGACGACGATGCGGGACAGGTTGACCCGGACGCTGTCGAGCAGGCCGTTGAAGATGTCCCGGAAGTCGCGTTCGACCAGCAGGAGCCGCCGGTCGCCGGAGTAGAAGCTGTCGTGCAGCTCGGCGTGCTCGGCCTGGTCCCTCAGTCGTGGTTCGAGCTTGCGGATCCAGTCCGTGGGGGAGCGGGCCAGCAGGTCGTCGTCGTCCACCTGCGGGCCTCCTGCTCGTCGGTCGGTCAGTACGTGATCAGCACCGGGGCGTCGGCGCGGTTGCGGCCCCACGACTTCGGCGGCTTGGTGAGCGCCACCGCGCGGGCGGCGCGGGCGATGGCGGTGGACACCGCGGCGGTGTGCGGCTGGGCCCGGCCGGCGCGGACGAGGGTGGTGTAGCCCGACGCGGTGGACTTGCGGGCGTTGCCGATGTGGCGGGCGTGACGCTCGTCGACGTCGGCGGCGAACGTGACGCCGCGGAGCTCCTCCAGGAAGGCGTCGACGTGGGGGCCGAACTGGGCTGGCTTCTGGGTCTGCACCGCCAGGACCGGTCCGTCGCGGTAGGGCTTCCACCGTCTGGTCCAGCGCAGCAGCATCGACCGCCAGTGCGGCGGATCAACGGCGAGGATCGCCACCCGGTAGATCTCCATGGCGGCGCTGACGGCCCGGTCGACGACGTCCTCGCCGATCTCCCAGTCCTCTCCCGCCGATCCCTCGGGTCGTTCCCACAGGTTCTGCAGCCGGACCTTGCCGTCGTGCAATCGGCACACGACCAGTGCGGCAGCGTCGTCGCGGCGGCCGTGCCATCCCAGCACGACCTTGTCGCCGGCGCTGACGGGGTCTGCCTTGCGTTCGAACACGGCCGTCCAGCGGTCCTTGGTGCAGGGCTGGTCGGCCGATTCCGCCCACAGGCCGGTGTACCAGCGGATCCATTCCGCCAGGTCCACCGTCGGGTCATCGGCGTCGTCCAGAAGGCCCTCGACGTCGATCCAGTCGGCATCACCGCGGGCCTGCAGCAGCGCGTCGCGGCGGCCGCGGCGAGTGGACACGTCGTGGGTGCCGTCGGAGGCGCGGACGTCGACCAGGGCGGTGGGGGAGGGCTTGCGGGCCTCCTCTGCGACCGACCCGCCGCCGGGGGATCCGGCGTTGGCCAGGTCCAGCCGCAGCCCGGAGCGCTTGGCGGCCTGTCGGGTGGCCTCCTCGGCCAGCTTGGTCAGGTCGTGGGTGGTCCACGACTCGGTCTGGTCGAGCATGACCAGGTCGGCGCCGTCACCGATCTTGGACTTCATGCGGGAGGACTGGGGGCTGAACTCCCCCGACCCGTCAGCGGTGGCGATGCGGTCCATCGTCACGTCGAAGCGGCTGGCGATGTCGGATCCCAGGGCCATGCCGCGGGCCGGCTTGAACATGAAATCGGCCTGATCCTCCGACACCGCGTAGGCCAGCACACGCGCCGAGCGGATCGGGACGCCGACGGGGTCGCCGTAGCTGTCCAGCCCGTCGTACCGCCACGGCCCGGCGAGGGCGGCCAGACCCAGGGCGCCGGCCAGCGGGCTCTTCATCCACTGCTTGATCCGCTCCAGGTGTGCGCGGCGCCACCGCCACCGCACGCCGACACCCCACGGTCCCGGGTCGCCGTCGGGCAGGACCTGCAGCTCCAGGAGTCGGCAGACGAACGCCCGATGCTCCACCGGAAGGACGAACGGGTCACCCTCGATCGGGCCCGGTCCGTGGACCAGGTGGTCCTCCATCCAGTCGATGACGACCGGGCCCAGGGTGGGCGGCAGCTCCTCCTCGCTCACGTCCTGCCACCCTCGATCGGTCGCAACCGGCGGGGATCGTCACCGCGCTGGCGGGACCGGCCGGCCGCCTCGGCCCGGCGGGCCTCGTCCGGCCCGCGCTCATCACCCGTGTCGGGCATCGCCCACCGCAGCGTCCGCCGCGACTTGGGGGTCAGGCCGTAGTGCTGCATCCAGTGGCGGAGCTCCTTGAGGCTGTCCAGGTCCCCCCGGAGCCAGTCGTCAAGCAGCACCGCGATCGACACCAGCTGGTAGTAGTCCGAGGCGTCCCACTCGTGCGCCATCGGCGATCGCCACCAGCGCGCCCACGCGTCCCGGGTGGCCTTCAACCAGCCACGCCCGTTGGGGCGGGGCAGCGTCGGCACCTCATCGGTCCCGCGTGGCAGATCCACCCATGCCGACTCGCGATTGCGCCGCACCGGGTTGCGTTTGCCCTCCGGTCCAGGCACGTCCACCTCCTCAGATTGGCGACAGGTCCCCCAGCCGCCGAAGCCGGCTGGTTCACGGACGATCCGGGCCCCCCAAGCAGGCTTCGGCGGACTCCCGAACCCGTACAACCTCCCGATGGTCTGGCGAGTCACTCCCCAGACGAGGACCCGCTCCCCCCACCCCCCCGTCTGCGGCGATGCTGTGTCGCGCGGCGGTGACAGGTCGAGCAGAGGTGCTGGAGGTTGGCCCAGTCGTGGCCGTGCGGGCCGAGCGGACCGAGGCCGTCGACGTGGTCGACCTCGCGCGGCTGCACCGTGCAGCTGCCGGCCGGATGGTCGCAGCGGTCATAGCCTCCGCACTCGCAGTCCGGGTGGGCAGCGGCGTAGGCGTTGCGCGTCCGCGTCCAGTGGTGGTCATACCCCAGCTCGGTGGCGGTGGGGCCGGTGTTGCGCCGGCGTCGCCGACGCGGGCAGACCTCGTCGGCCTGGTGGACGTCACCGCAGCCGCAGAGACGAGGCAGCTGCATCAGGGGACGCTGTCGATGACCTCGTCGACGGTGAACCGTGTGCCGAGCCAGCCCTCGAGACCTTCGCGAAACCCGGCAGTCGGCAGCTCGAGTGTGGGGGCGATGATGCCAGCCAGGCGGTCGACCATTGCTTCGACCTGCGTGCGGATCACCTCGCGCATCGGTGCGGATCCATGCGCGTCCAGAAGCTCGTCGACGTAGCTGGTCAGGGGGTGGTGGAGGATGTGCAGCAGCTCGTGGACCAGCGTGTTGCGCTGGGCCTCGGCGGTGTAGTCCGACCAGTCCGCCGCGATGTGCAGCTCGGCGTACCAGGTGGCGTAGGTGACATCGATATGGGCAGTGGCGCCGTCCCTCGCCGCCGCAGGCCGGACGTCAATCGTCCACCGCTCCAACCCGAGCTCCTGCATCAGGTAAGGCAGGTAGGTCCGCAGCACCTGCTGCGCATCGGGTTGCAGGTGACGCATGGCTCGGTACTCCTCAGGTGACCATCGGCCACAGCGTTTGAAGGCTGACCGCGGCCAGGACCACGAGAAGGGCCAGGACAGCGGTCAGCCGGTGCTCCAGCAGCAGGCGTCGTGTGCGCCGCTGGGTCCGCACCTCTTGATGCAGGCGGGTCATTCGGTGGGGCCGACGTAGCTGAGGACCAGCTGCTCGTTCTCCACTCGGGCTGCTTCGATCTGCTCCTCGGTCAGGTAGCCGAGCTCGAGTGCCTTGGTCTGGCTGAAGCGTCGGGCCGAGCGTCGCGCGCAGGCGATGGTGCGCCGGTACAGGGCGGTGCCCTTCTTCTGGAAGCGCCGTCGGAGCACGCGCTTTGCGTCCTCGAACTCCTTCACGCGCGCGGGCAGCTGCTCGCGGTGGAACCGTTCGAAGATGTCTGCGGCTTCAGCGTCGGTCATGGCCCCTCCGGGGGAAGACGAGGGGATGGGCTACCCAACCGAGTATGCGGGAGGCATACGACATCACGATGTCGCTGCTGCCGCAGGGGTGGTGCCGGTGGGCCTGGGCGGTCGAGTGGCCACACTGACAATCTGCACTCTGCCGCGGTCGGACACGGGCTGCAACAATTCGGGTTCCAGCCCTGTTGGTATCCGTCGAGCAGGAATAGCGTGCGTCGCATGAAGTCGACGGTGCGTCTGCACCTTCAGGTGGTTCGCTTTCCGGGCGGCGACCGGGGCCCGACGCTGCTGTGTGATTTGCTGGTTGACGGGTTCCCTCGCGAGACGGCCTTCTGCGTTTCTGTCTCCCGTGAGCCGGTCGGGTTCGGCCACAGTCTTCATGGGTTGCTGTCCGGAACGAACCCCACGTTCCGTTTTCCCCAGGACTGGCACCCCTCCGACGCCCTGAAGGCTGGCCGCTATACCGTCCGCGGCACCGTCCATGCCCCGCACGGCGTGCTGGAGTCCAGCCAGTCCATCCTGATCGATGAGTCAGACCTTGACTGATCCGGACTGGAGGAAGGCGGGAACTCAGCGGTCATCGCTGAGAAATCGTCGGCGTTGCAGCTCGATCAGGTCCATCGGGCGTGGCCGTCCTTCGTGGGTGCGTTCGTACTCGCGGCAGGTGTCGCAGACCTGCCCGACGCGCACCTCCTTGACGTCGCAGTGTGTGCACCACATGTCTACCGCGCACCGGCCGTAGAACGACTCGCCGTCCGCCGGACGGGTGCATCCGCGGGTCCTGCAGGTCATCCGTCATCTCCGCGTCGGGCGAACTCCTCGGCCCGGGCCCGGGCCCGGTCGTTGAGACGGGCGGTCTTGACCGCGCTCGCAACGCTGGACTTGCCCCAACGTGCGGCGCGGCCGGCGGTGGGGATGCCATCGGCGTTGAGCGCGTCGGCGATCGCCTGGTAGGACCGGCCGGCGCCGCGCAGCCCCACGATGCGGGCGAGGACGTCATCTGGGATGGCCGATGGGCGACCCAGCCGGTGACCCTCGGCGGCCTTGCGTGCCAGGGCCGTGATTGTGCGGTCGGCGATCTGTCGACGTTCCCACTGGGCAAGCGCGGCCATGATCGTGGCGAGCAGCTCGCCGGCGGGTGTGGAGGTGTCGATGCCGACGTCGAGGGCGACCAGATGCCAGCCCTGTCTACGGGACTGCTCCATCAGTCCCGCGAAGTCAACGACCGAGCGGGTCAGCCGGTCGAGCTTGCACACCACCAGCGTCCCGGTGCCGGCGGCCTCCAACTCCGTCAGGGCCTCGGCGATCGCCGGACGCTTGAGCGTCTTTCCCGAATGGCCCTGGTCGACCCGGATCTGAAGGTCATCGATGCCGCGGCTGACAGCCCACGCGTGCAGACGGTCGCGCTGCGCGTCGATCGAGATCTCCTGCTCGTCCGTGGACACACGGGCATACCCCAATCGTGGACGAGGGGGGGCGTCCAACATCTACCCGTCCACGATCGCTGTGAGGATGATGTAGCCGCCTTCTCGCGGGCCGCTGGAAGCTCGCAGACGCTCGTCCAGCCACTCGTCGATCAGCTGTGGATCCGCGCCGATCTCTCGAAGCCGGGCGACCTCGGAATTGCACACCGCGATCCACTCTCGGCGGGTCCCGACACGGGCGTCGATGTGCACCGTCGGGCTGTCGTCCACGAAAGGTGCGTCCGGGGTACGGGATCCGGTCGAATCACGCACGCTGCAGCGCCTCTGGAGATACCGCACGACCGTCCACGAAGTAGGCCAGGACCGGCAGGTGCTGCAGCGCCGCCACGGTGGCCGCCACGACGTCGTCATCGACGAGGCGGGCCAGCCCGTCGGGCGGATGGGCGGCGACGGCAAGCGTCACGCCCAGGTCGCGCAGCTGGGCGACCCTGCACAGGCCGGCGACATCGGCGGGGGAGACCAGCCGACGGGACCCCGATCCCTCTGCGGGGACGGTGAGGGTGATCAGGCCGGTCGTGGCCCAGTGGTCCAGCTGCCGGTAGGTGACGCCGGCCAGGCCGGCCGCTGCACGCGCCGCGTACAGCGGCACCGGCTCCCGGTCAGGTTCGTTCATGACGGGTCGTCCTTCGATGGGTGGGGCTGCGGCCTGGGGAAGGGAGGTCGCAACCCGATGACGGGGCCGCCGGCACGTTCGGCCGGCGTGGGGAAGTAGCCCAGATGGGCCCACTCCAGGAACTCGGGAGACACCAGCCGGTGATGCCGGGCGATGCGGACGGCCTTCTGGTAGTTCCGCATGCCCAGCGGAGCCAGCCGGCGGCGGCACGGTGGCGGTTGACGACGTCGAGCACCTGCTGGCGGGTCACGCGAGCCTCCTGAGCCGGGCGCGGACGTGGGAGCGGATCTGGCTGCCACGGGAGGGCGTGATGCCGTGACGTCGGCTGGCTTCGTCCAGCGTCTCGTCGCGCCAGACGGCCAACAGCAGGTCACGCTCGCGTGACGTCAGGCCGGCCAGGCTGTCGGCCAGCTCGCCGGCGTCCTCGTCGGCCACGACCTGCTGCTCCGGGCCCGCCCCCGTCGACACGACGTCGCGGGTGAGCTCGACGGCCTGGAGGCGCCGTGGGTCGTCGGGCTGTCGTCCGGTGATGGATCGGCTGACGTCGATGATCCGGCGTCGGCCGATGGTCACCTGCAGTGCGACATCGGTGGCGCCGCTGCGCCAGATGGCCACGGCGGCCTCCTGCGCCAGGTCCTCCGGGTCGACCCCCGGCAGCCGACGGGCCATCCGGTGGGCGAGCGCCCACACCGCGCCGGGCAGCATCACGGGTCACCCGCCGTCAGGTACTGCATCTCGCGGACACGATGGGCGATCCATACCTCTCGTCGATGGCGGATGGAGACCAGGTCGCAGACCTCCTTGCACTCGCCGCGGTCGTGGGCGCGCAGGTGCAGGGTGTGCACGGCGATGCGCTTGTCGATCTCCACGATCCGCGCGCGGATCTGCCGTCCGACGTTCATCGCTGACCACCCCGACGTGCAGGCCGTGTCGGCGATCGTCTCGTGCCGCGGCCGCCGGTCGGCGGGTGGGGGGCGGCCCGCAGCAGCCGGGCATGGGCGAGGCCCGCCTGGGTGCAGGCCTCGCCGAGCTGGGCGAGCACGTCGCGGGTCACTTCCGGATCGGCGATCGCCGGTCGCAGGTCCACCAGCTCGCGCAGGCACCAGCGTGCCGTGCGGACCAGCGCCGCAGGAGACCGTTCGACTCCGGCGACGTCGTCGAGGAGGACCTTGGCCTTCGCCCACCGCCACCGCTCGCCGGCGGCGCAGGCGATCAGGGCCACCTCGCATCGTTGCAGGTGTCCCGTTGCCATCCGGTAGTTGTCCAGCGCGCCGGACTCGCCGACGGCCAGCGACGGGCTGGCCGTCGGCTGGGTCTTGCTGGACGGCTCGGCCGACGTGCCCCGGTAGGGCCACCAGGCGTTCTCGTGTGCCCGACCGGCAAGGCCGTCGGCGATCTCCGCGAGAAGACGCAGCGCATCGGCGACCCTGACGTCCAGGACGACGTCGGGCCCCGGCACGGTCAACCGGCCCGGTCGATGGCCTGCCGCCGCGCGGCCGCGGTCAACGCCGCGCTGGACCCCGCCGGCAGGTTCTCCCAGCCCGACGCTGCCGGACGGGGTGGCAGACGACGTCGTCCACCCGACGCGTGGTACGCACGGTTCATCAGTAGGTAGGTGCGGACCAGCCGGGTCAGGATCTCCTGCATGACGGGGGCGGCGCGGCGCAGGTCATGACGGCGGCTGCGGGCCACCACCGTGCGCAGCCCCTCACAGATCCGCTCCAGGCCGAGGCGGACCCCATCACCCTTGGGATAGCGGCCGCCAGCACCGAACCGCTTGTAGGCGCCGTCCCACGAGCCGATCAGCTCCGCCAGCAACCGATCGACGGTGAGCAGATCATCACACACCCGCATCCACCGCTCACGGCCCCCCGGCGACGTGTCGTGGGAGGCCCAGATGGCCAACCGACCCATCTCGCACTGCGTCCCGAAGGCAGAAGCGCGGTCGAGGCGATCGACCAGCCGACTGAGGTCGTCTCTGCTGATCGGCGTGGTCTCGACATCCGTCGGGGCCACGCCAGCTCCCTAACTCACCGGGCTCCGCACACCAGACAGACTACACGTCCGTAACTCCCGGGACGTCGAATCCGGGGCGACTCGCCGGGCAGGCGGCGGCGGAGACAGGGGCAAGCCAACGGCCTCCTCGATCAGTCGAGGAGGCCGTGGCCGAGGTGATTCTGAGGTTGGCTCTCCAGTTGGCTCCCGTGGGCCGGTCACCAACGCGCTGACCAGCCAATTCTCCTCAAATGTCGTAGTACAGCTCGAACTCGTGCGGGGTGGGGCGCAGCCGGTTCGGGGTGACCTCGGCCCGCATCTTGAAGTCGATGTGGGTCTCGATGAGGTCCTCGGTGAAGACGCCGCCCTCGAGCAGGAACTCGTGGTCGTCCTCCAGCGCAGCCAGGGCCTGGTCGAGGCTGGCGGGCACCGACGGCAGGTCCGCAAGGGCCTCCGGGCCGAGCTCGTAGATGTCCTTGTCCACCGGGTCCGGCGGCTCGATCTTGTTCTTGACCCCGTCGAGGCCAGCCATCAGCAGCGCCGAGAACGCCAGGTAGGGGTTGCACGACGGGTCGGGCACGCGGAACTCCACGCGCTTGGCCTTCGGGCTCTTGGAGATCAGCGGGATGCGGCAGGCCGCCGAACGGTTCCGCTGGCTGTACACGAGGTTGATCGGGGCCTCGTAGCCGGGGACCAGCCGCTTGTAGCTGTTGGTCGTCGGGTTGGTGAAGGCCAGCACCGCCGGGGCGTGGTGCAGCAGGCCGCCGATGTAGTGGCGGGCCATCTCCGACAGGCCGGCGTAGCCGGTCTCGTCGTAGAACAGCGGCTCCCCGTCCTTCCAGAGCGACATGTGGGTGTGCATGCCCGAGCCGTTGTCCATGAAGATCGGCTTGGGCATGAACGTCGCGGTCTTGCCGTTGCGCAGGGCCACGTTCTTGACGATGTACTTGAACAGCATGACCTGGTCGGCGCACTGCGCGAGCGGCGCGAACCGGAAGTCGATCTCGGCCTGCCCGGCGGTGCCCACCTCGTGGTGCTGCAGCTCGACCTCGATGCCGGCCCGCTCCAGCTCCACGACCATCTCCGAGCGGAGGTCGGTCATGTGGTCCATCGGGGGCAGCGGGAAGTAACCCTGCTTGTGGCGGATCTTGTGGCCCAGGTTCGGGCCCTCGTCCTTGCCGGTGTTCCACGCGGCCTCGACGGAGTCGATGGCGTAGAACGATCCCTTGGGTTCGGAGATGAAGCGGATGTCGTCGAAGACGAAGAACTCCGCCTCGGGGCCGACGTAGCAGGTGTCGGCGATCCCGGTCGACTGCAGGTAGGCCTCGGCCTTCTGCGCGATGTAGCGGGGGTCACGGCTGTAGCTCTCGCCGGTGAGCGGGTCGCGCACGAAGCAGTTGAGGATCAGCGTGGGGTGCTGGCGGAAGGTGTCGACGACCGCCGTGCTGGGGTCGGGCACCAGCAGCATGTCGGATTCCTGGATCTCCTGGAATCCGCGGACCGAGGAGCCGTCGAAGCCGAGGCCGTCCTCGAACACCTCGCGGGTTACCTGGTGCGCCGGCGTCGTGTAGTGCTGCATCAGACCGGGCAGGTCGATGAAGCGGAAGTCGACGAACTGGATGCCCTCGTCGTTGATCTTGTTCAGGACGTCTTCTGGACTACCCAACGGTGGTCTCCCTTGCTCGGTCAGCTCTGGGTGGGGGGTGGTGCTCGCTCAACACGCGTTGACACCCCGAGCGGCGAACCTATCGAACCCGGGGTCACGGTCGCATGACCTGTTCGTTTCTACCGTGTTACGCGCGTCCGTTGCGACTCGACGGCAACGGGCGGGTGGCACTTACCCGACGCCCGGGACACGGAAACGCCCCGGCCGGAGCCGGGGCGTTGGGGAGTTCTGGGGGATACCGGGTCGGTCAGACGCGGTGCTCGGTGTGGACGACCTGACCACCATCGGCGGTGCGGTGGACCTCCTGGAGGGTCTCCCGGCGACGGCTGGGACGGTTGCTGGCCCACATCGCCAGGCCGATCAGCCCACCTATCACGCCGGCGGCCATGAGGATCTGGCCGATGACGACCAGGTCGAGCCCGGCGACGTCGACCTCGACGCCGAACGCCAGGATCGCACCGATGACGAACAGGACGATTGCGCTTCCGATGGCCATGACACTTGCCTCCTTGCCGGGCCGATGCCCGGGACGGTGATATGGAGGAAGGCATGCCCCGCGTGACGTACTTCAACCCCGTCCGGCGGAACTAGTCGCCCGGCGCCGGGGGAACGGGGTCCTCCGGCGGTGAGGTGTCCACGGGGTGGGCGGCCGCGGGTTCCATGGCGGCAGCGGGCACACCGGCCGCCGGCACGTCCTGCTTGATCCAGATCGTGCGCTGGGGGAACGGGATCTCGATGCCGGCGTCGTCGAAGGCCGTCTTCAGGCGACGACGGAACTCGCGGTTGACCTTCCACTGCGAGGCCGGACGGGTCTTCATGACAAGGCGCAGGACGACCTCGTTGGGGCCGAACTGCTGGACACCCCACAGCTCCGGCTCCTCGAGGATCTCCGAGGCCCATTCGTCGTCGACGGCCATGCCGTGGGCGACCTCGGTGAGCACCGCCGAGGCGTGGTCCAGGTCGGTGTCGTAGGAGACACCGATGTCCAGCAACGACCGAGACCACAGCTGCGACATGTTGCCGACCCGGCTGATCTCGCCGTTGGGGACGTGCCACACGGTGCCCTCGACGTCGCGCAGGCGCGTGACGCGCAGGCTGATGGCCTCCACGACACCGGTTGCCTCACCGACGTTGACGACGTCGCCGATGCCGTACTGGTCCTCCAGCAGCATGAAGGTGCCGGAGAGGAAGTCCTTGACCAGCGACTGGGCACCGAAGCCCAGCGCCACGCCGACCACACCGGCACCGGCGACGAGCGGCCCGATGTTGATGTCCAGCTGCCCGAGGATGATGAAGACCGCGATCATCCAGACCACGAAGGCCACGATCGATCCGACCACGCCGCCGATGGTGTCGGCCCGCTGTCGCGACCGTTCCTCGGTGACCTTGCGTTCCTCCACGGTCAGGCCATCGACCATCCCCGGGGCGCGCTTGGCGATGCGCCCGATGGCCTCCTGGCTCTCGTTGGCCGTGCGTCGCACCGCCCCGGCGATCAACCGCCGAGCCACCCGCGCGGTGATGGCGGCCGCGATCAGGATCAGGAGGATCGACAGGAGCACGGGGATGACTTGGCCGAGCAGGTTCGCGAGCGTGTCGTTCCCCGTTGCGTCGAGGACCCACTTGCAGATCACGTTGTCCTCACCACAACGGAAGTTGTCCGCGACCGTCTCGAGGTCGACCGGTGTGGGGGTGGGCGATGGCGTCTGGGCCAGCCACGGGAAGAACAGGGCAGGGATGGGGGAAAGGAAGCTCATCTCGTTCCGACTCTTGCACGCTGGGTGGCCCGCAAACGTCAGGACCCGTCCGATCGTGACATTCCCTGCCGATCAGCAGGCATCCTGCGCGCCGACCGGGACGGCTCCGCCTTCGCGGCCCCGACCTTTCGTATCCTGCGCCCCAATCCAGCTTCCTTCCCCAGGGGGATCCCCGTGCGTCTCGTGACCCGTCCACTCGTCCTTCTGCTCGCGTTGCTGCTCGGCATCCCGTTCGCCGCCGCACAGGAAGGAGGAGGAGAGGCGCCAGAGGACGCCGGGGACATCGTGATCGCCGGCCCCGACGGGGTACAGGCTGCCGCCCAGCTGAGCCAGGCAACCTCCAGCGAGGCGACGACCCGGGTGATGCTGGCCTCCGACGCGACCTTCGCCGACGCGCTCGCGTCGGCGATCCTCCAGCAGGACGGCCCCCTCCTGCTCGTCCCGCCGACCCTGCCCCTCCCGGGTGAGGTCATCGGCGAGCTCGAACGCCTCGCGCCCGCCGAGGTGACCCTGCTCGGCGGCGAGTCGGCCATCGGCCAGGACGTGGAGGAGGAGCTGCAGCGCATCGGCTTCGCGACCAACCGCATCGCCGGCGCAACCCGATTCGAGACCGCCACGGCGATCGCCCGCACCCGCCCCAACGCCGTGACGGCGCTGCTGGTCCGCGCGTTCGACGCCGCCGGTGGTGACGGCACCGGCGCCTGGGCCGACAGCGTCGCCGCCGGCGCCCTGTCAACCCAGCTCGGCCTCCCCATCCTCCTGACCGCCAGCGACGAGCTCAGCGGCCCGACCGCGGACTACCTGAACAGCAGCGGCATCCAGACGGTGATCATCATCGGCGGGACCAGCGCGGTGTCCACGGGCATCGAGCAGCAGCTGCGGGCGGCGGACTTCATCGTCAGCCGTGCCGCCGGGGAAACCCGGTTCGAGACCGCGCTCGACATCGCTCGCGTCCGCCGCCTGGCCCCCAGCCGAGCCGTGCTGATCGACGGCGTCGGCGAGGACGGCTGGCAGGGTGGGCTGGCCGCGGCCCGCCACGCCGCGCTCGAGGGCGCCCCGATCCTTCCCGTGACCGACGAGGCGATCCCCGCCACGATCCAGGCCTACCTCGACCAGGTCCAGCCGTCCACGCTGACGTGCGTGGAGGTGCAGCTGGACCTCTGCCGCGGCGGTGGCGAGGGGGAGGGCGGCGGTTCGGCCGTCGTCACCTTCAACCCCCCGACCGGCTCGGCGATCCGTGCCGGTGAGCCGATCGTCGTCGGCGTCGACGACCCCGAACGTTCCCTGGACGGGACCGTGTCGGTGTCCTCCAACTGCACGGTCGTCGGTTTCCCGAGCCCCCCGCAGTTCGTGACCGAGGGCAGCGTGAACTTCGGCCTGACGGTGGCCCCGGAGGAACCGGGCGGCGATCAGCCCCGACCCAGCGGCGCCGTGCCGGTGCAGCCGAGCGCCGGGAACCCCCAGCCCCAGCCCGGTGCGACGGCCCAGCCCGTCGAGGAGAACGAGCCGACGCCGGTGGACTACCCGCTGTCCTGCGAGGTCACGACGACCCTCGGGACCGCCGATGGCGGCGAGCAGGTCGACCGCAGCGTCTACACCGTCGTCGACCTCCGGCCGCGGATCCGCGTGTCCTCCTTCCCCCTCGTGGAAGGTGCCACCGTCGCCTTCACCGATGTCACCGGTGGCCCCGTCGACACGTGGTCGTGGGACTTCGCCGACGGGGGGACCAGCAGCGAGCAGCATCCCGACCACGTCTTCGACGACATGGGGTGCTACCCCGTCGAGCTCGGGGTGACGTCCTCGCTGCAGCACTGGTTCGACGGCTCGAGGTTCGCCGAGACCGAGACGCGCCTGATCGGCATCGCACCCGCCGACGCCGACCTGGCCCACGTCGAGATGTACGTCGTCGAGGGCTTCGTCCCCGTCCCCGGTGCAGTGGTGCGCATGTTCGACCTCGACGGCAACGAGGTGGCCTCGGCCACCGCCGGCAGCGATGCCGTGGCGGTCTTCAACGACGGTGGTGCCTCGAGCCTCTCCGGCGTCGACTACGGGACGTACGTCTTCACCGTCGACGGTGAGGACGGGGTGACCGTGCAGACCGTGGCGCCCGGCCAGACGGTGTGTCCGGGCATCCAGATCGGCGAGATCGGCGACCTGACCGTCAACGCCCAGACCGACTCCGCCGACCCGGCCCCGATCCCCGGCGCCACCGTCGAGATCACGCGGGACGGCTTCACCTTCGGTGGCACGACCGACGACAACGGCAGCTTCACCCTGACCGACCTGCCGGTCGGCACCTACACCGTCGAGGTGCGCGCCCAGGGCTTCGTGACCGAGACCCTGACCGCCCTCGTCGAAGCCGACGCAAGCACGACGCTCGAGGTGGCGATGACCCGCAACTGACCGGCACGGACTGCCCGGTCAGCGTTGCCCGGGCAGGCGTTGCCCGGGCGGTGGGCGTCAGGCGGTCGGACGGCTCCAGGCGCCGGCGTTGATCGCCTGGTCGCCGGCCATGAAGCTGGACCGCACCAGCGGGCCCGCCTCGACGTGGTCGAAGCCGAGCTCGCGGCCGTACTCGCGGTAGCGGTCGTACTCGTCGGGGGCGGCGTAGCGCTGCAGGGCGAGGTGCTTGTGGGTGGGCTGCAGGTACTGGCCGATGGTCAGGATCTGGCAGCCGGCGTCGGCGAGGTCACGCATGGCCTCGCGAACCTCCTCCTCCGTCTCACCCATGCCGAGGATGAGGTTGGACTTGCGGGCGATCTCCGGGGCCCAGTCACGGGTCCTGCGCAGGACGTCCAGCGACCCCTCGTAGGTGAACGCGGGGCGGGTGTGGCGGAAGACCCGGCGCACCGTCTCCAGGTTGTGGGCCAGGACCTCCGGACGGGCGGAGATGACCTCGCGGAGCGCCGCCTCGTCTCCCCGGAAGTCCGGGATCAGCAGCTCGACGCCGCACCCGGGCACCTGCTGGTGGATCTGGCGGGCGGTCTCGGCGTACAGCCACGCACCGCCGTCGGGCAGGTCGTCGCGGGCCACGCCGGTGACGACCGCGAAGTGCAGCCCCATCTCGGCGACGGTCTCGGCCACCCGGCGGGGTTCGTCGCGGTCGTAGCCCTTGGGCTTGCCCGTCGCGATCTGGCAGAAGCCGCAGCGGCGGGTGCAGTCCTCACCACCGATGAGGAACGACGCCTCGCGCTGCTCCCAGCACTGGTGGATGTTGGGGCAGGCCGCTTCCTCGCAGACGGTGTTCAGGGACGCGCCCCGCATCGTCTTCTTCAGCTCCCGGTAGTTGGGGCCGGCGAGGGGGATGTGGCGCTTCATCCACTCGGGCTTGCGCTGGGCCACGGACGGCGCGCCGACGATCGTCAGCCGTCGCGCATCGGCCGGGATGGATGTGGCGGACTGGGGCGAGGTGTCGATGGTGCTCACGGAGCATCGAGTGTAGGCGTCGCGTCCACGGTTGCGTGCAGTCCGAGCTCAGCCGGCCGGACTGCCCGGGGTGTGCGTCGGAGGTGGTGCGCCAGCGCGGCGGTGAGGTCCCGCGCGACGTCCTCGGTGGATGCCTGCACGCCGAGGGCCGAGAGGGACGTGACGCCGCCGTCGGTGATGCCGCACGGCACGATGCCTGCGAAGTCGGCGAGGTCGGGCTCGACGTTCAGCGCGACCCCGTGCTTGGTCACCCGGTTGGTCACCCGCACGCCCACGGCCGCGATCTTGTCGGTCCCCACCCACACACCCGGGTAGCCCTCCCGGCGATCCGCCCGGATCCCGTGCACGCCGACGGTGTCGACGATGGCGTCCTCCAGGGAGGTGACGTAGCGGCGGGCCCCCAGCGCCTGGTCCAGCCGCACGATCGGGTAGGCCACCACCTGACCGGGGCCGTGGTACGTCACGTCGCCGCCGCGGTCGATGCGGACCACCGGGATCCCCGGGCGAAGGCCCGTCACGTGGGCCTCCACGTCCGCATGGCGACCGGCGGTGTACACGGGTGGATGGCTCAGCATCAGCAGGACGTCGTCGATGAGCCCCTGACGGCGCGCGTCGACCAGCTGGTCCTGCCACCCGAGGGCCACGCGGTAGTCGACCTCTCCGGCCCACACCGTCAGCATCACCGCATCGTGCATGTCGCCCATGATGCCCGGGTCCGCAACCGCCCCGGATCCCGCAGGAACACGCGGCCCTTGGTCAATCGGAGGCATCGCCGGATGGTCCGGGATGACTACGTACGCTGCGCGGCGGATGCGTCGGATCCCCCGAAAGCTCAACCCTGCGGCGGATGGTTGGATGCGTGGCACGGCCGCACGGTTGTTCCATGCCCACGACGAGCCCCGCGCCGACCGCCGCCCACGACGAGCTGATCACGACCTACCTGCCCCTCGTCGGGTACGCGGTCAACAGCCTGGCGTCCCGGATTCCCCGGCACGTGCCGCGCGAGGACCTGATGTCGGCCGGCATGCTGGGGCTGACCCAGGCGGCGCAGGCCTACGACGCCTCGACCGGTGTGCCCTTCGACCGCTTCGCCCGCGTCCGCATCAAGGGTGCCCTGCTGGACGAGCTGCGCTCCCGGGACTGGGCGTCCCGTTCCGTGCGTCGCAACGCCCGACGGATGCAGGCTGCCAAGGACGTCGTCATCGCCCGCGAGGGTCGTGCGCCGAGCCTGGAGGAGACCGCCGCGGAGATGGGCGTCAGCATGGACGAGGCACGCCGCCTGGTCGACGACGTGCATCGCGGGACCGTCCTCAACTACGAGTCGTTGACCGTCGACGGCGTCGACGAGGTCCTGCCGGCCCACGAGGCCACCCCTGAGCACCAGGTGCTCGACCGCGAGCGCCAGGCGA
The DNA here is from genome assembly GCF_003073135.1 of Euzebya rosea. Taxonomy (NCBI): domain Bacteria; kingdom Bacillati; phylum Actinomycetota; class Nitriliruptoria; order Euzebyales; family Euzebyaceae; genus Euzebya; species Euzebya rosea. Next base: position 186,955 of record NZ_PGDQ01000004.1, read on the forward strand.
TCCTCCTCGACGCGATCGCCGAGCTGCCGGACCGCCTCCAGACCGTCATCAACGCCTACTTCTTCGAGGAGCGGCCCATGGCCGACATCGCCGACGATCTGGGCGTGACGGAGTCGCGGATCAGCCAGATGCGTGGCGAGGCCTTCGAGATGATCCGGGTCGCCATGACCATGACGCTGGACAGCACCCCCGCCCCGGAGGAGGACCGCCCCAACGGTCGCGCCGCCCGCCGTCGCGCCGGCTACTACGCCGCGGTCGCCACCGCCTCGACCGTCGGCCAGCGGCTGGACCGCGTGCCGGCCATGGCCGCCTAGACCCACCCACCCGCGGCCCACTGGGCCGGGACCAGACCCCCCGACGCGACGCCGCCCCCTGCGAGGGGGGCGGCGTCGTGATGTGTGCGGCGTGGTGGTCGGAGGGCGCCCGAGCTACCCGCCGATCTCCTGCGTCCAGTCGGTCTCCTCGAGGACCCGCTTGACGTCGGTGACGAAGCGTGCGGCGTCGGCACCGTCGAGCAGGCGGTGGTCGTAGGTCAGCGACATGTACATCATCTGCCGGATGCCGATGGACTCGGTGCCGTCGGGACCGGTGACGACGGCCGGGCGCTTGGCGATGGCGCCGACACCCAGGATCGCGACCTCGGGGTAGTTCAGGATCGGTGTGTCGATCAGCACCCCACGGCTGCCCGTGTTGGTCAGCGTGAACGTGCCGCCCTCGATGTCGGCGAAGTCGATCCGCTTGCCGTTCTCGCCACGCGCCTTCTGCGCCGCCTCGTTGATGCCGCGGGCGAGGCCGGCCACGGTGAGGGAGTCGGCACCCTTGACGTTGGGGACCAGCAGGCCCTTGGGGGTGTCCACGGCGATGCCGAGGTTCACGTAGTCCCGCAGGTACAGCTTGCCGTTGTCCCAGTCGGCGTAGGCGTTGACCATCGGGTGGTCACGGACGGCGATGATGGCCGCGCGGGCAACCATGGCGAACGGCGACAGCGACACGCCCTCGCGGGCCCTGAAGCCGTCCTTCGCCTTGGCACGGGCGTTCATCAGCGCGGTGACGTCGGCTTCCTGGACCGTGGTCAGCTGCGCTGCCTTGGCCTGGGACTCCAGCATCTTCTCCGCGATCCGCTGGCGGATGCGCGACAGGTCCTCGACGCGCTCGCGTTCGCCGGCGGCCCGAGCGGGCTGGGTCGGGGCGGGGGCGGGCTTGGACGCCGGGGCGCTGGGCGCGGGCTCGGGGGCGCTGGCCGCCGGTGCGGGGCTGCTCGCCGCCTGGGGTGCCGATCCGCCGCCGGAGCCGATGGCCGCCTCCACGTCCTCGCGGGTCACGCGGCCGCCCTGGCCGGAACCGCTGAGGGAGGACAGGTCGACGTCGTTGTCGGCGGCGAGGCGACGCACCAGCGGCGAGGCGAGCGTGTCCGGACCGGCGGGTGTGCCGCTGTTGCTGGACGGGGCGGCCGCAGCCGGCTCGCTGGAGGAGGACTCGGTGCTGGCCGGCGCGGACTGCGCGGGCTCAGCGGACGCGCTGCTGCCGCCGCCGCTGCCACCCAGGCGGGCCACGACGGTGCCGACGTCCACGGTCTCGTCGACGTCCACCAGGATCTCGGTGATGGTGCCGGCCGCAGGGGAGGGGACCTCGGTGTCGATCTTGTCGCTGGACAGCTCGAACAGCGGCTGGTCGACCTCGACGGTGTCGCCGACGGACACGAGCCAGCCGGTGATGGTGCCCTCGGTCACGGACTCGCCGAGCTCGGGCAGGATGACGTCGGTCGCCGGGCCGGCGTCGCTGGCGGCGTCGGACGCACGGGCGCCTGCGTCGCCCTCCGCGACGGGCTCCGGCTCCTGTGCGGGGGCCTCGGCCTCGGGCTCCGGTTCGGGTTCGGCCTGCGCGGCCGGCGCGTCGTCCCCAGAACCTGCGCCGCCGCCTGCGGCTTCGCTCTCCTCACCGATGCGGGCCACGACCGTGCCGACCTCGACGGTTTCGTCGACCTCGACCAGGATCTCGGTCACGGTGCCCGCCGTGGGGGAGGGGACCTCGGTGTCGATCTTGTCGCTGGACAGCTCGAACAGCGGCTGGTCCGCCTCGACGGTGTCGCCGACCGACACCAGCCACGCCGTGATCGTGCCTTCGGTGACGGACTCTCCGAGCTGCGGCAGCTCGACATCAGTGGCCATCGTGTGTGCCTCTCAGTTCTTCGGTGGGGATGTGCTGGAGTATGGGGTGTGGCGTGGAGACGTGGGTGGCTCAGCCGTGAAGGGCCCGGCCGGCGAGCGCCATGTGGGCTTCGCCAACGGCCTCCGACAGCGTGGGGTGCGGGTGGATGAACTCGGCGACGTCGGTCGGCAGGGCCTCCCAGTTGTAGATCATCTGCCCCTCGGCGATCAGGTCGGTGGCGTGGGGGCCGACGATGTGGACGCCGAGCACCTTCCCGCCACCCTTGGCGGCGAGCACCTTCACGTGTCCGGAGCCACCCTGCATCATCGCGCGCGCGTTGTGGCTGAAGGGGAACTTCTTGGCGTCGAACTCGATGCCCTCCTCCTTCAGCTCCTGCTCGGTGTAGCCGACCGCGCCGATCTCGGGCGTGCAGTAGTAGACCTTGGGCACGCCGCGATAGTCGATGGGCGTGACCGGTTCGCCGGCGACCTGGTTGGCGACGAGCATCCCCTCCATGAAGCTGGCGTGGGCCAGGCCCAGGGTCGGGATGACGTCACCGATGGCGTACACGACGCCACCGTCACCGAAGGTCACGCCGGTCCGGCAGTACTCGTCGACGGTGATGAACCCACGGTCGAGGGTGACGCCGGTCGCCTCGATGTTCATGCCGTCGGTCACGGGGCCACGGCCGATGGCGAGCATCAGCAGGTCACCCTCGACGGTCTTGCCGGACTTGGTGGTCACCGTCACGGTGCCGTCGCCCTTCTCGACCTTCTCCACGAACTCGCCGGTCATCGCCGTGATGCCGTTCTTCTTCAGCTCGCGCTTGAGGGTCTTCTGGGTGTCGATGTCCTCCAGCGGCACGACGGCGTCCATCGCCTCGATGATGGTCACCTCGTCGGCGCCGTAGCCGTTCCAGACGGTGGCGAACTCCACGCCGACCGCCGAGGCCCCGAGGACGATCGGACGCGAGGGGACGCGCTCCATGTACATCGCCTCGTCGGAGGTGATGACCAGCTCGCCGTCGACCTCGGCGAAGGGGAGGGTCTTGGGACGCGATCCCGTGGCCAGGACGAAGGCCTTGGTGGCCTCGACGTCCACCGATCCGCCGTCGGTCTCCACGCTGATCGTGTTGGGGCCGGTCAGGGTGCCGTGCCCGTTGAAGGTGGTGACGCCACGCCCCTTGAGGGTGGCCTGCAGCCCCTTCCAGTTGGCGTCGACGATGCCGTTCTTGTAGCCGATGACCTTGTCGATGTCGACGCCGTCGAAGGCGGACTTCACACCCAGGTCCGGGCCGTGCTTGGCGTGCTCGGCGACCTCCGCGGCATGCAGGAACGCCTTGGTCGGGATGCAGCCCCAGTGCAGGCACGTCCCGCCGACCTTGGCCTTCTCCACCAGGGCAACCGACAGGCCCAGGCCCGCCGCCCGCAGGGCGCAGGAGTAGCCGCCGGTGCCGCCGCCGAGGACGACTACGTCAAACGTTTCAGCCATGAGAGGAACCGCTCACTTCGTGGGAGATGCAGACAGGAGGTCGACCGCGACCCGCGCGGTCGGGGCGGATCGTAGCGGTCGTCGGCCAGCGGTACAGTCCCGCCTGATGACGACCGATACCCCCACCGACGTCCAGACCCCCCTGCGCCGCTCGCCGCTGCACGACCGCCATGTCGCCGCCGGCGCACGCATGGCGGAGTTCGCCGGCTGGGAGATGCCGATCGACTACGGCTCGGTGGTCGCCGAGCACGAGGCCGTTCGGGGGGCGGGCGGCATGTTCGACCTGACCCACCTCGGCACGGTGGCCGTCACCGGTCCCGGTGCCGAGCAGGTGATCCAGCGGTCCTTCACCAACGACGTGACGGCCCTGGAACCCGGCCGGTCCCACTACACCCTCTGCCTCGATGCGGACGCGGGGATCATCGACGACCTGCTGGTGTACCGCCTCGAGGACTGGTTCCTCGTCGTCCCCAACGCCGCCAACACCGCCGCCGTGACCGCCCGCCTGCTGGACCAGTCGAGGGTCCACGACGACGACGTCACGATCACGGTCGCCTCGTTGGCCTGTGTCGCGGTCCAGGGGCCGAACGCCGTGGCCATGCTGGCGGCCGCCATGCCGGCCGCGTTCGGTGAAGGGGCCCCCGCCCCCGGCGACCTGGCCTACCTGGACTGCGTGTCCCTCGGTGAGGCGCAGGTCCTGTCGCGGTCCGGTTACACCGGCGAGGTCGGCTTCGAGGTGTTCTGCACCGGTGACCGGGCTGGGCTGCTGTGGGACGCGCTGGCCAACGGCGGGGTCACCCCCGCCGGGCTCGGCTGCCGTGACACCCTTCGCCTGGAGATGGGGTACCCCCTGCACGGCAACGACATCTCCACCGACCACACCCCCGTCGAGGCCCGGCTGAACTGGGCGGTCAAGCCCGGGACGGGCTTCGTCGGCGAGGACGCCTACGTGGCCGCCAAGGCGGCCGGTGCGACGCAGCGCCTGATGGGGTTGGTCGCCGAAGGACGTCGTCCCCCTCGCGCCGGTGACGCTGTGATGCTGGACGGCCAGCAGGTCGGCACCATGACCTCCGGCAGCTTCTCGCCAGTGAAGAAGGTCGGCATCGGCATGGCCTACCTCGACATCGACCTCGAACCCGGCACCGCGGTGGAGGTCGACGTGCGCGGCCGACCGGTTGCCGCCGAGGTCGTCCGGCCCCCGTTCGTGGAGGCACGCACCAAGTGAGCGCCCTTCCCGACGGCGAGGCCGTCCGCATCGGCGGGGCCGACGTCCCGCCCGGCGCCCGGGTGGACATCCGCCTGAGCGTCAGCGAGAGCTACACGGGCGATCGGCTGTCCATCCCGATCACGGTGATCAACGGCGAGCACCCCGGCCCGTCGATGTTCGTCACCGCGGCGGTGCACGGCGACGAGCTGAACGGCATCGGCGTGGTCCGTGAGCTGATGACGACGCTGGAACCCAACGAGATCAACGGGGTCCTGATCCTCGTGCCGGTCGTCAACGTGCTGGGCCTGCCGCTGCACTCCCGGTACCTGCCGGACCGTCGCGACCTGAACCGGGCCTTCCCCGGGTCCTCGGAGGGATCGATGGCCTCGCGGCTGGCCAACACCATCACCACCCAGGTGCTGGACGTCTGCGACATCGGGGTCGACCTGCACACCGCCGCGACCGGCCGGGCGAACCTGCCGCAGATCCGGGCCAACTTCGACACCGCGGAGTCCCTGGAGTACGCCCGGGCGTTCGCCCCGCCCATCCTCGTCGACGCGCCGCACCGGGTCGGGTCGCTGCGCTGGGCCGGCGCCGAACGCGGGGTCCCCGTCCTGACCTACGAGGCCGGCGAGGCGCTGCGCTTCGAGGAGTCCGCCATCGGCATCGGCGTGGCCGGTGTGCGCCGGCTGATGGCCCACCTCGGCATGCTGACATGGGACGAGGCGGACTCCGACGGCACGCCGCTGGAAGCCGACGAGACCCACTGGGTCCGTGCCGACCGCGGGGGCATCATGAACCTCGAGGTGGGTCTGGGTGACTCGGTGTCGGTGGGCCAGCCCCTGTGGACGGTGTCCTCGCCCTTCGGTCGGGACCGCAAGCCGATGGAGTCGCCGTGGGAAGGTGTCGTCATCGGCGCCAGCACCATCCCGCTGGTCAACCCCGGTGACGCCGTGGTGCACATCGCCGTGCCGGGCGGCGAGGGCGAGTTCGACGAGGACGTCGACGTCGAGTCGTTCCTGTAGGCGTTCCCCGCAACCCTTCGGGCTCCCCGCGGTCGCCCGGTCCGCGGTCCCCGAGGTTTTTCTTCGTCGTCGGCGTATCAGCGGCGCCGTCCACCCCTCTCCACTGTCGGACGCCACGACGGGCAGACCCCGGTGGCGTCGTCGGTCCCGCTGGAGCTGAGGGGGTCCAGCGGGGCCGCCCCCGAACCGACACCGCCGCACGCCGAACGGAGCCCCGATGCCCACCCTGGAGGCCGCACGGCCCGCGCTGCGGGTCACGGTCCCCGTCACGCGCGAGGCGTCGCCCTGCGCGGAGCGGGGGCGCCGGTGCCCTACATTGCGCGGGGTGGATCCTGCCCGTTCCGACGACCCGGTCGTGCTGCTCGAACGTGCCCGCGCCGGTGACCAGCCCGCGTGGGACCGCTTGGTGGACACCTACGCCGGGCTCGTGTGGTCGGTCCTGCGCTCCTACCGGCTGGGGGCGGCGTCCAACGACGACGTCTTCCAGACCGTGTGGCTGCGCCTGGTCGAGCACGTCGACCGCATCGCCCAGCCCGAACGGCTGGCCGGGTGGCTGGCGACGACCACGCGCAACGAGGCGCTGCGCGTCCTCCGGATGCAGCAGCGGACTCGTCCGAGCGACATCGTCGGGCAGGACGCCGACCGCACCGAGCTGCAGCCGCTGGAGGTGCTCGTGGAGTCCGACACCCACCGCGAGGTGCTGGCAGCGTTCGCCCAGCTGTCGGAGGACTGCCAGCGACTGCTCCGGCTGCTGACCACCGATCCGCCGCTGGAGTACGCCGAGGTTGCGGAGATGGTGGGCCGTCCGATCGGCTCGCTCGGGCCCACACGGGCGCGATGCCTGGCCAAGCTGCGGACGTTCCTGGGAGGTGACGAGGCATGAAGGACCTGACCGACGAGCAGCTGCTCGCCGTGCTCGGCGACGCCCTGCGCATGGCCGAACCCGTCCCCGAGGCGGTGCGGGACATGGCCCGCGGCGCCCTGACCTGGCGAACCGTCGACGCCGAGCTCGCGGCGATCACCAGCGACTCCGCCGTCGAGGGGCTCGTCGGGGTCCGCGGGACCGCCGTCGCGAGGACCGTCCTGTTCACCGCCGGGGAGGTGGAGGTCGAGCTGACCGTGGCGTCCACCACGACCGACGCGGGGGGACGCAGCCGGCTCGCGCTGGCGGGTCAGGTCGTCCCCGAGGCCCCCGCCGTCCGGGTGCGCATCCAGCACCGCGAGGGAGAGACCCTCGTGACCTCCGACGACTTCGGTGCCTTCGAGGCCACCGATGTTCCCCGAGGGCCCGCCCGCTTGCTGCTGGACCTGCCCGACGGCCCCGTCGTCACCGAGGCCGTGACGCTCTAGGCGGGTTCGCGCCGGCCCGGGACGGCCCTCCTAGTCCCGGTCGCTCCTGCCCGGCAGCGACAGCATGCGGTCCAGCGCAACCTTCGCCCAGTGGCGCGTGTCGGGGTCGACGCGGATCTCGTTGACCACACGACCCATGACCAGCTCCTCCAGCGTCCAGACGAGGTGGGGCAGGTCGATGCGGTTCATGGTCGCGCAGAAGCACACGTTGTCGTTGAGGAACATGATGTCCTGCTCGGGGTGCTCCTGGGCCAGGCGGCCGACAAGGTTCAGCTCCGTGCCGATCGCCCAGGCCGTCCCGGGCTCGGCGTTGCGGACCGCCTCGATGATGTAGCTGGTCGATCCGACCTCGTCGGCCTGCGTGACGACCTCGTAGCGGCACTCGGGGTGGACCAGCAGCTTGACGTCGGGGTTCTTCGCCCGGGCCAGCGCCACGTGCGCCGGCGTGAACGTGCCGTGGACCGAGCAGTGGCCCTTCCACAGCACCACCTTCGCGTCGCGCAGCTGCTCGGCGGTCAGGCCGCCCAGCGGCTGGTGCGGGTTGTAGACGACGCAGTCGTCCAGCGAGAGGCCCATGTCCAGCACCGCGGTGTTGCGGCCGAGGTGCTCGTCGGGGAGGAACAGGATCTGCTCGCCCTGCTCGAAGGCCCATTCCATCGCCCGCTCGGCGTTGGACGACGTGCACACCACCCCGCCGTTGCGGCCGGTGAAGCTCTTGATGGCCGCGGTCGAGTTCATGTAGGTCATCGGCACGGTGTGACCCGGGCCGACGCCAGCCGCCCGGAGGTCCTCCCATGCCCGTTCGACCTGCGCGATGTCAGCCATGTCGGCCATCGAGCAGCCGGCGGCCAGGTCCGGCAGGATCACCCGCGTCGACTCGTCGGTCAGGATGTCGGCGGTCTCGGCCATGAAGTGCACACCGCAGAAGACGATGGTGTCCGCCCCGTTGGCCGCCGCCTCCTGGGCCAGCTTGAAGGAGTCGCCCCGCGCATCGGCGAACTCGATGACCTCGTCGCGCTGGTAGTGGTGGCCGAGCACGAACACCGAGTCACCGAGGGCGTCCTTGGCGGCGCGAGCGCGTGCGACGAGCGAGGGGTCGGACGCGTCGGGTACCTCGCCCGGGCACACGGTCCCGCGTTCGGACGTCGGGTCGGCGCCCCGCCCGAGGATCAGCAGCTGGGTGCGGTCGGCGGCGGAGGCCAGGGAGCTCGTCGGCATGGCGGTCGGTCCTGTCCGTCCCTCGTGCGGTGCTGGTCGGGCCCCGAGGAGGTACTTAGTGTCAAACGTACACTTACTGTGCGGAGGCCGAGGATACCAGCGGGGGAGGGGGCGGACAGCGCCACCCGCTACGCTGCGCGGCCATGCGTGTCCTCATCGCCCCGGACTCCTTCTCCGGCACGCTCACCGCCCTGCGGGCCGCCGAGGCCATCGCCGAGGGATGGCGTCGTGCCCGTCCCGACGACGAGGTCGTGCTGGTGCCGATGTCCGACGGCGGCGAGGGGCTCGTCGACGTCGTCGGCCACGCCCAGCCGGCCGCCACCTGGCACGCGGTCGAGGTCGCCGACGCCCGCGGGCTGGCCACGGACGCGGGGTGGCTGGAGCTGCCCGACGGGACGGCCGTGGTCGAGACGGCCCGGGCCTGCGGGCTCCACACGCTGCCCGCCGACGCTCGGGACCCGCTGCGGGCGACCACGTACGGGGTCGGCCAGCTGCTGGCGGATGTCGCAGGGCGGGGATGCCGTCGGGTGATCATCGGGCTCGGCGGGTCGGCGACGGTGGACTGCGGCGCGGGGATGGTCTCGGCCCTGACCGGACACGCGCTGCGCCGGGCCGACGGCAACGGCGTGAAGGTCGGCGGACGCTGGGTCAGGGAAGCCACGACGCTGCGCCCGCATGCCCCCCTCGACCTGGGTGACGTGGTGATCGCCAGCGACGTGACCAACCCGCTGCTGGGCCCCGAGGGCGCCGCCGCGGTGTTCGGACCGCAGAAGGGCGCCGACCCCGACGGTGTCGTCGAGCTGGAGCAGTCGCTCGCGGCCTGCGCCGACGTGCTGGAACGCGACCTGCCGGGTGGCCCCTGGAGGGACCGGCCCGGGGCCGGGGCGGCCGGCGGGCTGGGGTTCGCGCTGATGGCGCTGACGGGGGCGACCCCGCGGTCGGGCGCCGAGGTCGTCGCCGAGCTGGTCGGCCTGGACGTGCAGCGCGCCGACGTGGTGGTGACCGGCGAGGGCAGCATCGACGCCCAGACCTCCAGCGGGAAGGCCCCGGCCGTCGTCGCAGCGGCAGCCAGGGCGGCGGGCGCGATGACGGTCGGCATCGGCGGCCGGGTGCACCCGGCGGGGACGTCGGGGTTCGACCGGATCGGTGAGCTGGGGGAGGACGGGTTGACCCGGCCCGCGCATCGCCTGGCCGAGGTGGCTGCCGAGGTCGCCGCCTCGCTCGACTAGCTGGCTGGTCCTTCGCGTCCGGGAACCGGGAGGCCGGCGTTCGGGCGGGTCAGGACTCCAGCATGCGGCCGGCGGCGACCCGCCAGGCGTCGCGGACCGAGTCGAGCTCCGGGGTGGCGGCGAAGCCGACCCCGACGGGGCTGCCGTCGGCTCGGCGGATCGGCCCGAGGCGTTCGCGGACCGCCGCGGCGATCTGCTCGGCCGTGGACAGGCTCGCGCCACGGAGCAGCAGGCCGAACTCGGCCACGCCGACGCGGGCCACGAGGTCGGTGTCGGTGGCCTGTCGCTGCAGGACGGCGCCGACGATCTGCAGCAGCCGGTCGGGTGCCTCGACGTTGCCGAGCCCGACCGCCACGACGGCGCCGGAGTCGGTTGCATCCAGCGCGTCGGCCCACGCGCGGTGGTCCGGCAGGCCCGTGACCGGGTCGCGACGGAGCAGCCAGCGCACCCGCTCGACGTGGCGGTCAAGGGTCGAGGAGGTGTCGGCGGCGGCAAGGGCGACCGAGGCGGTCTCGGCCAGCAGCGTGCCGACGTCGAGGTCCAGGCTGGTGAACCCACGCGGCCGGCCCGACGCGTGGGCGGCCAGCAGGAAACCCTCGGAGGTCAGCGGCATGATCATGGCGCTGCGCAGCCCGTCCTCGGGTGACAGGGGCGGCGGCAGCGGGGCGTCGCGGACGTCCTGGATGACCAGCACCTCCTGCGGGAGCGCGCTGACGACGAGGTCTGCTGCCGCGCGCAGGCCGCCGGGGTCGTTGGGTGCCCAGCCGGGCCGGGCCACGGCCAGGTCCGCGCCGGGTTCGGGCAGCAGCAGCACGAAGTCGGCTTCGAGCACGTCGGCGGCCTGCTGCACCAGGTGGTGGGCGGTGCGGCTGCGGTCACCGACGGGCTGCAGCAGCTCGCGAAGACGGGTGTAGACGTCCAGCTCGTGGCTGAGGTCACGGGTCGGTTCGGTGCCGGCCAGCGCCGCGGCGGCCTCCTCGGCGGCGGCCGTCAGCGTCGCCTCGTCGACGGCGGACAACCAGTCGTGGCCGCCGCCGATCACGACGACCAGGCCCTCGACGGGCACCAGCGCGGCGCTCGAGGCGTAGTACGGGCCGACGATGCGGACGGGTTCGTCCTGCTGGATCCGCAGCGTCTGGCCCTCGGTGGCCGCGACGAAGCGTGGTTCGTCGCGCTCCTCGACCGCGACCGTGCCGGCCCACGTCTCGCCGAGGCCGACGCCGCCGATGAGCAGGTGGGACCGCCCGTGGGTGTGGGCGAACACGAGCACGTCGTTTGCGCCCAACCGGGCCGCGGCGACCGCCGCCGCGGACGTGTCGGTGGCCCGCTGGCCGTCGGAAGGTCTGGTGTCGGACGAGATGAAGGTCTCCATCGCTACCTCGTCGGCGCTGCAACGCCGTCCATTAGCGGCCGTAGTCTATTCGTGATCGGCGCGTGCCGATTGAGGCAGCGCCGAGCGAGCGGCCTGTCGGGAACCATCGACGAAGGGGCAGGGGAGTGCAGGAGACGAAGCCAGCGACCGCACGGGTCATCGCCGCCGCCGCGGCAGAGGGGCTCGACATCGCGGTCACGACGTTCCCGGAGGGCACCCGAACCGCGGCTGATGCGGCCGCGGCGATCGGGTGCGACGTGGCCGCCATCGTCAAGAGCATCGTCATGCACGACGACGTCGGCCCGCTGCTCGTCCTCGTGTCCGGCCGGCACCGCGTGGACGCCGGGAAGGTCGAGGCCGAGCTCGGCGGCGGCGTCGTCCGTCGGGCGACGGCCGACGAGGCCCGCGCCGCCACGGGCTACGCGATCGGTGGGACCGCGCCCTTCGGCCACCCGGCCCCCCTTCGCATGCTCCTCGACCGTGACCTGCTGCAGTTCGAGGAGGTGTGGGCGGCCGCGGGGACACCCGACACGGTGTTCCCGCTCACCCCCCAGCAGCTGATGGCCGCCACCGGGGTCGAACCCGCCGACGTGGCCGAATGAGGCGCGGCTGCCTGTGCATCGGGCGACACGAGGCATACACTCGGGGACACCTATGAGCGACGTCACCACTGCCCCTGCCGCATCCGAGACCGTCGACGGTCCGGTGTCCCTGACCGACTCGGCGGCCGAGAAGGTCCGTGAGCTGATGGCTCGCGAGGAAGACACCGACGCCATCTCCCTTCGCATCGCGGTCCAGCCCGGTGGCTGCGCCGGCATGCGCTACGCCCTCTACTTCGACGACCGCCAGCTCGACAACGACGTGCTGGTCGACGTCAAGGGTGTCCCGATCCGCGTGGACAAGATGTCCAGCCCGTACCTGCGTGGCACGACCATCGACTGGGTCGACAGCCTCCAGGGTGCTGGGTTCTCCATCGACAACCCCAACGCCCAGTCCTCCTGCGCCTGCGGCGACTCCTTCCAGTAGGGGTTCGCGCGACGCGAGACCGACGGCGGCCTTCGGGCCGCCGTTTCGCGTTGCCGGCTGGTCCTCGATTCGCTCGTCGGGTTCCGGTCCGGTAGCCGAGGTCGGTGGGTGCTCGGGGTGTGGAGGCGGCCTCCCGTGGGGTCGTGCATCGCACACGGGGTCGGGGTCCGTGTGCCCCGGGCGCCCTGGGGTGGGGGCCAACGCACACGTCGCGCGGGGGTGTGTGCGATGGGCCGCCTTGGGGGTGGTGCAACGCACCCACGGTGGGGCGAAGGCCGCCGTGGTTGGTGCAGCGGGGCGTGGTCGGCCGGGTGGAACAGGCGGTCAGCGCACACGCATGACCAGGTAGGCGCGGTGGTCGCCCTCGTCGGTGACCTCCCGCAGCTCCTGACCACGCATCCGACACCACGCTGGGATGTCGACGTCGGCGCCGAGGTCATCCGACAGCACCCGCACCCCCTCGCCGACCTCGACGGCGGTCATCGCCTTCGCCAGGTCGATCACGGGGAGGGGACAGGGGCGACCGCGCGAGTCGACGATGGTGACGGCTGACACGACGGCCACGCTAGCGGGACCCGGCTGGCCAGCCGAGCCCACCGGGTTCGATGCCCAGTCTGGCCCGCTGCTCGCTGACGACGCGGGCGAGGTCCTCCACGAACGCGTCGGCGTGGTCGGTGCCGAAGCGGTGGTCGAAGGAGACCCGGACGTGGCCGTGCGTCAGGGCGCCCATGGCCACGAGGACGTGGGACGGCTCGCCGCTGGTCGTGGCGCACGACGACCCGCTGTGCACGGCCCATCCCGCGGCGTCGAGCGCGGTGACCAGCGCCTGCCCCTCCACGTACAGCGCGGAGCAGGCCACGAGGTGGGAGAGGGTGTCGTCGTCGGGACCGTGGACCTCCAGGTCGGGCACGGAATCGGCCAGGCGTCGACGGAGGTGTCGTCGCACGGCGTCGGCGCGGCTGACCTCGCCGCCGGCCTCGCCCGCGGGGTTGCGCGGACGGAGGGTGGCCAGCACCTCCGCCATCGCGGCGATCCCCGGCAGGTTCTGCAGGCCCGCACGCCGGCGACGTTCGCGTTCGTCGCCGGTCAGGATCCCCTGCACGCGCGCCCGAGGGGAGGTGAGCAGGGCGCCCACGCCGCGTCCCCCACCGAACTTGGCAGCGCTGACCGACAGGTAGTCGACGTCGAGGCGCTCCAGCGAGACGGGCAGGCGACCGGCGGTCTGCGCTGCGTCGACATGCAGCAGCGCGTCGGCCTCGCGGCACAGGCGCACCACGTCGGCGAGGGGCTGCACCGTGCCGACCTCGTGGTTGGCGTGCTGCACGTTGACCAAAACCGCGCCGTCGCCGAGCACCTCCTCCAGCTCGTCCAGCCGGATGCGTCCGTCGGCATCGACGCCGACCCGGATGTGCTCGTGGCTTCCCGTCGCGGCCACCGCGTCGGCGGCGGACAGGACCGCGGAGTGCTCGACCGCACACGACACGATGCGCCGGGGCCGTGTGGCGTCGGCGGCGGCGGTGCCACGGATCGCCAGGTGGATCGCCTCGGTCGCGCCGCTCGTGAACGTCACCGCGTCGGGCCGCCCGCCGAGCTCCTCGGCCACCGCCCCGCGGGCGCGCTCGAGCAGGTCGCTGGCGTCACGGCCGGCTCGGTGCAGCCTGGTCGGATCGGCGGGGAACCCCTCCGCCACCTGCGTCAGGGCGACCAGTGCACGGGGATGCCAGGGCGCTGCGGAGGCGATGTCGAGGTGTGGGCGCGGACCTGCCGGTGGAGGGGACATGACCGGAAGGCTCGCACGACCAGCGCGGACCGGCCGCACCTGTCGAATCGTCCTCCTTCGGCCGCACCTTCGCCAGAGCCCCACCGGTGACAGGGATGCGGACTAGGATGCCCGCCACAGAGGGCGGTCGAGGAGCCGAAACGACCACCCGCGTCCCCCCGAAGGGACGTCGCCACGACGCTGGAGGCATCACGCCGGTGACAGACACGAAGGACGTCGAGCACGCGACCGAGAAGCCAGTCGAACGACTTGGCACGGTCACGATCCGCTTCGCGGGGGACTCCGGTGATGGCATGCAGCTCACCGGGACGCGGTTCACATCCGCAACAGCGGACGCCCACAACGACCTGGCCACGCTGCCGGACTTCCCGGCGGAGATCCGGGCCCCAGCAGGATCGTTGCCCGGCGTGTCCGGCTTCCAGCTGCACTTCGCCGACCACGACATCCTGACCCCCGGCGACGCGCCGGACGTCCTCGTCGCGATGAACCCCGCGGCGCTGAAGACCAACCTCAAGGACCTCGTGTCGGGCGGCACGCTGATCGTCAACACCGACGCGTTCACGCGCGGCAACCTCAAGAAGGCCGGCTACGACGAGAACCCGCTCGACGGCACCTCCCTCGAGGGCTACCGGGTGTTCCAGGTCCCCATCACCACCATGACGGTGGGGGCGCTGGAGGACTTCGACATCTCCAAGAAGGACAAGCAGCGCTCGAAGAACATGTTCGCGCTCGGGCTGATGTCGTTCATGTTCTCGCGTCCGACCCAGGGCACCGAGGAGTGGCTGCGGAGCAAGTTCGCCAAGGCCCCCGACGTGGCCGAGGCCAACATCAAGGCGTTCCGGTCGGGTTGGGCGTTCGGCGAGACGACCGAGGTGTTCAGCCACCGCTACGAGGTCGCGCCGGCCAAGCTGCCCGCCGGCACGTACCGGCAGATCACCGGCAACACCGCGTTGTCCTACGGCCTGATCGCCGCTGGCACCCAGTCGGGCCTGCCGTTCTTCCTCGGTGGCTACCCGATCACGCCGGCGTCGGATGTGCTCCACGAGCTGTCCCGCCACAAGCACTTCAACGTCAAGACGGTGCAGGCCGAGGACGAGATCGCCGGCATCGGTGCCTCCCTCGGGGCCGCCTTCGCCGGGTCGCTGGCGGCCACGGTCACCTCGGGACCGGGCATCGCGCTGAAGGCCGAGACGATCGGCCTGGCGCTGTCGGTCGAGCTGCCCCTCATCGTCATCAACGTCCAGCGCGGTGGACCGTCCACCGGGCTGCCGACCAAGACCGAGCAGTCCGACCTGCTGCAGGCCATGTACGGCCGCAACGGTGACTCCTCGGTGCCGATCGTGGCGGCGGCAACTCCCGGCGACTGCTTCTACGCCGCGATCGAGGCGGCGCGGCTGGCGCTGAAGTACCGGACCCCCGTCTTCCTGCTCTCCGACGGCTACCTCGCCAACGGCGCCGAACCGTGGCGCATCCCCGACGTGGCGTCCCTGCCCGACCTGCGGCCGTTCGTCGACTTCGCCAGCGGGCCCAACGCGGGGGAGGAGTTCTGGCCGTTCAAGCGGGACGAGGGCACGCTCGCCCGGCCCTGGGCCATCCCCGGCACCCCCGGACTGGAGCACCGCATCGGCGGCCTCGAGAAGGCCGACGGCCTGGGCAACATCTCCTACGACCCCGACAACCACCATCGGATGACGGTGCTGCGGCAGCAGAAGATCGCCGGCATCGCCGCGGACATCCCGCAGCTGGAGGTCGACGGCGACGTCGACGCCGAGGTCCTCGTGGCCGGCTGGGGCTCGACGTACGGCCCCATCCGTCAGGCGGTCCGCAAGGTCCGGCGAGACGGGCGACGGGTCGCCCGGGTGCACTTCCGGCACCTCAACCCCTTCCCGGCAAACACCGCGGAGGTGCTCGGCCGCTACAAGCGGATCGTGGTGCCCGAGATGAACACCGGACAGCTGTCCATGCTGCTCCGGGCGCAGTACCTGGTGGACGCCCGCGGCTACAACCGCGTGCGCGGCCTGCCGTTCACCACCCAGGAGCTGCAAGCCGAGCTGGAAGCCCACATCGACGAGGTGACCGAGTGACCACGAGCACAATGAACGAGCTGCCGCAGTACTCCAGGAAGGCTCTGTCCCCCGCTCCGCTCGGGCCGTTCTCTGCCACGGAGGCCACACGATGACCACTGCCGAACTGCCCCAGTACTCCAAGAAGGACTTCACCTCCGACCAGGAGGTGCGCTGGTGTCCGGGCTGCGGGGACTACTCGATCCTCGCCAACGTCCAGGCGACGATGCCCGACCTCGGCGCGCGCAAGGAGGACGTCGTGTTCATCTCGGGGATCGGCTGCTCCAGCCGCTTCCCGTACTACATGGACACCTACGGCTTCCACTCCATCCACGGGCGTGCGCCGGCGATCGCGACCGGGGTGGCGACCGCCAACCCCAACCTGAAGGTCTTCGTCGTGACCGGTGACGGCGACGGCCTGTCGATCGGCGGCAACCACCTGATCCATGCGCTGCGCCGAAACGCCAACCTGACGATCATCATGTTCAACAACCAGATCTACGGGTTGACGAAGGGCCAGTACTCCCCGACGTCGGAGATCGGCAAGATCACCAAGTCGACGCCCTTCGGGTCACTCGATCACCCGTTCAACCCGGTGTCGGTCGCGATCGGGGCCGAGGCGACGTTCGTGGCGCGCTCCATCGACACCGAACGCGAGCACCTGCGGGAGATGATCGAGGCCGCCGCGGCCCACGAGGGAGCGGCGTTCATCGAGGTCTACCAGAACTGCAACATCTTCAACGACGGCGCGTTCGAGGTGCTCAAGGAGCATCCGGAGGAGAACCAGATCAGGCTGGTCCACGGCGAGCCGATCCGGTTCGGCAAGGACATGGAGCGCGGCATCACGATGTCGGCGAAGGCGCGCCCGGAGATCGTGGACGTCGCGGCGGTGGGGGAGGACAACATCATCGTCCACGACGCCCACCGCGAGGACTCCTCCTTCGCGTTCATGCTGTCACGGGTGGCGCACGGACCGACGACGCCGACGCCGATCGGGATCTTCCGACAGGTGCAGCGGCCGGTCTACGACGCCCAGGTGCAGGCCCAGGTCGACGCCGACGTCGCGCGGCGCGGCGAGGGCGACCTGGCGTCGCTGCTGGCCGGCAACGAGACCTGGACCGTCACCGAGTAGGCAGGCGTTCCTCGCAGGGTCGGCCCGGATCGCAGGTCCGGGTCGGCCTCCGCGTTGTCGGTCGACCTGCTCGTCGGCACGCCTCGTCGGTCAGGACGACAGCAGTCGGCGGATGTCCTCGTCGGTCACGACGCCGGGGACTGACGACGCCGTGTCCTCGTGTGCGTCCACCGCGCCGTCGTGGTCCTCGTCGGGCCCGTGCAGGCCGTCACCGCCGGCGGCCGAGGCATCGGGTCGGGGTTGACGGTCTCCACCCAGGGCGTTGGCGACTCCCTCCAGCCGGGCCGCCGCCGCGCCTGCCTCGGCTGCGCGGGCCGAGGTGCGGACGCTGGTCGCGGCGAGCTCCTCGATGCTGGTGGAGATGGCGGTGGTCGCCCGTGACGCGTTGCCCATCGACTGGCTGATCGCCTCGGTGGCGGCGGTCTGCTCCTCCACCGTTGCGGCGATGGCGGTGGACAGCCCGGCCAGGTGGCTGATCACGTCCTGGATGCGGGTGATGCTCGTGGCCGCGGCGTCGCTGTCGGCCTGGATCGCGGTGATGCTTGCCCCGATCTCCCTCGTGGCGGCTGCGGTCTTCTGCGACAGGTCCTTGACCTCGTTGGCGACCACGACGAACCCGCGGCCCGCCTCACCGGCCCGGGCAGCCTCGATGGTGGCGTTGAGGGCCAGCATGTTGGTCTGCCCGGCGATGGCGGTGATGGTGTCGAGCACGGTGCCGATGCGAGTGCTGGAGTTGTCGAGGCGGGCGACCGATTCGGTGGTCTCCTCGGCCGTGGCCACCGCGGACTCGGCGGCGGCGAGGGCATCCTGGGCACGACGGGCGACGTCGTGGATGGATCCGTTCAGCTGCTCGATGGCGACGGCGACGGACCGCACGCTGGCGTCCACGTCGTGGGAAGCGGCGTTGGCAGCCGCAGCGCGGTCGGTGACCTGGGCAGCCTCGGTCCCCATCAGGTGGCTCAGGTCGACCAGCTCGGTGGAGGACGCGCCGAGCGCCGCGACGCTGCCGTCGACCTGGCGGGCAACGTTCTTGCTGAGCAGCCAGCCGCCGATCACGGCGAGCACGCCGGCGACGAGGGTGCCCAGGGTGATGGCCCGGGCCCTCGCAGCGGCAGCGTCGAACTGGGCATCCGCCTCGGCGACGGCAGCGGTGGTGGCCTCGGTGACGGCGGCCAGCGCCTCCTCGAACTCCAGGCGCTGCGCCAGCGGGTTGATGAACGCCATCATCTGGGCGCTGAACGGGTCACGGGTGTAGAGGTCGAACTCCTCCTCGAGGCTGTCGGTCCACGCGACGAACGCCTCGTTGACGGGCGTCAGCAGCCCGACGGCGTCGGGGTTGACCCCGGCAGCGGCATCGAGGTGGTCACGGACGGCCGGGAGATGCTCCACCCGGACCTCCTCGACGAACCGCGAGTTGCCGGCCAGCAGGTAGCCCCGCTCGGCGGTCGCGGCACGGCTGGCGTCCAGCGCCGCACCCTCGACATGGGTCAGGATCGCGAACTGCTCGTCGACGAACTCGCGATGCAGGGTGCTCAGCGACCGGACCTGCACGAGGGACAGGGTGGAGGCGACGACCATGACGATGGCGAGCAGGCCCACGCCGATCAGGACCTTGTGGCGAACGCTGAACCCTGGCATGCGACCTCTTTCGTGACCGTGGTGATGACGGCTGCGTCCCCGGACTGATCGGCGAGGGTGCCGGGGATGTGAGCTGCGGTTCGGCGGCAGCGGAAGGGCGTGGCATGATCGCGTGGCGATGAAGATCCTCATGGTGGCCGACCACGCGTCGGTGGCAGCCCAGGTCCGTACGGCCGTGGAGGGCTGGGATGCCTCAACGGTGTTCCAGGTCTCGACGCCCCAGCGGGCGATCGCCCTGCTCGACGAGGGCGAGTCCTACGACGTCGTCGTCGCTGACAACGACACCCACCCCACCGGTGGGCTGGCGCTGACCCGGGAGGTGAAGGCCCGCGGGCAGATGGGACAGGACATGCCGCCCGTCGTGCTGCTGATCGCCCGTGCCCAGGACAAGTGGCTGGCCAACTGGGCGCAGGCCGACGCCTACGTGCAGAAGCCCGCCGACCCCTTCGACCTGCGCGAGACCCTGCAGGCCGTCGTCGCCGGTGACCCGATCCCCGCCCTCCCCGGCGTGGGTGGTGAGCCCAAGCCGTCGTTGCTGGACCCAGCTCCCGAGCGCGAGCTCGCGGTCCAGACCGGTGTGGCCGGCCGCTCCGACGAGGGTCCGGCAGACGAGCTGCCCGAGGGTGCCACCGGTGACGCCGCCGTTGCGGCGGGCCCCGGCGCCGCCACCGGTCTGTAGCCCCCGTGCGCGACGAGGTCCGGTTCCCCGACGTCCTCTCGGCCCTGCTGGCCGGCAACGACCTCGACGACGCCACCACGTCGTCGGTCATGGAACAGATCATGGACGGCAACGCCACGCCGGCCCAGGTCGCCGGCCTGCTGATGGCGTTGCGCATGAAGGGCGAGACCGGTGAGGAGATCGCTGGCCTCGTGCGGTCCATGCGGGCCTACGCGCTGCCCGTGAGGGTCGACGGCCCGCTGGTCGACACGTGCGGAACCGGTGGGGACCGGGCCGGGACGTTCAACGTGTCCACGGTCTCGGCCATCGTCGTGGCCGGCGCAGGGGCGCGGGTCGCCAAGCACGGCAACCGCGCGGCCAGCGGCAAGTGCGGCTCCGCTGACCTGCTCGAGGCGTGGGGTGTCGTCATCGACCTGCCGCCGGAGGGTGTGGAGGCGTGCATCGAGGAGGTCGGGATCGGCTTCTGCTTCGCCCCGAAGTTCCACCCGGCGATGCGCCACGTGGCCCCGGCGCGACGTGAGCTGGGCGTGCCGACGGTGTTCAACTTCCTCGGGCCGTTGAGCAACCCGGCGGGTGCCTCGCACCAGTCGATCGGCGTGTCGGACAAGGCGATGGCGCCCAGGATGGCCGACGTGCTGGCCCGCTTGGGATCCAGCCACGCGCTGGTCTTCCACGGCCACGACGGACTGGACGAGCTCACGACGACGGGCCCCTCGACGATCTGGGAGATCCGCGAGGGTGAGGTCGAGCAGTACCAGTTCGACCCGGCCGACCACGGGATACCCCGCGCCACGCTGGAGGACCTGCGCGGCGGCGAGGTCGACGTCAACCTGAGGATCGCCAACGAGATCCTCGACGGCGTGGAGGGTGCGCCGCGCGACATCGTCGTCGTCGGTGCGGCAGCGGCCCTGCGCGCAGCCGACCGCGCCGACACCTGGGACGCCGCCATCGCCGCGGCCAAGGAGTCAATCGACTCCGGCGCCGCCAAGCGCATCCGCGACAGCTGGGTCAAGCTCTCGCAGTCCCTCGCCACCTGACCCCCACCGGGGCCGCCGCGCGGCGGTCGCTGGTTGCTGCGTCCCGCGGGCCGCGGTTGGCGCGATCGGGGCCTTCGTCGTCCCCGGACGATGATCGGCACGATCGGGTGGGCCGGTCTGCGCCTTGGTTGGCGCGATCGGGGCCTTCGTCGTCCCCGGACGATGATCGGCACGATTGGGTGGGCCGGTCTGCGCCTTGGTTGGCGCGATCGGGGCCTGCGTCGTCCCTGCACGATGATCGGCACGATCGTGATGTGTTCGCCGCCGAACCCGAGGGAGGCGGCTGTGGACAAGTCGCTGGACTGACTGCCGGGGTCAGCTCGACCCTTGGGGCATGCACCACCTCCACGGAGTCGCGACGCTCGCCCAGCTGGCCGCGGCTGGCATCACCAAGGACCGCCTGATCCGGATGCCGGAGTACGAGCGCTTGGCCAAGGGCCACTACGCGCTCCCCGGTGCCCGACGTGACTTCTGGTTCCATGCGGCGCTCGCCCAGTCAGTCGCCGGTGAGGACTCCCGGCTGACCTCTGACTGCGCCCTTCACGCGTATCGGGTGCTCAAGGATCCGCCGGCCCGGCTCCGGGTTGTGGTCCCGGAGGGAAAGGGCAGCCGCAAGCGGAGGGGGTTCGACGTCCGCCGTTCCAGCCACCTCCCCGAGGGAGTCGTGGTACGGCACGGCGTCCGGTTGGTACCCGTCGCATACGCCATCACCGACTACGCCCGAGACGCCTCGGACCGTGGGGTGGCCTTCGCGATCAGCCAAGCGCTCGCACTCCGCCTGACGACCCTCAACGAGATCGGCGCCTTGGTGCAGGAACGAGGCCAGTTCCCCGGCTCCGCCCGCATGCGCCGCGTCCTGGCCGACTTCGCTGATGCTGAGTCCCACTCTCGCCGGGAACGGTCGTTGCGTCGCGAGCTCCTGCGCCTGGGCGTCCCGATCGTCGACGGAAGCCATGACATCCGGGACGAACACGGCAGGACGGTCGCCCAAGCAGACGTGGCGATCCCCCTCGTCCGGCTCAACGCCGAGATCGACGGACCGCACCACTTCGACCCCGCTCAGCAGGACCGGGATCGTCGACGCGACCGCACCCTGAAGGCCCTCGACTGGGACGTCGTCCGCTACCTCTACTACGAGATCGACGAGGACGTCGAACGGGTCGCCCGGGAGATTGCCGACCTCTACCACCGGCGTCTTCGGGCCCTCGAGAAGGCCGCCTGACATCCATGGGGGAGGACGATCGCGCCTGTCGTCGGCCATGGACGATGGAGGCCCCGATCGCGCCGGCCGGGGCGCGGACCGGCCCACCCGATCGTGCCGATCATCGTGCAGGGACGACGCAGGCCCCGATCGCGCCGACCGGGGCCCGGACTACCCCTGACGCGACGCCGCTGCCCACGTCGCCGGGAGGGCTCCCGTTCAGCGGGGCCCCGGGGGTCCACTGCCGGGGGAGGGGCTACAGGCCCTCTGCGTCCTCGAAGCCGATGCCCCAGAGGCGGTCGAGGTCTTCCGAGGCGTAGGCGCGGAAGGCGATCATCGTGTGGGTGGCGGTGACGCCCTCGACCTTGGCGATCTCGCCCGTCACGACGTCGGCGATCTCCTCGTGGGACCGCACCCGCACCATGACCACCAGCTCCCAGTCGCCGGTGACGGAGTAGACCTCGCTGACCCGCTCGATGTTGGCGAGGGCGGTCGCCGTCTCCGGGATCAGGTGGACGTCGACATGCAGCAACACGATGGCGGTGATCACGACCTGTACGATACCGGCCCGTAGGTACCGCCTGCAGTCCGGCCCACGGTGAATCGCCTGCGCGCTTGACTCCTGGGGGTAGTCTGCTCTCTTGTGCTACTACGGTCGTAGGACCGATCCTTCTGAAAGGAACACTAGATGACCACGTCCAACCTGCGAAGGCTGCTTGCCGCCCTCGCCCTGAGCGCGCTGGTACTTGCCGGCTGCTCCAGCTCCGACGAGGGTGACACCGCCGAGGACACCACCGAGGACACGGGCGCCGAGGCGACCGACGAGGAGGCCACCGACGAGGAGGCCACCGACGAGGAAGAGCCCTCCGACGAGGAGGCCACCGACGAGGAAGAGCCCTCCGACGAGGGTGACGAGGCTGCCTCCGGCGACCGCGTCTCCACCTACATCGGCCAGCCCGAGAGCCTGACCACCACCAACAACACCGAGTCCGAGGGCAACGCCGTCCTCTCGGCGCTCTACACGATGCTCATCGACTACGACTCGGAGAACAACTACGAGCCGGTCATGGCGAACGCCGAGTCGATCGAGACCGAGGACAACCAGACCTACGTCGTCACCCTCAAGGACGGCTGGACCTTCCACGACGGCACCCCCGTCACCGCTGAGTCCTACGTCAACGCCTGGAACTACGCGGCCTACGGCCCCAACGCCCAGTCCGTCTCCGGTTTCTTCCTGCCGATCGCCGGCTACGAGGACCTGCAGTGCGGCACGACCACCGACGCCGACGGCGAAGAGGTCTCCGACTGTGACGCGTCGCCGCCCGCCGCCGAGGCCATGTCCGGCCTGACCGTGGACTCCGACACGCAGTTCACCATCACGCTGACCGAGGCCGAGCCGTTCTTCGTCACCCGTCTGGGTTACCCGGCCTACGCGCCGCTGCCCGAGGCCTTCTACGACGACCCCGCCGCCTTCGACCGCGCCCCCATCGGCAACGGTCCCTTCATGATGGCCGGTGAGTGGGAGGACGACGTCGTCATCAACACCGACGCGTTCCCGGACTACCAGGGCGAGCCCGCCCAGATCCCCGGCATCGAGTTCCGCATCTACGCCGACGTCAACACCGCCGTGACCGACCTGGTCGCCGGCAACCTCGACATCGTCGACGCCGTGCCGCCGGAACAGTGGGAGAGCACCATCAGCCAGGTCCCGAACAGCGACCTGTCCCCGTCCTCCTCCATCAACTACATCGGCTTCCCGAACTACGCCCCGCCGTTCGACGACGCGACGCTCCGCGCCGCGCTGTCCATGGCGATCGACCGTGAGGCCATCACCGAGGGCATCTTCGGCGGTCTGCGTCAGCCGGCCAACAACATCCTCGCGCCGGTGATCCCGGGCTACGAGGACGTCGTCTGCGACGAGTGGACCTTCAACCCGGAGCTTGCTGCCGAGAAGTTCGAGGAGTTCGGTGGCGTCGACGCCCTGGGCGACTCGATCGAGATCTGGTTCAACGAGGGTGGCGGCCACGACCTGTGGATGGACGCCGTCATCACCCAGTGGGAGCAGAACCTGGGCATCCCCGCGTCCAGCGTGAACTTCCAGCAGCTGCCGTTCGCGGAGTACCTGGAGCTCGCTGACACCCAGCAGTTCACCGGTCCGTTCCGCCTCGGCTGGGGCATGGACTACCCGCACCCGCAGAACTACCTGCAGATCCTGCTGGAGCTCACCGCTCCCGAGGGCGGCAACAACGCCACCTTCTGGACCAACGACGAGTACTCCAGCCTGATCGCCGAGGCGCTGGCCGTCCCGGACGTCGAGGAGTCCCTCCCGACGTGGCAGGAGGCCAACGCGGTCGCCTGTTCCGAGGCCCCTGTTGCCCCGATGTTCTACGGGCAGAACAGCTACGCCTGGAACGACGGTGTCAGCGGCGTGTCCGTCGACGCCTTCTCCAACCTGGACTACACGGCCCTGACCCTGGGCTAGTCCTGCAGTGCTGAGCACGGCCCCGGTGTGCGCGTACGCGCGTGCACCGGGGCCGTCTCTCGTAGGGTGGTGCGAATCACCTGCCGACGTACCTCGCCGTGGGTACGTTTTGTCGGTCCGAATCAATGTGGAAGGTTGATACGTGGGTCGTTACATGATCCGGCGGATCCTTCAGTTCATACCCGTGCTGCTCGGCGCGACGTTCCTGATCTTCGCCTCCGTCTTCTCCCTCGCGGGTGACCCGATCCGCGCACTCTCCGGTGACAGACCGGTGCCACAGAGCGTCGTGGACCAGCTCCGCGACGAGTTCAACCTCAACGACCCGCTGCTGGTCCAGTACGGCAAGTACATGGGCGTCATCGCCCAGGACGACAGCGGTGAGCGCGAGGGACTCCTGACGGGCGACTTCGGGACCACGTTCCGCGGCCGGCCGGTCTCGGAGATCATGAAGGACAAGCTCCCCGTCTCGATCAGGCTGGGTCTGAGCGCCTTCGTGATCGAAGCGATCATCGGCGTCATCGCCGGTGTGCTCGCCGCGCTCCGCAAGGACGGCTTCATCGACACCCTGGTGAAGGTGTCGACGGTGGCCGTGATCTCGATCCCCATCTTCGTCCTCGCGTTGTACGCCCAGTACGGGTTCGCCGTGAACCTCGGCCTCCTGCCCGTCGCGGGTATCCAGGCAGGCTGGCAGAGCTACGTCATGCCGGCGTTCGTGCTCGCCTCGGTCTCGTTGGCCTACGTCTCGCGCCTGACCCGGACGAGCGTGATCGAGAACCTGCGAGCCGACTACGTGCGGACCGCCAAGTCCAAGGGCATGAACAACCGCCGGGTCGTGGGCATCCACACCCTGCGCAACTCGATGATCCCGGTGCTGACCTACCTGGGCATCGACCTCGGTGCGCTGCTGAGCGGCGCCATCATCACCGAGACCGTCTTCAACCTGCCTGGCATCGGCCGCGAGGTGTTCAACGCGGTCAAGAGCCAGGACGGCGCCGTCGTCGTGGGGATCGTCACCTTCCTGATCCTCGTCTACATGGCCGCCAACCTCCTCGTCGACTTCCTCTACGCCGTCCTCGACCCCCGGATCCGTTATGAGTAGCAGCGCCCCCTCCGAGACCTACGAGCGCGTCCCGCTGGAGGTCGGCAAGTCCAGGGCCGGGACGGACACCGAGGGGGTCGGACGCGAGGCCTCCCTGTGGAAGGACGCCGGACGCCAGCTCGTCCGCAACCCCGCCTTCGTCATCGCGTCGATCCTCATCCTGATCTACGTCTTCATGGCGTTGTTCCCGCAGGTCATCGCCCCCAACGGGGTGACCCGTGAGCTGTGCAACACCCGCCTCGGCGCGCAGCCACCGTCCTCGGAGTTCATCTTCGGCCTCGACGACAAGGGTTGCCCGTACTTCGAGCGGGTCATCTACGGGGTGCGACCGTCGATGCTGATCGGCCCCTCGGTCACCGTGTTCGCGTTCTCGATCGCGCTGATCTTCGGCACCCTCGCCGGCTACTACGGCGGCATCATCGACACGATCATCGCCCGCCTGACCGACATCATCCTGGCCCTGCCGCTGATCCTCGGTGCGCTGGTCCTGATCACCGCCTTCCGCAACGCCTCGCCCGACGACCCCGAGGTGTCGCCGGTCATCCGGTTCCTGGCCGGGATCTTCCAGACCGTCGACGGGTTCGTGAACGTCAACGGCATCGGCATCGTCGTGTTCGTCCTCGTGATCCTCGGCTGGCCGTCGATGCTCCGGCTCGCACGCTCGTCGGTCATCGCCAACAAGAACAGCGACTACGTCGAGGCCGCACGGGCGCTCGGCGCCTCCGACCTGCGGATCATGACCCGCCACATCGTCCCGAACTCCCTCGCCCCGATCCTGGTGTACGCCACGATCACCATCGGCGCGGTCATCGTGGGTGAGGCGGCCCTGTCCTTCCTGGGTGTCGGCCTGCAGACGCCGGCCATCTCGTGGGGACTGCAGCTGTCCACCGCCCAGAACCGCATCCAGCAGGACCCGCACCTGATGTTGTTCCCCGGCGCCTTCCTGGCCGTCCTGGTCTTCAGCTTCATCCTGCTCGGCGACGCCCTCCGCGACGCACTGGACCCGAAGCTGCGATGACCGCCCGGAACCACGCCCCGCACACCCCGACAGGAGTGTCCCGATGACCGAGAACACCGACAACGTTCCCGCGACCGGCGGCGCGACCGCTGTGGCGACCGCCAAGGAGGTCCTGCTCGAGGTCAGGGACCTCAACGTCGAGTTCCGCACCGACCGCGGCGTCGTCAACGCCGTCAACGGCGTGAACTACCAGGTCCGTGCCGGCGAGACCGTGGCGATCCTGGGTGAGTCCGGGTCGGGCAAGTCCGTCTCCGCCCAGGCGATCATGGGCATCATCGACAGTCCCCCGGGCTTCATCACCTCCGGCGAGATCCTCTACCGGGGAGAGGACCTGCTGACCATGGAGGAGGAGCACCGACGCGCCATCCGCGGGGCGAAGATCTCCATGGTCTTCCAGGACGCCCTCAGCTCGCTCAACCCGGTGTTCACCATCGGGTGGCAGCTCAGCGAGATGTTCCGCATCCACCAGGGCGCGAGCCGGGCGGAGGCCAAGGAACGCAGCATCGACCTGCTCGAGCGGGTCGGCATCCCGTCCCCGGAGAAGCGCGTCGACGCGTTCCCGCACGAGTTCTCCGGCGGCATGCGCCAGCGAGCCATGATCGCCATGGCGATCGCGCTGGACCCCGAGGTGCTCATCGCCGACGAGCCGACCACCGCCCTCGACGTCACGGTGCAGGCCCAGATCATGGAGCTGCTGGCCGGCCTGCAGGAGCAGTACGGCATGTCGATGGTCCTGATCACCCACGACCTCGGCGTCGTCGCGGAGGTTGCCGACCGCGTCAACGTCATGTACGCCGGCCGCATCGTCGAGCACGGCTCGGGCCTCGAGGTCTTCACCAACCCGGCCCACCCCTACACCGTGGGCCTCATGGAGTCGATCCCGCGCGCCGACCTGAAGGGCACCCAGCTGACGCCGATCGTGGGGTCCCCCCCAGACCTCGCGCACCTGCCGAGCGGCTGCTCGTTCCACCCCCGGTGCCGGTTCCGCCGCACCAACTGCTTCGACGTCGAGCCGCCCGTCGTCGAGGTCCCCGGTGACAACCGGTACGCCGCCTGCCACTACACCGATGAGGTCCTCGAAGCCGATGTCCGTGTCTGAAGCCACACAGTCCGCACCGGGACCGTCCTACGACAGCACGCCGCTGCTTCGTGTCGAGGGCCTGGTCAAGCACTTCCCGATCAAGCAGGGGATCGTGTTCAAGCGCACGATCGGCCACGTCCAGGCCGTCGACGGGGTGTCCTTCGACCTCTATCCCGGCGAGACCCTCGGCCTGGTCGGCGAGTCCGGCTCGGGCAAGTCGACCGTCGCCCGCACCCTCCTGCGCCTCCACGAGCCCACCGCCGGCAAGGCGATGTACGAGGGCGAGGACCTGTTCCAGATGTCCACCGGCGACATGCGAAAGCGTCGTCGTGACATCCAGATGATCTTCCAGGACCCCTATGCGTCGCTGAACCCGCGCATGACCGTCCGCGACATCGTGACCGAGGGCTGGAAGATCCACACCGGCCTGGTCGCCAAGAAGGACTGGGAGCAGCGCGCCGGCGACCTGCTGGAGCGGGTGGGGCTCAACCCCGACCACATCAACCGGTATCCCCATCAGTTCTCCGGCGGCCAGCGGCAGCGCATCGGTGTGGCCCGGGCCCTGGCGCTCGAGCCCAAGATCATCGTGGCCGACGAGCCCGTCTCGGCGCTCGACGTGTCGGTGCAGGCCCAGGTCATCAACCTGCTCGAGGAGATCCAGGACGAGTTCAACCTGTCCTACATCTTCATCGCCCACGATCTGTCGGTGGTCCGCCACATCGCCGACCGCGTGGCGGTCATGTACCTCGGGCGGGTCGTGGAGATCGGCACCGAGGACGAGATCTACGAGCGTCCCACCCATCCCTACACCCAGGCGTTGCTGTCGGCCACGCCGATCGCCGACCCGGTGCTCGCCCGCGAGCGTCCCGAACGGATCCTGCTGCAGGGTGACCTGCCGTCACCGTCGGACCCGCCGTCCGGCTGTCGGTTCCGGACGCGCTGCTGGAAGGTCCGGGACGAGTGCGCCAACGAGGACCCGGCGCTGGTCGACCGGTTCGGCCACGGCCACCCATCGGCCTGCCTGTTCGCCGAGGAGCAGAAGGTCCTGCACAAGTAGGTCCTCCGCTCGAGGCCACTCGGGGGTGCCCCGTCCGTCAGCCGGTCGGGGTCCCCGCACCTGCCGGCGTTCGGGTCCGTCGCTTGTCGGCGAGCGCTGCTTCCGGCCGGCCCGCGCGACGGCGACGTGCAGCCAGTGCGACGGCCTCGGCCTCGAGCGTCGCCCCGCTGGCGACCGGCCAGCCGTACGGCGCATCGCTGTGCTCGAGGCGGGCGCCCGGGCCGTGCACCCACGAGCCGATGATCGCCACCTCCTCCGGTGGTGGGACCTCGCTGGGGGAGGGGCGACCGGCCAGGTCGGCCACTGCACGGTCGACGTCCTCGGGTGCGACGACGACGGTGCCGAGCAGCCAGCCGGCCCGTGCGACGAGGACTTCCCGACGCGACGGCATCCGGGCTGGCCGTGACACCGCGAGGGTGCCGGCGGCGCGCAGGGCCTGGTCCCGGCGTGTGCGGGTGACCCACGACACGATGGCGTCCATGCGGTCGCGGTAGTCCGCGGCCTCCTCGTACCGCGCCTGCTCCGCACGTGCGGACATGCGTTCCCGCAGGACCCGGATCGCCGGTTCGACGTCGCCGGACAGGACCTGCTCGGCGGCGCTGGCGGCCTCGGCATAGCCATCCACGTCGACCCGGCCGATGCAGGGGGCCGCACACCGGCCCATCTCGGCCAGCGCACAGGCCGCGAAGCGGGTGTCAGCGGCCATCTTCGTGGTGCAGCGACGGATGGGGATGGCGTCGTGGATGGCATCGACGACGAGGTCGGCGACCCGACGGGAGGGGAGGGGGCCGAGCACCACCGCACCGTCGGACCCGGGGGAGCGGACGATCGACAGGCGGGGGTAGGCCTCGCGTGTGACCTTGACCCAGACGGGTGTGCGGACCTTCTTGCCGCGCTTGTTGAACCGGGGACGGTGCTCGCGGATCTCCCGCGCCTCGCGGACCTCGGCCTCGACCGCTGTTGGCGTCACGGTGTGGTCGACGCGCTTGGCCTCCTTCACGAGCTCGGCGATGCGTCGTCGCCGGTCGGTGCCGAAGTACTGTCGGACCCGGGCGCGGAGGTCGGTGGCCTTGCCGACGTAGAGGATCTCCCCGGAGGCCGAGACGAAGCGGTAGATCCCAGGTGTGGTCGGCAGGTCGTCGGCCATCTTCCGGCGGGACGTGAACACCGGCATGTTGCGGACCTTGCTGAACTCCACGAGGTCGTCCATCGTCACCACGCCGTAGCTGCCGGCCCGCTCCAGCAGGCCGTGAAGGACGTCGACGGTTGCGCGGGCGTCGGCCAGGGCGCGGTGCACCGGCACGGTGGAGGAGCGGAAGTGCACCGCGAGGGAGGACAGCTTGTGGTTGCGGGTCTCGTCGCCGACCAGCCGGCGGGCCAGCTGTGCGGTGCAGACCACCGGGTGGTCCAGCCGTGGGTAGTCGAGGCGTTCCAGCGCGGCGTTGAGGAAGCCCACGTCGAACCGGGCGTTGTGGGCGACCAGCGTGCAGCCGCGGGCGAACTCCACGAACGACGGCAGCACGGCCGAGACGGGTGGCCGTCCGCTGACCGAGGCATCGGAGATGCCCGTCAGCGCCGTGATGGCCCGGGGGACCGAGACACCCGGGTCGACCAGGGTCGACAGCTCGCCGAGCAGCTCGCCCTGTCGCACCTTCACCGCGCCGATCTCGGTGATCCGATCGCGCTCCGGCGACCCGCCGGTTGTCTCCAGGTCGACGACGACGAACGTCGTGTCGACCAGCCGCTGGCCGAGGTCGCTGAGAGAGGGCTGGAACATCTGTTCGATGGTCGACGAACGAGTGTTCGATGTCAACACCGTCACGCCATTACGGATGTCGGAGCGGAACGCGGTCGTGCGTCGCCGGCAACGGGGGAGGAGTTCCGGCGCTCGGGAAGGAATCGGGGCCTGTCACGTCGAACCCTCGGGCCAACCCCGACTACCCAGGAGAACCCACTTGCGTCTCACCGCCCTGTCCCTCGCTGCCCTGCTCGTCCTGGGCATGCTCTCCGCAGTGCCGGCGTCGGCTGCGGCCGGCAGCAACATCGAGCACCGCGCCAACCTGCGGTTCCCGGACCTGACCTCCAAGGCCCAGGGCACCGATTCCGACTTCATCGAGATGGACATCGATCCCGACCCGGCCGTGGAGACCATCCGCACCATCGGTGTGTTCGGGTCGATCTACGGCGGCGCCCGGGTCATGGACGTCACCGACGGCCTGCCCGTCGAGCTCGGCTACTACCCGTGCGCGGTCGGCCAGGGCGACGTCCAAGTATTCCAGCGCGGCGAACGCGACGCCGACGGCAACATCATCGACCTCGGCGCGGCGAACACCTACTTCACGTTCACCGACGACGGCTACAGCAGTCGGGGCGGGATCTGCCAGACCGAGGGCAACGCCAACGGCTGGTTCTCCACGACCAAGCAGGGCACCTTCATCGTCGACATCACCAACCCGCGGACGCCGACGACGATCAACTTCGTCCCGTTCCCGCGTGGCTCGCACAACATGACGGTGCACCCGTCGACGAACTACCTCTACAACTCCAACTCCGAGCTGATCACGAACGCCGCGAACGCCGGCATCGAGTACTGGGACATCACCGACCTCGCGAACCCGGTCAACCTGGGCATCCTGCCGCTGCCGGTCCGTCCGGGGCTGGGCACCGACAGCCATGACCTGACCTTCAACGACGAGGGCACCCGCGCGTACTCCGCTGCCCTGTCCCAGACGGTCATCATCAACACCGAGGATCCGGCCAACCCCGAGATCATCAGCAGCTTCATGGACCCGGCCATCAACGTCGAGCACCAGGCCAACCAGGTCACCCTGACCGACCCGATCCTGGGCGAGCGCGACTTCCTCATCATCGAGGACGAGTTCGGCGGCGCGGCCGGTGCCGAGCAGACCTGCCCGTCCGGCGGCACGCACGTCTACGACATCACCGGCGACCTCGAGCGGACCCCCGTGAAGGTCGGCTCCTGGTACATCGACGACATCACGACCAACGCCACGGTCCTGGGCCGCTGCACGGCGCACGTCTTCGACATCCACGAGGACGCAGCGATCATGACGATGTCGTTCTACAACGCGGGAGTCCGCGTGATCGACCTCTCCGGCCTCGTCGGCGTGGCGCTCGGCGGCAACGGCGTGGGGATGCGCGAGATCGGCTTCCACCGCTTCGAGAGCGGCGACGCGGGCGGCAAGTCCGACTCCTGGTCGGTCAAGGCCGTCGAGGTCACCGAGTCCGAGGACGGCACGATCTCGGCGTGGCTGTACTCCAACGACGTGAACCGCGGCTTGGACACCTACTACTTCGAGGGCACCCGTGCGGGCCTGCCGTCGGCCAACGACGCCTGGTTCTCCGGCACCAGCTGGCTCGCGGCCAACGGTCCCGTGCAGCCGGCGGTCGGGTACACCCCGTTCTGCCTGCTCGGTGACCGTGACAGCAACGAGACCGCCCCGCTGGTGGGTCGTCTCATCTAGGGACCCGGCACGAACGACGAAGGGCCAGCGGCGCGAGCCGCTGGCCCCCGGTTCGTTCGATCAGGCCCGGTCGAGCAGGGCCATCTCCTCGGCGGTCAGCTCGAGGTCGGCCACGGCCAGCAGGTCGGGCAGCTGCTCGACGGTACGGGCCGACGCGATGGGGGAGGCGACGGTGGGTCGCTGCGCGAGCCAGGCAAGGGCGACGGTGGCCAGCGACGCCGACCGGGACTCGGCGACGGAGTCCATGGCGGCCAGCATCCGCTCCCCCCGGGCGTCGGCGTACTTCTCCACCCGTGAGACCCGGGCCGACCCCGCCGCATCGCCGTCGCGATGCTTGCCGGTCAGGAATCCGCTGGCCAACGAGAAGTAGGGGAACGTGGCCAGCCCGAGGTCCTGCGTGGCCGGGATGACCGACGTCTCGACGTCACGTTCCAGCAGGTTGTAGTGCGGCTGGTGGGCCACGTAGCGGGGCAGGCCCTCCTCCTCCGCGACCTCGATCGACTCGCGCAGGCGCGCCGCACTGAAGTTCGACGCGGCGACGTGGCGGACCTTGCCGGCCGCCACGAGCTCCCCGAACGCACCGAGGGTCTCGGCGACGGGGGTGTCGGCGTCGTCGGCGTGGGCGTAGTACAGGTCGATGTGGTCGACGCCGAGTCGCTGGAGCGACGCATCGGCCGCCTGCCGGATCGTGTCCGGCCGCAGGTCGTCGAGCCCGGCCTTCATGCCGACCTTCGTGGCCACCACCATGTCGTCACGGTTGCCCCGGGCGGCCATCCAACGGCCGATGATCACCTCGGACTCGCCGCCCTCGTTGCCGTCCACCCATGCGGAGTACACGTCGGCGGTGTCCACGAAGTTGCCCCCGGCAGCGGCGTAGGCGTCGAGCACGCGGAAGGACTCGCGTTCGTCGGCGCCCCAGCCGAAGACGTTGCCGCCGAGGCAGAGCGGGTGGACGGTCAGGTCGGTGGTGCCGATGCGCTTCATGCACGAAGGACTACCCGGCCACCCCGATCGTCGCAATTCGAATCATTCCGCGCGTGCCGCCATGTTCATTCCGCGCGTGCCGCGCCATCCCTACTCCGCGCGTGCCGCGCGAGCCTCCCTGCCGCGGTACTCGAAGAAGAACTGCGCAGCCGTCTCTCGGATCGCCAGCGACCACGACGGGTAGGCGTGGGTCATCTGGGCCAGGCGGCCCGTGATCACCTTCTGCTTCACCGCCAGGGCGACCTCGTGGATCATCTCGCCCGCAGGCGGCGCGACGATGGTCGCGCCGACCAGGTTGCCGCCGGCCAGGCCCCGCACGAGGGTGTGGGGGCCGGCGACGAGCTTGACGAAGCCGGCCGTCTCGCCGGTGACCTTCGCGCGGTCGGTCTCGGCGATCGGCATGCACGCCACCCGGGCGTGGTCGCCGTACTCGGCGAAGGCCTGCGCCTCCGACAGCCCCACCCGACCGATCTCCGGCTCGGTGTAGGTGACCCACGGGACCACCCGGTCGTCATAGGACATCGGGATCAGCCCCAGCGCGTTGTTCACGGCCAGCTGGCCCTGGTCGTAGCCCACGTGGGTGAACTGCAGCCCGCCGGTGATGTCGCCCACGGCGAACACGTCGTCGGCCGTCGTGCGCATCTTCTCGTCGACCTTCACGAACCCCCGGTCGGTCAGCTCCACCCCGGCCCTCTCGACCGCCAGGCCGTCGGTCACCGGTTGACGGCCCGTCGCGACCAGCACCTCGTCGGCGGCCACGACCCGCCCGTCCTCGGTGGTGATCGTCACGGCGTCCGGTCCCCGGACGACCGAGGCCACGAACGACCCCAGCTCGAACGCCACACCCTCACCGGCCAGCACCTCCTGGATGACCGCGGAGGCTTCCGGCTCCTCCTTGGTGGCCACGCGCGACTCGCCCTCGACGACGGTGACCTGCGTGCCCAGGCGCTGGAACGCCTGCCCCAGCTCCAGGCCGATCGGCCCACCGCCAAGGATGGCGAGCCGCTTCGGCTGCGTGGTCAGCTCGAAGACGGTGTCGTTGGTCAGCGGCCGGGCATCGGCAAGGCCGTCGACGGGCGGCAGCGCGGCCGTCGTCCCGGTCGCCAGCACGATCGCCTTCGACGCACGCACGGCCGTCCCGTCGACCGACAGCCGGCCGGGGCCGGTGAAGGAGGCCTCGCCGGTCAGCACCTCGATGCCCTGGCTGCGCAGCGTCGGTTCGTCCTCGTCGGTCGACACGTGGGCCCGCCGGTCGTGCACCGCGCCGATCACCCGATCCCACGGCACGTCCCCCTCGAACCCCAGGTCCCGTGCGGCCTTGACCTTCTTGGCCTCCGTGATCAGCGCCTTGGACGGCACGCAACCCGTCCAGGTGCAGTCGCCGCCCAGCCGATGCCGCTCCACCAGGATCACCGAGTGCCCCTTCCTGGCCGCAGTCCACGCCGCGGCCAGGCCGGCCGCGCCGGCACCCACCACCACGAAGTCGGCCTCGCGAGAGGAGGAGGTGGTCGATGGAGGTGTCATGGTGGTCCCAACTGGCTAGAACAAGGAGTGGTGCTGCCCGTATACCCCGACCGGCCCGGTCGGGGAACCCCGGCACCGGAGGACTGCATGACCGACAACCCCACCGCATCCACCACCGTTCCCGACCGCGACCGCAACGCCGAGGGTCGGCCCGAGAACGCACGTCCCAGGGACCGCTTCGGCGCGCCCCTCCCCCGGGACGCACGCAACGAGCTGGTGGACCGCGTCGAGCCCGAGGACGTCTGCACCAGCGTCGAGCAGGCCCACGACACCGCCGCCGACCTGTTCGACCAGCGCCGGTTCTTCGAGGCCCACGAGTTCTTCGAGTGGGCGTGGAAGGGCCCCGTCACCCCCGACGAGGAACGGACGTTCTACAAGGGGATGGCACAGCTGGCGGTCGGCTACACCCACACCCAGCGCGGCAACGCCAGGGGGGCCGCCTCGCTGCTGCAACGGGGGATCGACCACGTCGCGCCGTTCGCCCCCACCCACGCCGGCGTCGACGTCGAACGGGCGATCGAGGACGCTCGTCGGTTCGCCGCGCTCGTGAAGGCCGAGGGCCCGTCCGCGGACCTGGCGTTCCCGTCGTTCCCGCGCGCATGAACGAGCCCGGTGGTCCCGGCGCAGAGTAGTCTCGGGACCACCATGGCTGATCCCGCTCGCCCGATCCGTGTCCTGCTGGTCGAGGACTCACCGTCCGACGTGGCGTTGACCCAGGTGGTGTTCGGGCAGGCGAAGACCGACATCGACCTGGACGTCGCCAACGACGGGGTCGAGGCGCTGGAGTACCTGGAGCGGTGCGGCGACGCGGTCGCCTCGATGCCCGATCTCATCCTCCTCGACCTCAACATGCCGCGGATGGGGGGCCACGAGGTGCTCGACCGGCTGAAGGCGCACGAGCTGTGGCGACGGATCCCCGTCATCGTGCTCACCACCTCCAGGGCCGAGGCCGACATCCTCGGGGTCTACGACCGGCACGCGAACTCCTACATCGCCAAGCCAGTGGACCTTCCCGAGTTCATCGAGGTCGTCAGCCGCATCGAGAGCTACTGGTTGTCGGTCGTCCAGCTGCCCACGCGAACCGGCTCGTGAGCCGCGTCGTCCGGCGCCTGCTCCTCGTCGAGGACTCGCCGAGTGATGCCGCCCTGATCACGTCCCTGGTCGAGGAACGCAGCGCCTGGGACGTCGTGCACGTCAGCAGCAACACCGCGGCGGCCGCCGAGCTGGAGAACGGGTCGTTCGACGCCGTCCTGCTGGACCTGGGGCTTCCCGACGGCGAGGGACTGGCCTCCGTCCGCAGCATGCGCGACTCCTTCGACGTGCCGATCATCGTGCTGACCGCACGTCCCGAGGCGACGTGGGGCACCGAGGTCCTCCGTAGCGGAGCCCAGGACTTCATCTCCAAGGACGAGGTCGATGCGGCAGGCCTCGAACGGGCGCTGCGGTACGCCGTCCAGCGTCACGCCCAGGTCCAGCAGCTCGGACGCGCCCAGCAACGCCTGCAGCGCTACGCCCGCGCCGTCGCCCACGACGTCCGTACCCCGATCGCAACGATCCGTGGGTTCGCGGAGATGATCCTGGTGGAGGAGCAGACGCGCGGCGCCGGCGGCAGCCGGACAGAGGACTACGCCGGCCGGATCGTGTCGCAGTCCAAGCGGCTGCTGGACATGGCCGCCGACCTGCTGGAGGACGCCACCGACGACACCGAGGCCGTCGTCGACATGACCGCCGGCGCGCGCTGGGTCGAGGAGCTGCTGGGCAGCAGGATGGATGCGCTCGGTGCGCAGATGACCATCACTCGGCTGCCACGCCTCCACGGCAAGCGGACGGTGCTGCGCCAGGTCCTGCTGAACCTCAGCGCCAACGTGCTGGACCACGCCAAGGGCACCGACCTGGAGATGCGCTGGTCGTCGATGCGTCGAAGCGACGGGGGCTGGGACGTGATCCTGGAGGACAACGGCGACGACGTGCCGGACGCCCTCATCTCCCTCGGCCAGCCACTGCCCGTGCTTCCCGTGGAGGCCAGCGCCTCCGGGCACGGGCTCGGCCTGCGCGTCGCTGCGGCAGGCATGGCAGAACACGGCGGGGCCGTCTGGCTGTCCCGCGGACGCTCCGGCGGGCTGCGCGCGACGTTGGAGTTCCCGCGCTCGGCGTCGACCGACCCGAAACCCCTCTGACCCCGCGCGTTCCCAGCGACCTGCTCAGGTGGCCTGGCTCCACCAGTCCAGCGCCCGTTGCCGTGCGTCGGAGTGGTCCACGATCGGTGCCGGGTAGTCCTCACCGATGATCACGCCGAGGTCCTCCTGCTCCTCCTCCGACAGCGTCCACGGTTCGTGGATCCTGTCGTCGGGCAGATCGGCCAGCTCGGGCACCCAGCGCCTGACGTAGGCGCCGTCGGGGTCGAAGCGCTTGCCCTGGGTGGTCGGGTTGAAGATGCGGATGAACTGCTGGGCGTCGGTGCCGGTCCCTGCGGCCCACTGCCAGCCCCCGTTGTTGCTGCAGGTGTCGCCGTCCACGAGGTTGGCCATGAAGTGGGCCTCGCCGCGGCGCCAGTCCACCAGCAGGTCCTTGCACAGGAACGACGCGACGATCATCCGCGCACGGTTGTGCATCCAGCCCATCGCGGCGAGCTGTCGCATGCCGGCGTCGACGATGGGGAATCCGGTCTGTCCCTCCGCCCAGGCCTCGAACGCGTCGTCGTCGTCGTGCCACGGGAGGTCGCGGTACTCCTTCCTGAACGCACCGCTGGCGGTGTCGGGCCACTCGGCCATGACGTGCAGGTAGAAGTCCCGCCACGCCAGCTCCGTGGCGTAGGTGTCCTGGCCCGGGTTCCGGCGGTCCAGCCGCGTCCACGCCTCGCGGGCCGACAGGCAGCCCATGTGGAGGTCGGCACACAGCCTGGACGTACCGGGCACCCCGAGCACGTCGCGCCGGTCGTCGTAGTGATCGACCGGACCGTCGAGCCACGCCTCCAGGCGATCCCT
This sequence comes from Euzebya rosea, assembly GCF_003073135.1. NCBI lineage: Bacteria > Bacillati > Actinomycetota > Nitriliruptoria > Euzebyales > Euzebyaceae > Euzebya > Euzebya rosea. The sequence goes on from NZ_PGDQ01000004.1 coordinate 224,265, forward strand.
GGCAGGTCCCTCGCCGCCGTCCGGCCAGGCCTCCTCCGGACCGGTGACGTCCAGCTGGTCGACCCTGGTGGGAGCCACGGCGTCGACCTCGCCGACGCCGTCCGGTGCCCTCGGCAGGGTCGAGGGTGGGGCCAGCGGCTCGCCGTGGTCCCTGGCCTTCCAGGTGCGGTGGAAGGGCGTGAACACCTTGTAGACGCTGTCGGACCCCGTGCGCACCGACCCGGGAGGCGCGATCGACACGCCGTCGTGGCGTTCCAGCGTCCGGCCGGCGTCGGCCAGCGCCTGCTCGACCGCATCGTCGCGGGCGACGGCGAACGGGGTGTGGTCGGCGGTCACGTGCACGACGTCGGCGTCGAGGTCCGCTGCGAGCGCCGGCACCACCTCGCGAGGGTCGCCGAGGACGACCAGCAGCCGTCCACCGAGGTCACCCAGCCGGTTGTCGAGGTCGAGCAGCGCCTGCCGCAGGTACCGCTTCCGTGCCGGCGACACCCGGTCGTGGTCCAGCAGGTGTGGATCGAGGACGAACACGCACGCCAAGCGGTCGGCATCGGCGGCGGCCACCAGCGCCGGCAGGTCGTGGGTCCGCAGGTCCCGCCGGAACCACATCAGCTCGGTTGTCACAGGTGTCCTCTCCGCCGGTACGCTCGTCCGGCAGTGACCGACACATCTACCCAGCCCGAGGCGGTGCACACGCCGATGAGCGAACGAACCGACGACCCTTCAGCGGTCGGACTCAAGCCCGGAACACGCTACAAGTGCGAGGGATGCGGCAACCTGACCCGGTTCGACGTGACCGTCACCGAACACGCGACCCGGTTCTGGCATGCCGAGCTCTCGGGCGAGGGTCGCATCGAGTCCGCCGCCGACGCCCGCATCGACATCGAGTCGGTCAGCTGTCGTTGGTGCGGCTCCGCGGACCGGGTCGTGGTCGAGAAGGCCCCGATCGGCGATCCCGCCTGACGGCAACCCTGCGGACGGTGGTCAAGGGTGACGGACCGCCACCTGTCGCGTCAGTAGGGTAGGGCCACGATGCAGGCCCTGGACCTCGTCGGCTGCACCGCCGACATGACCCACCTCGTGTTCGTCGACCCGTCCACCGGCGAACGGTTCAGGGCGCGGCTGACCACCGAGCTGATCACCACGCTCGTGGAGATGCTGGAGTCCAGCGACGACGACCGGCTGCGGCTGCTCAGGGGGGTCACCAACGCCGCGACGCACGACGTGGCCGTGGCGCCCGTCGATGCCGACGCGCCCTCTCCGGCTGCGGCCCTCGTGTCGCTCGGCACGCTGACCGTCGGGCAGGCGCCTCGCGCGAAGCTGGACGGCTCGGCCTCGCGGCTGTCGCCGTCGGAGATCCAGCGCCTGCTGCGTGCCGGCAAGGCACCGGAGTCCGTGGCCGAGCAAGCAGGGGTGTCGCTGGACTGGGTCCTGCGCTGGTTCCAGCCCATCGCCGCCGAACAACGCAAGGTCATCACGTCGGTCCTCGGCGGCCGCCAGGAACGCGAGGGCTTCGGCCTGTCCGACGACCTCATCGGCGACTCGGTCCGCACCAACCTCCTGGCCCGCGACGTCGAGCCGGACGAGGACGACGTCCAGTGGTCGGCGTCCCGCCCCGAGGGGCGGCCCTACTGGACGGTCACGCTCCGATTCACCGAGGGCGAACGCGTCCGCCGCGCCACGTGGCGGTACGACATCGGGACGGGGCGCGTCAGCCCGCGCGACGACCTCGCGGTCGACCTCGGCTGGACCGCACCGATCACCCATCCCTCGCCCGGCCGGATGCACCACAGCGGCAGCGACCCCGCGCCGGCCCCGCAGGACCGCGCGGGCCCACCCCCGCCGCCGGCACCCCGACCCAACCGGTGGGCGCCACCGACCCCGCCGTCCCCGCGACGCCAGCGCTGAGCTGCACGCCCACGTGACATCCGAGGACGCGACCGTGACGCCATCGGGGAAGCGGTCCCCGCTGACGACGCTGTGGTGGGTGCTCGCTGGACTGGCCGTGCTCGCCGCGGTGCTCGGCGAGGTCCTCAGGCCGATCGCCGACGCCGTCGGCCGGGCGGACCTCGAGGCCGCCGGAGTGCCGTCCTCCATCCTGGAGGAGGCCACCGCCTACCGCGCAGGACTGCGGCCGCTCGCGATCGCGAGCCTCCTGCTTCGGGTCGGGGTCGGTCTGGTCGTGCTGCGTCCCGCCGTCCGTCGTCGCGTCGCGGGACGGCTCAGGCCCCGCAACGACCGGCGTGCCGTGGCCGGGCGGCGTCAGCTCCGCCCGCTCGTCGCTGGCCTGCTCGGTGGCACGGTCTGGGTCGTCTCCGACCTGGTCCGGCTGCCGCTGCAGTGGCTGGGGTTGCGCGCGTCCGTCGATGTCGGGCTGAGCACCCAGTCGACGGGGGAGTGGCTTCGTGACTGGGGCGTGGTGCACGGTCCCTACTGGCTCGGCGTCGTGGCCGTCGTGGCGCTTGTCGCCTGGCTGGTCGAGCGTCGCCCGCGGGACTGGGTGCCGGTGGCCGGGCTGTCCCTCGGGCTGGCCGGCGTCGTGCTGGTCCTGGTGAGCCCGCTGCTGTTCGAGCCGTTGCTGCTGTCGTTCCGGCCGCTGGACGAACCCGAGCTGCGCGCCCACATCGACCGGCTGGCCGACCGGGCGCTCGGCACCGCGCCCGACCGTGTGCTGGTCGCCGACGCCTCCCGACGCACGACCGCCTCCAACGCCTACGTCTCAGGCCTCGGCGGCACCCGGCGTATCGTGCTGTACGACACCCTGCTGGCCGACGCGCCGGACGAGCAGGTGCTCGCCATCGTCGCCCACGAGCTGGCCCACGACGCCAACCGCGACCTCGAGCGGACGGCTGCCGTCATCCTGGGCGGCTGTGTCCTGGCCGTGGCTGCGGTCCAGCTGCTGTTCGGTCGCCGGTTGCGCGACGAGGACGGTCGTGTCCGCCCCGAGATGGCCGTCCCGATCGTGGGCCTCGGACTGGTCCTGGCCGTGGCCTGCACCCCGCTGGAACGGTGGTCGTCGCGTCGTGCGGAGTCTGCTGCGGACGCCACGGCGCTGACGCTCACCGGTGACCCGGACACCTTCGTCCGGATGATGGTCGGGCTCGCCGAACGAAACCTCTCCGAGCCCGACCCACCCCCGTGGGCCGTGGCGCTGTGGTTCTCCCATCCGCCGGTGGCCGAACGCATCGCCAGGGGCCTGGAGGCCGGGTGACCCCGGGGATGTCACGCCCGCGACTGCCCTGACCTGTCCGGTCGCCGTACCGCATGTGGCGCCGGAACCCCCATCCTCTACGTGCCCATGTCCTCCTCACCCTCCTCCTCGTCCGCCGATCACCAACGGGCACCACGCAGCCTGTGGGTGACCAACGACTTCCCGCCCCGGTCGGGTGGCATCGAGCAGTTCGTCGCCAACGTGGTGGCGACCCTCGACCCCGACGGCGTGATGGTGCTGGCCTCGCCGTGGGAGGGGGACGCGGCCCACGACGCCACGTTGCCCTATCGCGTGCAGCGCATCAGCCGTCGACCACTCCTGCCCACTCCCGGGGTCGTCAGGGCGGTCAACGCCGCCATCGCCGAGCACGGTGCCGAGGTCGTGGTGTTCGGGTCGGCATGGCCGCTGGCGGAGATGGCCGATCGGCTGGACGCACCCACCGTGGCCATCACCCACGGGCGGGAGGCAGGGATGTGCCGCTTCGGGTTCTCGACGCTCGTGCGTCGACTCGGGCGCCGCAGCACCGTCACGACCCTGCTGAGCGACTTCACGGCCGAGCGGCTGGAGCCCGTGCTCGCCCCGCTGACGAGGCTCCACCGGCTTCCCGGTGGGGTCGACACGACGGTCTTCACCCCGGACGGACCGACCATGCGGGACCGGCACGGCCTGGGCGACGCGCCGACGGTGGTCTGCATCAGCCGCCTGGTGCCTCGCAAGGGTCAGGACACCCTGGTGCGGATCTGGCCGCGGGTGCAGCAGGCCGTGCCGGACGCTCGCTTGCTGCTGGTCGGCACCGGGCCGATCGGTGACGCCCTCGAGGAGGCTGTCACGGCGGGTGGGCTGGGCGAGTCGGTCACGTTCACCGGCGAGGTCCCGTGGGCGGACCTTCCTGCCTACTACCGAACCGGCGACGTGTTCGCGATGCCATGCCGGACACGCCTCGCCGGCATGGACGTCGAGGGGCTGGGACTCGTGTTCCTGGAGGCGCAGGCGTCGGGAGTCCCGGTCGTCGTCGGCGACTCCGGTGGTGCTCCCGAGACGGTCGTGCACGGTCGCACGGGACTCGTCGTCGACGGTGACGCCGACGAGGAGGTCCTGTCGGCGGTGATCGACCTGCTGGCCGACGAGGAACGACGACGCACGATGGGCCGTGCGGCGGTCGACCACGTCCGGGCGCGATGGGACTGGACGGTCATCGGCACCCAGCTGAGGGCCGCGATGGATGATGCTGTCCACAGGCGCGTGTGATCGCTTCGCGGTCGGCACACAACCCGCAGTAGCATCCCGCCGGTGAGCACCCCCACCAAGGACTCGCCGGCGGTCCGCGACCCTCGGCCCGGGACCGGGCTGTCGACGACGCGCCGGGTCCCTGCCCTGGAGCTGCTCGCGATCGGACTGGTCGGCGCGGTGCTGCTGCGGCCCGCGATGGCGGGCCTGTTCGACGATCCGGCCCTGCAGACCTGGTCCACGATCTTCGTGTCGATCACGATCCAGGCGTTGCCGTTCCTCGTCCTCGGCGTGCTCGTGTCCGGGGCGATCGCGGCCTTCGTGCCCGCCTCGACGCTCGTGCGGCTGATGCCGACCAACCCGCTGTTCGGGGTGCCGATGGCCGGTCTCGCGGGTGCGGCGCTGCCGGGCTGCGAGTGCGGATCCGTGCCGATCGCCGGACGGCTGGCACAGCGCGGCGCGTCGCCCGCTGCCGCCTTCGCCTTCATGCTGGCCGCGCCGGCCATCAACCCGGTCGTCCTCGCCGCCACGGCCGTTGCCTTCCCCGGCCGCCCCGACATCGTCGTCGCTCGGTTCGTGGCCTCCTTGATGGCCGCCGTCCTCGTGGGCTGGATCTGGGCGCGGTTCGGCGACGACGACCTGCTGCGCACCGCGTCGGGTGGGGAGGAGGCCAGCACGCCGTGGACGATGTTCACCACGGTTGCTGCCCACGATTTCCTCCATGCAGGCGGCTGGCTGGTCCTCGGCGGCATGACCGCGGCCACGCTGCAGGTCGTCGTCCCCCGCACCGTCCTCGACCTGCTTGCCGGAAACGAGGTCGTCGCGATCCTGGCGCTCGGCACCCTCGCGGTCGTACTGGCCATCTGCAGCGAGGCCGACGCGTTCGTGGCCGTCGGCCTGAGCCAGTTCTCCACCACCGCCCGGCTGGCCTTCCTGGTGGTGGGACCCGCCGTGGACGTCAAGCTCGTCGCGCTGCAGGCGGGAGTGTTCGGCCGACGGTTCACCGCGCGCTTCGCGCCGTTGGCGTTCGTCGTGGCGCTCGGGTCGGCGGTGGTCGTCGGCCTCGCCGCGGGTGCGATCACCGGCAACATCACCTGGACCGAAGGGATCGTGGTTCGATGAGCAGCCGTTTCGGGATCACCCGAGATGCGATGGCCGTCGACGTGACGGGAGCGTGGTCGTGATGGACCAACGGGCGCAGGGTGCGTTGTTGCTGGCCGTGGGCGGCGTGGCCGTCAGGCTCGGGCTGTCGGGTGCGGCGCTGGACTACATCAAGCCGTCCTACGTGCCGCTGCTCGTCGTGTCGGGCGTCGTGATCGGCGTGCTCGGTGTGCTGGTGCTGGCCCGCGCCATCCGGGCGCTGGAGGACCCCGACGGCGACCACCACGAGCACCATGCTGACGACCACGGGCACGGCCACGACCATTCCTCGGCGCCGCGAGTCGCCTGGATGCTCGCCGCCCCGTTGTTCGCGGTCCTGCTGGTGGCCCCGCCGCCGCTCGGCTCCTTCGCTGCCAACCGACAGTCAGGAGTGGTCCAGCAGCGCACGTCCGTCTGGCCCCCGCTGCCCGACGCCGTCAACGGGGTCGTGTCCCTGCCCCTCGGCGAGTACGCCGGTCGGGCGCTCTACGATCCGGACCTGTCGCTCGCCGGTGCCACCGTGCAGCTGACCGGGTTCGTCTCCGAGGTCCTCCCCGACGGGTTCGTGCTGACCCGGTTCGCGCTGTCCTGCTGTGCCGCCGACGGCACCGCCATCAACGTGCACGTCCGCAGCGACCAACCCGCCCCACCGGTCGACCAGTGGGTCGAGGTGACCGGCACGTGGGAGAACCGCGACGACCACGTCATCGGCGAGCTCACGACCGACCCACCCCTGCTCGCCGCGGAGTCCCTGCGTCCTGTCCCACAACCCGACGAGCCCTACGAGACGTGATTCGCGGCCCGGAGTTCGGACGGATCGTCACCCTCTGTGTTCGGTTCGTGGACTGAAGGCCACCTCGGTTCTATACTCTGCGTCATGAGCGAAACACTCGAGGTCGGCGCGGTCGTCCGCAGGTTCCTGCAGGCGCGGCGGCGTGGGCCGTTCGAGCTTTGCGAGCTGACGCGGCTCCTCCACGAGGACGCCACCTACGTCGAGGTCATCGACGGCGAACCCCTGACCGTCAGCGGCGGCAACGGCATCGCCGAGCTGCTGCAGACCGTGTGGGCACGTCGTGGGGACGACGAGACGATGTCGATCGTCCGCTCCGGGGTCACGAGCGACACGACCGCGGTCGGCCACTGGCGGCGCGTCACCGCCGACGGAACCGTCGTCCACGGTCGCGACCGCTACACCGTGGTCGACGGGCTGATCGTGGAGATCGAGGTGGAGGAGTTCGCCACCGCGGCGGTCCCCACCTACGTGCGGATCTGAACCGCTTCCCGAACGGCGCTACTCCAGGCGTCGGAACCGGGCGACGCTGAGCGGCACGAAGACGCACAGCAGCGCGATGCTCCAGGCGAGCGTCATCAGCAGCGGCTCCAGGACAGGACCACCGACGGCCATGCCGCGTGCCGCGTCCGCCGTGGCGCTGACGGGCGAGTTGCGGGCGACGAACGCCAACCATCCGACGGTCACGGAGTCCGGCGGCACGAAGACGCTGGAGATGAACGACAGCGGGAACGCGGTCACGAACGCCGCGGCCTGGGCGGACTCACCGCCCGGGACCATCAGCGCCACCCAGCCGAAGACCCACGACAGGGCGTAGCCGAAGACCGCGACCACGAGGAGCGCCCCCAGCGCGCCGAGGGGGCTGGCGAACCGGAATCCGACCAGCATGCCGAACACCGCCATGAGCACGATCACGGCGAGGGATCGGACCAGGTCGGCGATGGTCCGGCCGATCAGCACGCCCGAGCGCGACATCGGCAGGGACCTGAACCGGTCCACGACCCCGCGCTCGAGGTCCTCGGCCAGGCCGACGGCGGTCTGCGTCATCCGGAAGATCGTCGACTGCACGAAGATGCCGGGCAGGACGAACGCCAGGTAGGTGTCGAACCCCTCCGGGAGCGAGCCGCGAACGGCCCCGTCGAAGACGTAGCCGAACAGCAGCACGAACATGACCGGCTGGATCGTGGAGAACACCAGCAGGCGGGGCAGTCGGGTGAAGTGCTTGAGGTTGCGCTTGCCGATGGTCCAGCCGTCCTGCAGCGCACCGACGAGGCCGCTGCGGGGACGACGGCGTTCCAGCGACGCCGGATCGAGCAGGGTTGAGGTCATCGGATCGCCTCGTCGGTCGTCGCGGCCCCGGAGGTGGAGGCTGCACCGGAGGTGGGCGCTGCATCCGTCGCGGGGGGCGTCCCGGACGTCGAGGCAGGCGCCGGGCGGTCGGTCAGCTGCAGGAACACCTCGTCCAGGGACGCCCGCCGGAGCCCGAGGTCGTTGACCGCGACCCCCGCCGACTCCAGGGCCGCGGCGACACGCTGGACGGTCTCCAGGCCGTGCCCGAGCTCCGTGGGGACCTCGAGGTCGGCGTGCGCCGCCTGCACGCCCCGTGCATCCAGGCCGGCACCCGTGAGGGCCGCGCAGGCCACGGCGACCCGGTGCGGGTCGGCGAGGAGGACCTCCACGGTCACGCCGCCGGCTGCCGCCTTCAGCTCGTCGCCCGTGCCGTCGGCGATGATCCGCCCGTGGTCGATCACCAGGATGCGGTCGGCCAGCTGGTCGGCTTCCTCCAGGTACTGGGTGGTCAGCAGCAGCGTCGTCCCCGCCGACACGAGCTCGGTGATGACGTCCCACATCTGGTTGCGCGTCCGCGGGTCCAGCCCGGTCGTCGGTTCGTCCAGGAACAGCAGGCTCGGCGGCACGATCAGGCTGGACGCCAGGTCCAGGCGACGCCGCATGCCGCCGGAGTAGGTCGAGGCGCGACGGTCCGCTGCCTCGAGGAGGTCGAACCGTGTCAGCAGCTCGTCGGCCCGGAGACGCGCGGACCGGCCGGAGAGGCCGAGCAGGTCGGCGAACATCACCAGGTTCTCGCGTCCGGTCAGCAGGCCGTCGACGGCGGCGTACTGGCCGGTGAGGGAGATCCGACGTCGCACCGCATGGGGTTCGTCGACCACGTCGTGGCCGAACACCCGCACGGTGCCGGAGGTGGGGCGCAGCAACGTGGCGAGGATGCGGACGAGGGTCGTCTTGCCGGCGCCGTTGGGGCCCAGGAGGCCCACGACGCCGCCGGGACGGACGACGAGGTCGACGCCATCCAGCGCGACGGTCTCCCCGAAGGAACGGGTGAGCCCCTCGACCTGGATCGCCGGCTGATCGGATTCGGCGGGTTCGGTCACGCACAGACCGTACCCAGCGGACTCGTCGGCGCAGCCACATCGCGGGTCGCCGGTGGGGCAGGATGGCAGCCCGACAGGCAGGAGCGACGCTCGGTGGAGAACAGGGCAGACGGCACGGCAGCACGGTCGGTGCTGCGGGCGAGCCGGTGGCGGGTGCAGCGGTTGTTGGGTGCGGGGGTGGGCCCGCTGCTGATCGGCGCGACTCTCGTGGCCGGTGCTGACGGCGGCGTCCGGGAGGCGCTGGGGCAGCTCGTGAGCGCGGCCGGGGTGATCCTCGCCTACGGCGCCTCGCGGTACTGGTGGTCACTGCGCGGGTTGTCGGACGGGGCGGGGCTCGGGTGGACGCTCACCCTCACCACCCTGCCGGCGGGTGAGCTTCCGACGGGCACGGCGCGGGTCAGGCCCCTGCGCCCGTGGCTGCCCGGCCCGCTCGACAACGCTCGGCCCAGGGTCGTGGTCGCCGAGCGGTACCCCAACCCGCCGTCGTGGTGGCAGGGGCAACGGTTCGGCTTCGGGCCGCTGGCTCGCTGGGCGCGGGCCGGGGTTCGGGTCGCCGTCCGGTCGTCCCCGGCAGGCGACCGGATCCTCGTCGGTCCGCCGGGGCACGCCGGGGTGGTCCTGCGGCGCATCGCCGACCCACAGCTGCCCGAGGCGCGCCGTCGCGACCTGATGATCGGGCGGGCGAACCGGATCAGCATCGGCGGCGCGGTCGGCGTCGGCGTCGTCCGGCTGCTCGGGGCGATCGGGGTGCCCGACCGGTTGGACGTCCTCGAGGGCGCCGTCTTCCTGGTCGGGACGGTGGCGACCCTTGCGGTGGTCCTGGGCCTTGCCTGGCGGATCGCGCTGATGGTGCGGGCGCTGCAGGAGGACCGGGCGGTGGTGGATCCGGTCGCCACGACCCTGGCACGCTGACCCGGGCGAGGGCTGCCGCTGGTCGGCCCGTGGCCGTCGGGTCCTGCTCGTCGGGGTGACCCCTCGTCGGGGGGTGCGGCGCCGTCTACGGTGGCCGGGTGCGATTCCTCGACGGCCACGTGCCGCCCAACGACCTGACCTACGACGACGTCTTCCTCGTCCCCGGCTCCTCCGACGTGGAGTCCCGGTTCGACGTCGACCTGGCCCCCGGCGACGGCTGCCCGTCGACGATCCCCATCGTGGCCGCCAACATGACGGCGGTGTCCGGCCGACGCATGGCCGAGACGCTGGCCCGGCGTGGAGCGATGGCGGTCATCCCCCAGGACATCCCCGCCGACATCGTGGCCGACGTGGTTGCCGGCGTGAAGGCCGCCCACACCGTCTACGAGACCCCCATCACGCTGGTGGAGACCGACACCGTCGGTGAGGCCCAGAACCTGCTGCACAAGCGGTCGCACGGTGCTGCTGTCGTCCTCGCCGACGACGAACCCGTCGGGGTCGTCACGCAGGCCGACCTGCACACCGTCGACCGGTTCACCCAGGTGGGCGAGGTCATGTCGACGGAGCTGCTGACCCTGCCCGCCGGCCGTACCCCGAGGGCGTACTTCGACACGCTGCATGCCGCCCATCGTCGGCTGGCGCCCGTCGTCGACGCCGATGGACGGCTCGTGGGGCTCGTGACCCGTGAGGGTGCACTCCGGTCCCACCTGTACCGCCCTGCGCTGGACGCTGACGGCCGGCTCGCCATCGCGGCGGCCGTCGGGATCAACGGTGACGTGGCGGCGAAGGCCAAGGAGCTGCTGGAGGCGGGGATCGACACCCTCGTCGTCGACACCGCCCACGGGCACCAGGCCCGTATGCTGCAGGCGCTGCAGGCCGTCCGGGGACTGGACCCACGGGTGCCCGTCGTGGCCGGCAACGTCGTCACGGCCGAGGGCACGCGGGACCTGATCGCCGCCGGAGCCGACGTCGTCAAGGTCGGCGTCGGGCCGGGCGCGATGTGCACCACCCGGATGATGACGGGGGTGGGCCGGCCCCAGCTGTCAGCGGTCCTCGACTGCGCCGCCGCGGCTCGCGAGGCCGGCGGACACGTCTGGGCCGACGGCGGCATCCGCCACCCCAGGGACGTGGCGCTGGCGCTGGCCGCCGGCGCGTCGCAGGTCATGATCGGGTCGTGGTTCGCGGGGACGCACGAATCACCCGGCGACCTGCTCGTCGACGCCGACGACCGGTCCTACAAGCTGTCCTTCGGCATGGCGTCCTCGCGGGCGGTGTCGCGCCGCACCCGCGACGACGACGCCTTCGACCGGGCCCGCAAGGCCATGTTCGAGGAGGGGATCTCCTCGGGGCGGATGTACCTGGACCCCGACAACCCGGGGGTGGAGGACTTGCTCGACCAGATCACCGCCGGGGTCCGCAGCGCCGCCACCTACGCAGGCGCGCGCTCGTTGGCGGCCTTCGCCGACCGCGCCGTCATCGGCCTGCAGTCCCTCGCCGGCTTCACCGAGGGCAAGCCCCTCCAGGCGGGGTGGTGAGGATGGCTGACCTGCCGCTGATCCTGGACCTGGCCGCCGAACACGTGCCGGCCACCCTGCTGCGCCAGCAACGGCTGGCCAGGCTCGTCGGTGGAGAGGTCGGCGAGCTCGACCTCGAGGCCGGTGTCGCACGGTTCGGGTCGGAGATGCAGTTCGCCGCCCAGCTCGTCGGCGCGACCGACGAGGCCGCCGACACCTTCACGTGGGCGTGGGCAGCGAAGGACGGGGCGTTCGACCCCAGCTTGCTGACGGGCGTGACCGCGCTGCGCGACTACGGCCGCGCCAACGACGTGGAGGAGCTGGCCGAGGCTGTCTGGTCCGTCCTCGACGTCGACCCCTTCCTGCTCGCGGCGATCGCCCGCGGCTGGACGCAGGCGTCGGCCATGTACCGCTTCCCCTACCTGGACGGGGCCATGTACGCCCTGCTCGGCGACGTGCCGTTGCCGCCGGTCCAGGCCCAGGAGTTCGTGCAGGCCCTGACCACGGGGGTGGCCCTGGCCCCGATGGACCACCGGGTCGCCACCGTGGCGCTGTGCCGTGACGCCGGCCTGTCGACCACCGGCCTCGACGAGATCGTCGTCGCCACCATCGGCACGACCGCGGTGACCGTGGCCTTCACCCGCGATGGCCGCATCGACGGCGTCGACATCACCGGCGTGCGTTAGGTGCGGGTGCCCGGGTCGAACTCCGGCAGGTCGATGTCGTCGGCCGGGTCGAAGCCGAGCGCCCGTCCGTAGAAGGCCAGCCGGGCCTCGAGGGAGCGGGTGATGTTGGCGGCCTTGCGGAAGCCGTGCTGCTCGCCCTCGAACAGGATGTAGGCGTGGGGGATGCCCCGTCGCCGCAGCGCCGCGACGATCAGCTCGGCCTGCGCCGGGGGGACGACCGCGTCCTCGTCGCCCTGCAGCACGATCATCGGCGTGGCCAGCGATTCGACGTGGGTGATGGGGGAGCGGTCGACGTACACCTGCTCGTCCTGGGGCCACGGGCCGACCATGGAGTCGAGGTAGCGCGACTCGAACTTGTGGGTGTCGGTCGCCAGGGCACGGAGGTCCGCCACCCCGAAGAGGCTGCCGCCGGCGGCGAAGGTGTCGGTCGTGCACAGCGCCAGCAGGGTGGTGTACCCACCGGCGCTGCCGCCCTCGATGATCAGCCGGTCGGGGTCGGCGAGGCCGGCCGCGACCAGGTGGCGGGTGGCCGCGATCGTGTCGGCCACGTCGTGGATCCCCCAGTTGCCGCGCAGCGCATCCCGGTAGGCCCGGCCGTAGCCGATCGACCCGCGGTAGTTCACGTCGACGACGGCGAACCCGCGTGACGTCCAGTACTGGGCGGTGCCGTTGATGGTCGTCCGGGCGGCGCTGGTCGGGCCGCCATGGGTCAGCACGACCAGCGGCGGCCGTTCGTCGTCGGGGCCGACGTGGGTGGCGCTGGTCGGCGGGTAGTACAGGCCGTGGGCCACCGCGTCGTCGGCCGTGGGGAACGTGATGTGCTCGGGGACGGCCCCGATCCGTGCGGCGGCGTCCTCCCGTTCGGCGCTCAGGCGGGTCGCCGTCCCAGTGGTCGGGTCGACCCGGAAGACGCCCGTGGGCATGGCGGGGCCGCCGGCGATCATCGCCAGGTCCTTGCCGACGGTCGCCAACGATCCGACCAGCCCGACACCGTCGATGTGGAGGGCGGTGCCGCTCCCGGTCCCGTCGATCCGTCGGGCATGGGCGTACCCGTCGGACAGCGTCTGGACGTGGATCGCGCCGTCGGCCACGGTGATCTGACCGATCCCGTGCACCCAGCGGGGTGCGCCGCTGTCGACGGCCTCCTCCTGCAGCCGTTCGACCGGCCCGTCGGACCAGGCGAAGACGTTCCACCAGCCGTCCGGGTCGTCGCTGAACAGCAGCCGGTCGCCGTCCCAGCAGGCATCGGCGACCGCGCTGCCGTCCCCGCCGGCCACGTGCACGGCGTCGCCGAGCGCCGGTCCGTCGTCGGCCATCATGTCCGCGACCCACAGCTCGGCGGCATCCCACGGCATGTCGGGGTGATCCCACTGCAGCCACGCCACCCGTGTCCCCGCGGCGTTCACGAACGGGCCGCCGACGAAGTCCGGACCCGTGACCAGGACCGTGGTCCTACCGGAGGAGATGTCGACGTGGACGATCTCGTTGATGGCCTCCTCGGCCCCGTGGACGTTGACGTTGGACCGGGGCCGGTCGGGGCCGTGGGTCTCGCGGATGGCCAAGAACGCCTCACCGCCCGGCAGGACGGCCATCCCGGCCCATCGGATCCCGGCGGGGGTCGCCGGCTCGGGGGTCACGGGGACGGCGTCCCCGTCGGCGATGCGATGGACCCGCTGGTCCTCCCAGCTGCAGGCCAGCACGACGCCGTGGCCTGCACCGAGCGCGCCGCCGCCGTACTCACCGACCCTCGTCCGGGCGTTGAAGCCCGCGGGGGACAGGACCTCCCGACCGTCCGCGCCCGACCGGACGACCGCGACGCGCCCACCGTCGGTGGGGTCGCTCTGCAGCCACAGGACGTCCTCGCCGTCGACGGCGAGGTCGTTGTACCCGACGGATGCCGCGGCCAGGTCGGCGGCGGACAGCGGGGACGGCCAGGTGCCGTACGGGGCGACGGTGCGGTCGGTGTCGGGCACGGTGGGTTCCTCCTCGGTCGGGATGACCGAGACCCTAGTCGCCGTGTGGTGGCGACGTCGCCGACGATGCTCGGTCGAACGGGCCCCGGCCACCTCGCCTGCTGGGTGACTCGCCGCGTACCCTCGGGCACGATGAGCAGCGACACCACCGGCGCCCCACGCAGCCATGCCTACGACCCCGCCACCATCGAACCCAGGTGGCAGGCGTACTGGGCCGAGCACGAGACCTTCAAGGCGGTCGAGGACCCCTCCCGCGAGAAGTTCTACGCCCTCGGCATGTTCCCCTATCCCTCCGGGTCGGGGCTGCACGTCGGCCACCCCGAGAGCTACACCGCCGTCGACCTCGTCGCCCGCTACAAGCGGATGAAGGGCTACAGCGTCCTCAACCCGATGGGCTTCGACAGCTTCGGCCTGCCGGCCGAACGCGCCGCCCAGCGCGACGGCATCCACCCGGCGGTCATCACCGATGAGCGCATCGAGTACTTCCGTACCCAGCTGCGCCGCCTCGGCTTCTCCTACGACTGGTCGCGCGAGGTCGTGTCGTCCCACGCCGACTACTACCGCTGGACCCAGTACATCTTCCTGAAGCTGTACGAGAAGGGGCTCGCCTACCTCGACGAGGTGCCCGTGTGGTGGTGCGAGGCCCAGGGCACCGTGCTGTCCAACGAGGAGGTCGTGGACAACCGCTACGTCGAGACCGGTGATCCCGTCGTCCGGCGCAACATGAAGCAGTGGATGCTGCGGATCACCGAGTACGCCCAGGAGCTCCTCGACGACCTCGACCAGCCGCTCCCCGACGGGCAGCAGCTGGACTGGCCCGAGGGTGTCCTGGAGATGCAGCGCCAGTGGATCGGACGGTCCGAGGGTGCGGAGGTCTCCTTCAGCATCGACGGGGCCGACGAGGACTTCGTCGTCTACACCACACGGCCCGACACGCTGTTCGGGGCCACCTACTGCGTGCTGGCCCCCGAGCACCCGCTGGTCGCGTCGATCACCACCGACGCGCAGCGCGCCGAGGTCGAGGCGTACGTCGAGAAGGCCATCTCCCGCTCCGAGCTGGACCGGCAGATGGGCGACGCCAAGGACAAGACGGGTGTGGACACCGGCGCCCGGGCGATCAACCCCGTCAACGGCGAGGCCGTGCCGATCTGGGTGGCCGACTACGTGCTGTCCAGCTACGGCACCGGCGCGATCATGGCCGTGCCAGCCCACGACGAACGCGACCACGCCTTCGCCCGCAAGTTCGGCCTGCCGATCGTCCCGACGTTCAGCGTCCCCGCGGGGGTGGACGTGCAGGAGGAGGCCTTCGCCGGCAGCGGCACCGTCATCAACTCCGGCCAGTTCGACGGCATGACGACGGAGGAGATGAAGCCGGCGATCATCGATTGGCTCGAGGCGGAGGGGAAGGGCGAACGCAAGGTCAACTTCAAGCTGCGGGACTGGCTGTTCAGCCGTCAGCGCTACTGGGGCGAACCGTTCCCGTTCCTCCACATCCTCGACGACGAGGGGAACCCGACCGGCGAGATCGTGCCGGTGCCCTACGAGGACCTGCCGGTCGAGCTGCCGCACGTCGACGAGTACAAGCCGACCGCCACCGGCGAGCCGCCGCTCGCCCGCGCCACCGACTGGCTGTACACGACCGCGCCCGACGGTCGTCCGGCGATGCGCGAGACCAACACGATGCCGCAGTGGGCGGGGTCGTGCTGGTACTACCTGCGCTACACCGACGCCAGCAACACCGAGCTGCCGTTCAGTCAGGAGAACGTCCGCTACTGGGGTGATGTCGACCTCTACATCGGTGGGGTCGAGCACGCCGTCCTGCACCTGCTGTACGCCCGCTTCTGGCACAAGGTCCTCCACGACATCGGGCTGGTGCCCACGCGGGAACCGTTCACCCGGCTGGCCAACCAGGGGATGATCCTGGCCAACAGCTACCGGCAGAGCAGCGGCAAGTACGTCCACCCCGATGACGTCGAGCAGCGCCCCGGCCGGACGGTCACGATGACCAGCGCCCACACCCAGGAGGAGGTCCGGACCGACTGGTTCGTCACCGGCACCGACACCCCCGTGGAGCAGAAGTCGGGGAAGATGGGCAAGAGCCTGAACAACTCCGTCGACCCGCTGGAGATCATCGAGCGCTTCGGCGCCGACACCCTGCGGCTGTACGAGATGTTCATGGGCCCGCTGGACCAGACGAAGGTCTGGAACACCTCCGGCTGCGAGGGCATCCACCGCTTCCTGTCGCGGACTTGGCGGCTGTTCGTCGACACCTCCGACTCCGAGACGGGCGGGCAGCTGCGTCCCATGCCGGAGGAGACGCCCCGCGAGGTCCGCAAGGCCCTCCACACCGCCATCAAGGAAGCGACGACGGGCATCGAGGAGCTGAAGGTCAACACGCCCATCGCCAAGATGATGGAGCTGGTCAACACCTGCAGCGGCGAGCCGATGGCGAAGGCCGACATGGAGGCCTTCGTGCTGATCCTCTCGCCCTACGCACCGCACCTGGCCGAGGAGCTGTGGTCCCGCATGGGCCACGACGAGTCGCTGGCCAACGAGCCCTGGCCGGAGTGGGACGAGTCGGCGCTGGTGGAGGACACCATCACCATCGCCGTGCAGGTCCAGGGCAAGCTGCGGGGCACGGTCGAGGTGCCCAACGGCGCCGACAACGACACGGTGCTGGCCGCCGCCAGGGCCGAGGTTGCCGCCCAGCTGGACGGCAAGGCGATCCGCAAGGAGATCGTCGTCCCCGGCCGCCTCGTCAACTTCGTGGTGGGGTGACCACCGCCACACGACGAGGGACCCCATGGACACCGCGATAGAGCTCCACGCCGTCGGCATGACCCGCCAACGGCAGGTCGTGCTCCACGACGTCGACTGGCGGGTCGAGGACGGCGAACGGTGGGTGCTGCTCGGCCCCAACGGCGCCGGCAAGTCCAGCATCCTCAAGGTCGCCGCGACCTACGACCACGCCTCCACCGGCACCATCCGGGTGCTGGGCGAGACCCTGGGCCGCACGCTGGTCCAGGACCTGCGCCTGCGGCTGGGGTACACCGCGTCCTCCCTCGAACGGCTGATGGACCAGCGGATGTCCGTCCGCGACGCCGTGGCCAGCGGGTTCGACGCCAAGCTGGTCAGGTTCGGGTCCACCCACGACGAGGAGCGGTGGGCGGCGGTCGACGCAGCGCTGGACCGAGTGGGCCTGGCCGCCATCGCGGACCGGCGGCTGGACCTGCTCAGCGAGGGCGAACGCCGGCGGGTGCAGATCGCACGCGCCACCCTCACGGGGCCCGAGCTGCTGCTCCTCGACGAGCCGACCGCGGGGCTGGACATCGCCGGGCGGGAACAGCTGCTCGGACTGCTCGAGGACATCGCCGCCGACCCCGCCGTGCGGGCGGTTGCGTTGGTCACCCACCACGTCGAGGAGATCCCGCGAGGGTTCACCCACGTCGCCCTCGTCGCCGGGGGGACGATCGTCGACGCGGGTCCGATCGAGCAGACCCTCACCTCCGACGCGCTGTCACGGGTCTTCGACCATCCGCTCGAGGTGCGGCATCGGGACGGCCGGTTCGCCGCCCGCGGCCTGAAGGGCTGACAGGCGACTGCTCGGCCGACCGGCGCAGCCGGGTTCGAGCGGACCGGTCAGCCCGTGTCCTCCGCCGGGACCGGCAGCCGCAGCAGGAAGGCGGCCCCACCCTCCGGCGACGGGGATTCGTCCAGCCACAGGGCACCCCCGACCGCCTCGACCAGCCGTCGACACAACGCCAGGCCCACCCCCGTGCCGGTCCCGCGCGCCTTGTCGAGCCCGCGCTGGAAGATGGTGAAGACCCGGTCGCGGTCGGCCTCGTCGATCCCGACGCCGTTGTCGCCGACCCGCAGCGTCACCTCCTCGGGGTTGCGTTGGAGGACCTCCACCGTAATCCGCACCGACGGGACGCCGGCGTGGCGTGCCGCGTTCTCGGCGAGGTTGTCGAGCAGTCGATGGGCGTCGACGGCGGCCATCGCGACCTTCCCCACGGGTTCGCCGACAAGCCGGGCCTCCGGATGCCGGGCCCGGAGCTCGCTGGCGACCTGCTCGATGACGGGGTCGAGGTCGGTGGTCGCGGTGCGCCCTGCGACCGTCCCGGCGGCGAGGACCTCCAGGAGTCCGTCGATCAGCTCGATGGTGTAGTCGGTCGAGGCCACGAGTCGTCCCAGGATCTCCGTCAGCAGCGGCTCCTCGATCTGCCTGGCGTCGAGGAGCTTGGCGAACCCGCTGATCGTGGACAACGGGTTCTTGATGTCGTGGGTGGCCGATGCCGCGACGGCGCGGAGCGTGGCGTGTTCCTGCTCGGTGGCCTCGAGGGTCCGGTACAACCGCGCGATGGCCCGTTCGGCGATCTGCTCGGCTTCGCGCCGTGCCTGTCGCTCCCGCTCGACCACACGCCGCAGCCGGGCGATCTCGTCGTCCCGGCCGGTCACGACGGATCCTCGCGCAGGCCGGCGCCACGCTGCGCGCAGCAGGAGTGGGTCCCGTTCACCTCGCCATCATGCGCCATCGCACCGTCCGTCGGGGGCTGGCACGACCGATGGTCGGCTGCCCCGGCCTCCCCGAGGTGACAGCATGGCGGGTCCCGACCCGTCCCGACGAAGGCCCCACCTGCCCATGAGCGTTGCACGCGACTTCGACACCATCGACGACCTCGACCTCGACCCGGCGGTCCGGCCGCAGGACGACCTGTTCGGCCACGTGAACGGCAGGTGGGTCGAGCGCACCGAGATCCCCGACGACCGGGCCACCCACGGGTCCTTCGCCATCCTCAACGACATGTCGGAGGAGCAGGTCCGCACGATCATCACCGACGCCGCGGAGGGACGGATCACGGGCGAGGAGGCCACCAAGATCGGTGACCTGTACGCCAGCTTCGTCGACGAGGAGACCGTCGAGGCGCTGGGCGCGGCACCGCTGGAGTCCACGTGGGGTGCGATCGCTGGCCTCGGCGACACCGACGAGCTGGTCGCCCTGATGGGTCGGCTGGCGCGGGAGGGTGTCGGCGGTGTCGTCTCGTTGTCTCCCTGGGTGGATCGGGGCAACCCCGAGCGGTACCTGCTGCACTTCGCCCAGAGCGGCCTCGGCCTGCCCGACGAGTCCTACTACCGCCTCGACGAGCACGCGGAGATCCGCAGCGCCTATGTCGGCCACGTCGAGCGGATGATGGCCCTCGCCGCCGAGCACGGCCTGGACCCCATCGGGGGCCGCGACGCCGCCGGTGCCGCGGAGGACGTGATGGCGCTCGAGACCCGTTTGGCCGCCGCCCACTGGGACCGCACGGCCACCCGCGACGCGGTCCGGACCTACAACCTCGTCGACGCCGACGGGCTGACGTCGTTGCTGCCGACCGCACCCACCTGGCTGACGGCGATGGGCCTGGCGGAGTCGCAGTGGACCGAGGTCGTCGTCGGGCAGCCCGACGTGCTCGAGGCCGTGTCCGTCGCGCTGGAGGAGGTCGACCTCGGCGTGTGGCAGCGGTGGCTGGCGTGGCGGGTCCTCCGTGGAACCGCGTCCTACCTCTCCTCGCCGTTCGTCGACGAACGCTTCGACTTCACCGGGCGCATCCTGACCGGCGCCAAGGAGCTGAAGGAACGCTGGAAGCGGGGGGTGGCCACCGTCCAGGGGGTGATGGGCGAGGCCGTCGGCAAGCTCTACGTGGAGCGCCACTACCCGCCGGAGGCCGAGGCGCAGATGGCCGAGCTGGTCGACAACCTGCTGAAGGCCTACGAGGCGCGGATCTCCACGCTCGAGTGGATGGCGGAGGAGACCCGCAAGGAGGCGCTGGCCAAGCTGGCGACGTTCCGCCCCAAGATCGGGCGGCCGGTGAAGTGGCGCGACTACGGCGACCTGGTCATCGATCCTGCCGACCTGGTCGGCAACCTCCGACGGGCGGCGGCGTTCACGTTCGACTGGGAGGTCGGCAAGGTCGACCGGCCGGTTGACCGTGACGAGTGGTTCATGACGCCGCAGACCGTCAACGCCTACTACAACCCGGCGATGAACGAGATCGTGTTCCCCGCTGCGATCCTGCAGCCGCCGTTCTTCGATCCCACGACCGACCCGGCCTACAACTACGGCGCGATCGGGGCGGTCATCGGGCACGAGATCGGCCACGGGTTCGACGACCAGGGGTCGCGCTACGACGGGTCGGGGACCCTGCGTGACTGGTGGACCGAAGGCGACCGCGAACGGTTCGACGAGCGGGCGCAGGCGCTGAAGGACCAGTACTCGGCGTTCTCCCCCCGCGACCTGGGTGAGGAACACACCGTCAACGGCGAGCTGACGGTGGGGGAGAACATCGGGGACCTCGGCGGGGTCGCCGTGGCCCACCACGCCTACCGGCTGTCGCTCGGCGGGCAGGAGGCGCCGGTCGTGGACGGACTCACCGGCGACCAGCGCTTCTTCGTGGGTTGGGCACGGGTCTGGCGGGTGGCCAGCCGGAAGGAGGAGGCGATCCGCCGCCTGACGGTGGACCCGCACTCCCCGCCGGAGTTCCGGGTCAACGTCGTCCGCAACATCGACGCGTTCCACGAGGCCTTCGCGACCTCCCCGGAGGACGGGCTGTGGCTGGAGGAGGATCAGCGCGTCGCCATCTGGTGACGGTCGACGTCGGCCGACTCCGCGGACTCGACGGTCACCGACTCGCTGGGGGAGTCGGTGGCCACGGCGGCCCCACCGAAGACGCTGAGCAGCAACATGCCGAGGAGGACGGCGATGGTGACGGTGCGAGCGGTCATGGGTGCACTCCCGGATGGTGGAGGGTTCTCGGTGCACCCAACGAAACGACCTCCACCGCGTGACGGTTGAGGTCATTCCGGGGATCACGAACGGGCTAGTCCGTCCACCGTTGCCTCGAGCTCGTCCAGCGCACCCGGGAGGGGGACACGGGCGGTGACCAGCCCGACCGAGAGCCCCGACGAGTGGTCGTGCCAGGCGCCGCATCCGCCGATGCCGCCCATGCCGAAGAACGGGTCGTCGACGCTGGTCCCGAGCGCCCAGTCGTAGTGTCCGCCCATGGCCTGGTCCTCGCCTGAGGTGTGGGCGGTCCAGGACCGCTGCTGGAGCTCGGGGCCGAGTGTCTGCCGGCCCCAGTCGCCGGCCCAGGCCGCGTAGAGGCGGGCCAGCCCGGCGGCCGATGCCCAGCCGGTGACCGCGGGGGCGAGCGGGGCGCGGCCGGGGGTGAGCGCGTTGATCCACGCCACGTCGCGCAGCGGCTCGAGCTGCTGGAGGAGTTGGGTGAGCAGCGGCGGACGTCCGGGCCCCAGGGCGGCGAGGACGCCGTCAGGGTCGGTCAGCGGGACGGCGTCGGCTGGTGGGGTCATGACCAGGTCGAGGCCGAGCGGACCAGCGACGGTCTGGTGCCACAGGTCGTCGATCCGCTCGCCGGTCGCCTGCTGCAGGATGGCGCCGACGAGGTGGCCGTAGGTGTACACGTGCTCGCACGGCACGCCGGGTGGTGACCAAGCCGGTTGGTCTGCCAGGCGGTCGGTGGCCTTGTCGAGGTCGAAGAGGACGCCGATGTCGATGCCATCGTCGGGCCAGCCGGGCACGCCGGCACCGTGCGACAACGCCTGGGCGATCGTCACGCCCTGCTTGCCGTGCGCGCCGAAGGCCGGCCAGATGTCGGCGACCGGGGCGTCGAGGTCGAGCAGCCCGCGGGCGGCAGCGACGACGGCGGTCAGCCCGACCGCGGCCTTGGTCACCGAGTAGAGGAACACCGGGTTGTCGACGGTCATCGGTCGTGGCCCCGGACCGCCGGCCAGCGAGACCACGGTGTTTCCGTCCCGATCGATGACATGCAGTGCCAGCGGGTGGAGGATCGCGGCGTCCTCGAAGGCCCGCTCGACGTCGGCGATGGTGCTCACGACAGCCCCCTGTCGGTCGTGCTGGTCAGCCGTCCAGCTGTGGCATGTAGGTCGGGTCGATGGCGCGCAGGTCGTCGGTTGCCTTCTGGATGAGGGCCTCGGTGGCCTCCTTGACCTTCCTGGCGTTGCCCCGGTGGTCGTCGCCGGTCAGCCACACGGGCTGATCGCTGAGGCGACACACGACGGTGCGTCGGCGCAGCGAGAACGCGGGCAGCTTGCGGCGCTTGGGCCACACACGCTCGGTCCCGACCAGGGCGATCGGCATGACCGGGACGCCGGAGGCGACGGCCAGGCGGGACACCCCTGTCCGGACCGGGCCCATGGCGAGGGGCTGCTCGGGGTCCCAGTGCACGGTGCCCTCCGGCATGATGCAGACGCTGTCGCCCTCCTTCAGGGCGGTGATGGCCGCGTGGAGGGAGCCCATCGGATCGGTCTTGCGGTACACGGGGATCGCGTCGATGACGGAGACGGCCCAGCCGTAGACCGGCATCTTGAAGAACTCCGAGGCGATCATGATCCTGGCGTACCAGCGGAAGTGCTCCAGCCCGATGACGGCCAGCGGGAAGTCGTAGACCGACCGGTGGTTGGCCGACATGATCCACGCCGGGTGGTCGTTGATGCAGGCGCCGCCGCGGAACTCGAAGCGGACGAACGGCAGGCTGAGGAGCCACAGAAGGCGCGAGATGCCTCGCAGGAGCAGCTGGGGACGCATGACACCACCCTACGCATCCGTAGGTTAGGCGGGAGTGATCCCCCTCCGGCCTGTCGGGCAGGGTCGAGTCCACCGCTGTCGTGGTGCCCTTCGCGCCGCCGAGCCGCGTTGTGTGGGGACGTGGGCGTGCGCGGGGGTGCCTCGACCGGTGCTGTTGGTCGCACCTCGTGGCGACACCGTGTGGAGCCGGGACCCGGCCGGGTCGGGCGCACCCGGCGGGTCGCACGTGACCGATCCCGTGGGTCGCACCTCACAGCGACACCCGTGCGGAGCCGGGACCCAGCCGAGTCCGACACACCCGACTGGCCGCACGTGACCGATCCCGTGGGTCGCCCCCTGAAGCGCCAACAGGGTGGTTCGAGCCTGTACTGATCCGGGCGCTGACTGCTGGACGGCGATCTGTGGTCGCGTCGTGATGGACGGGTTCAGTCGCTTGCGATGGGGCCCGCCTCGTCAGGCGGCGAGGGGTGGGTCGCGGCTGATCTCCACGCCGCCCTCGGTGGTCCAGATGCGTTGGCCGGGTGGGCCGTGGAGCTGGTGGTTGCGTCTGGTCTTGTCCCGATGATGTGCCGCGCAGAGCCAGGCGAGGTCTGACAGCTTGGTGGTGCGGGTGATGGCCCATCCGGTGACGTGGTCGATCTCAAGGAGGTGGTCGGCGGTGCAGCCGGGTACCTCGCATCGGTAGCCGCGGGCTTCCAGTGCGGTGCGTTGGCGGGCGGTGACCTGTCGGCCGAGGTGGGCGACGGTGACGTCGGTGGCGTTGGTGATGACGTAGGCGATGTGGGCATCCAGCATCTGTTCGCGGACTGCGGAGAGTGCGACGGGGCCGATGCCGGCGATCTCGCAGACCTCCCCGTCGACGAGCTCGCCACGCACGAGGGCGGAGCCGTCGACGCGGATGATCACCTTGGTCTGCCGTCCGGAGGGTCGATGTCGCTGCGACGCCGGATGGACTCCCGATCCGGCGTCGGGATCGGTGACGTTGAGCCCCGAGCCCTTCTGCTTGTCCGGGTCGTCGCTGGGCGGGGCGTTGTCGGTCCGGTCGGTCCGGCCGGACCCGTCGTGGATCGTGTCCGGGTCCTGGACATGGGCGCCGGGATCCGGCCCGTCGGCCTGGCGGCCGGGCGGCGGGCTGTCCGTGGTGGTGCGGCTCCGGTCCGTGCCGCCTGGAGCGTCTCGGCTCGGCTCGACGCCGCCCGTGATGTTGCTGCTCGCGTCGGGGCCGCCCACACGGTCACCGTCGATCGGGTCCGAGCTGTCGGCCCCGTCACCGTTGGCCGGGTCGGTGCTGCCGGCACCGTCGCCGTCGCTGGGGGTGGTGCGGCGGGCGTGGTCGGCGTTGAAGTCGGTACTGCCGGGGGTGTTGGAGTCGGTGTCGCTGGTGCCAGGGGCGTCGAGGAGCGTTGCCTGGACCGGCGCGTTCGTGGCGGCCGTTTGGCTGTCGCCAGTCCTGCCGCCCTCTGACTGCTCAGACGGCGGCCCGATGGCGGTCGAGCCGGCCGGAGACCCCACGATGCCGGTCGGGTCATGGGTGGGGTGGTCGAGCAGGTTGAGGAGGGCGTCGAAGCGGTAGCAGGCATCGTCCTCCCGACGGCCGGCGGCGTGGGCGGCACGAAACACCGCATCGTGCTCGCCCCGTAGCGCCGCCTCGATCCGGGCACCCAGGTCACCGGGGGCCTGCAGGAACGCCTTCCACTCGCCATCGGTCTCCGTCCACGACCGAAACGCCCGCCGTGCCAGATGCCGACGACGCGTCGTTTCCCGGTCCGGGTCGGCAGCGGTGCGGATGTCACGCGCCTTCTTCCGCAGCTCCGGCAACGACTGCGAGGCCGCATCCACGATCAGCTCACCCGCCCTCTCGGGGGCATCAGCGACGGTCTCGGACACCACCACCGCCTGGTCGGTCGACAGGGTCCCGTCGGTCACCGCCCGGTCCACCTCCGGCTGGTCGACCAGCTGCGCGGAGGTCTTCAGCATCTTCCTGGCCGCCGCAGGGGTGGTGCCGGTGGCGGTGGCGATCAACGTCACCGCATCCCTCACCCCCGCTGTGTGGTGGGCGTCGGCCTCGGCAGTCCGTCGGGCCGCCCTGGTGAGCATCCCATCGACGATCCGGCCGGCACGACCCAGGTCGGCAACCAGCCCGGCGATGTCGGGGTCGGGGATGGCGTCGGGGTCGAACCTGCTGGCGAGGGCATGGAGGTGGGTGACCAGCTCGGTCACCTCACCCGCCTCCACCACCCCTGACCCCATACCCCGAACCCCACCTCTCACCTGTCTCGATCGTGTGTTCGAGTATACCGCCTCGACGGTCTCGGATCGGGTGTTTCCCCAGCTCAACCAGCATTTCGCACGAATCGTCAGTGGTGATCGTCTCCGCTTCGTGGCTGCTGTTGGACACTGTCATCCAAGGCGGTCTGAAGTGGGCAACAACCCGACACGCGCGACGATGTGTCCCGATCCGGACACCTGTCAACAGTCCCGGAAGGAGGAGCTCGCATCCCGCGCTGCTGTCGCTGCAAGGTGCGACCGAAGCGGTTACCCCATCCGAACGCACGAACGCCCCCGACGATGCGGGGGCGTGTCGCGAGCGATGGACGGCAGGCCTAGCCGAAGATCTCGTCGATCCGGCCCATGACCTCGTCGTCGAGCTGGTCCATGACGTTCAGGGCCTTCATGTTCTCCGTGACCTGCTCGGGCCGGCTGGCACCCGTGATCACGGTCGACACGTTGGGGTTCTGGGCGCACCAGGCGATCGACAGCTGTGCCGCCGTGCAGCCCAGGTCGTCGGCCACGGTCTGCAGCTCGCGGACCTTGGCGTTGGTCTTGTCGTTGGTCAGCATCTTCTGGAGCCATTCGTAGCCCGGCAGGGTCGCCCGGCTGCCCTCCGGTACACCGTCCAGGTACTTGCCGGTCAGCAGCCCCGACGCGAGCGGGGACCACGTGGTCAGGCCCAGCCCGATGTCGTCGTACAGGCGGGCGTACTCCTCCTCGACCTTGTCACGCCACACCAGGTTGTACTGCGGCTGCTCCATCACCGGCTTGTGCAGGTGGTGCTTGTCGGCGATGTGCCAGGCCGCCCGGATCTCGTCGGCACTCCACTCCGAGGTCCCCCAGTACAGCGCCCGGCCCGAGCTGACGATGTCGCTCATCGCCCAGACCGTCTCCTCGATGGGGGTCTCGGGGTCGGGGCGGTGGCAGTAGATCAGGTCCAGGTGGTCCAGGCCCATGCGCTCCAGCGACGGGTCGATCGCCTCCATGAGGTACTTGCGGTTCAGCGTGTTCTTGCTGTTCACGCCGTCCTTGATGCCCCAGAAGAACTTGGAGGAGATCACGTAGCTGTGCCGCTCCCAGCCCAGCTTCTTGATCGCCTCACCCATGATCGTCTCGGACTTGCCGTCGGAGTAGATCTCGGCGTTGTCGAAGAAGTTCACGCCGTGGGCGTAGGCCTCCTCCAGGCACTCGGCCGCCTTGGCGACGTCGAGCTGGGGACCGAACGACACCCAAGAGCCGAAGGAGAGCACGCTCACCTTCAGGCCGGAACGTCCGAGTCGGCGGTAGGTCATGTCGGTCACGTCGGTGCCTCGCAGTCAGTCAGGATTCGAACCGTCGGGCAGCCTACTGGCGACCCGACCTCGTGCATCCCTTACATGCCGTGCGAGGGCTGGTCGCACACACCGAGCCATGAGAGGATCGCCCCCATGGAGACCATCGCGGACGGCATCGTGCGGCTGGGCAGCCGGCTGCACAACTTCTACCTGCTCATCGAGGGGGGCAAGGCCACGGCAATCGACGTGGGGTGTTCCGGCGACCTCGGCACCCTCGTGGAGGGGCTCGCAGCCGAGGGGTTGACGCTGGACGACGTGGAGGGGGTCGTGCTGACCCACGCCCACGCCGACCATGCCGGCGCGGCCCGGGCGGCCGCCGACAAGGGGGTGGACATCCACGCCCACCGCGACGAGGTCGACCGCCTGCTCGGCACCTACGAGGGCAAGGAGGCGATCACGCCGCTCGACCTCCCGCTGTGGAAGCCGGTCGTGTGGAGCTTCCTGTCCACCCTCGCCCGCCGCGGCGTCCTCAAGCAGCCCCGCCTCATCGACGTCACCGCGTTCGACGACGGCGACACCCTGGACCTGCCGGGCAAGCCCGTGGTCATCCACACACCCGGCCACACCGAGGGGCACACCGCCTTCCACGTCCCCGACAAGAAGGTGCTGTTCTCCGGCGACTCGATGGTCACGATCGGCCTCATCGGCCCGGCGCCCGGCCCCCAGCTGATGCCCACGCAGTTCCACAACGACGCCGAGCTGGCCGCGGCCTCGCTCGAACGCCTCGAGGGCATCGACGCCGACATGGTCCTGCCAGGCCACGGCGACGCCTACAAGGGCTCACCGGAGTCGATGGTGGAGAAGGTGCGGGCCCGGCTGGGCGCCAGCTGACACCCGGCCACGCGGGCCGGTCGGGGGTACCGTGTACCCCATGGACAGCTTGCAGACGATGCGTTGGATCCTGGTCAGCATGACGGCCACGGCAGGGGTGATCGCGTTCGCCCTCGGCTACGTGATCCCCGGGATCATCCTGCTGTTCGGCGTGTCCCTCCACGTCCTCCACTGGTACACCCACCGGGACGCCGCGCTCGGCGCCGGGCCCGCCGACCCCCAGGGCTAGCCCACCGCGCCGACGGCACGCCCGGAAACGGCACCGCCCGAACGGCACGACCGAGTCAGGCGGTGACCGCCTCCCGCGGCAGGTGCGCCACGTCGGAGAAGTAGTCCAGCGCCCAGATCGCCCCGCCGGCGATCGGCCGGGTGCGCAGCACCGTCACCGACGCGTGGTCACAGGGGAACCGCTCCCACTCCCAGGGCTGCGGCTCGAGGCCCAGCAGGTGGCTGGTGACCACCGAGTTCGTCCCGGCGTGGGCGAACACCAGCAACGACTTCCTGGCCCGTTCCTTCTCGTACCACAGGTTGTCGGGGTCGCCGCGGTGCCGCTCGATGCCCTGATCGGCCAGGAACTGGTCGAGGCCCTCGGTGACACGCTGGTGGAAGTCGATGAAGCGCTCCCCGCCGGGGGCGCCGTCCCACCACTCGTCTCGGGGACGGGCACGCATCTCGGCGATGATCCTGACGACCTCGGTCTCGGGCTGACCCTCCCAGTGGTCGGGCGACCCGATCTCCAGCAGCCACGGCAGCACCTCGGCCTCGGTGCCCAGCGCGGCCTCCACGACAGCGGCTGTCTCACGGGTCCGCCGTGCGGGGGAAGTGATGAGGGCGTCGAAGTCGGGGGACTCGTCGCTGGCCAGCCACTCGGCCAGCCGCTCGGCCTGGGTGCGGCCGAGCGGTGTGAGCCCCGGGCTGTTGGTCGACGTTCCATCGGGGTTGGCCCACGCCGGCTGGGCGTGGCGGACGAGGACGAGATCCATGGCCGGGAACCCTATCGTCCCGTCAGCGAGTCGTCGCCGCGGCCGGGCGGAGCAGGATCACGAGCGACCGTCCCTCCACCTCGAGGGTCCCCGGGGCAGCCGGCGGGTCCGCCAGCCATCCCTCGCCCGCCGTGTCCACGACCACCGTCCAGCCGTCCGCGATGGCCTCCGGCAGCTGGAAGGGCACGGTGTCGGGCGCGGCGTTGAAGATCACCAGCAGGTCGTCGTCGACGATCGGTTCGCCCTGCGGCCCCGGGGTGTCGATGCCTCGACCGTTGAGGAAGACCGCGAGGGACCGTGCATGGCCGACGTCCCAGTCGTCGTCGTCCATCTCCTGGCCGTCGGGCCGGAACCAGCCGATGTCGTCCAGCTTGGTCCCGCGGATGCTCCGCCCCTCGAACCAGCGCCGGCGCCGCAGCACCGGGTGGGCCTTGCGGAAGGCGATCATCTGGCTGGTGAAGGCCAGCAGGTCCTCGTCGGGACCGCCGTCCTGGTCACCGTTGCCCCAGTCGAACCAGGAGATCTCGTTGTCCTGGCAGTAGGCGTTGTTGTTGCCGCCCTGCGACCGGCCCATCTCGTCGCCGCCGAGCAGCATCGGCACCCCCTGGCTGAGGAGGAGGGTCGCCAGCACGTTGCGCTGCTGGCGGGCACGCAGCGCCAGGACCTCCGGGTCGTCGGTGGGACCTTCCTCACCGTGGTTCCACGACCGGTTGTCGTCGGTGCCGTCGTTGCCGTCCTCGCCGTTGGCCTCGTTGTGCTTGTCGTTGTAGCTGACGAGGTCGGCCAGCGTGAACCCGTCGTGGGCGGTCACGAAGTTGATGCTGGCGACGGGGCGGCGGGTGTCGGACTGGTACAGGTCGCTGGACCCGGTGAACCGCTGCGCGAACTCCCCGAGGGTGGCCGGCTCGCCCCGCCAGAAGTCCCGGACGGTGTCACGGTAACGGCCGTTCCACTCCGACCAGACCGGTGGGAAGTTGCCGACCTGGTACCCACCCTCACCGATGTCCCACGGTTCGGCGATCAGCTTGACCTGGGAGATGACGGGGTCCTGCTGGATGATGTCGAAGAAGCCGCTGAGCTTGTCGACGTCGTGCAGCTCGCGGGCCAGGGTCGACGCCAGGTCGAATCGGAACCCGTCGACGTGCATCTCGGTCACCCAGTAGCGCAGCGAGTCCATGATCAGCTGCAGCACGAACGGACTGCGGGCATCCAGGGAGTTCCCCGTCCCGGTGTAGTCCATGTAGTAGCGGGGGTCGTCCTCCATCAGCCGGTAGTAAGCGGCGTTGTCGATGCCCCGCAGGCTGAGGTGGGGGCCCAGGTGGTTGCCCTCCGCGGTGTGGTTGTAGACCACGTCGAGGATCACCTCGATGCCCTCGGCGTGCAGCGCCTTGACCATCTGCTTGAACTCCTGCACCTGCCCGCCGACCCGGGGGGTCGAGGCGTACTCCTCGTGCGGTGCCAGGTAGGCGATGGAGTCGTAGCCCCAGTAGTTGCGGAGGCCCCGCTCCTCGAGGTGGGCGTGGTGCACGAACTGATGGACCGGCAGCAGCTCGACGGCGGTGACGCCGAGGGAGCGCAGGTGGGCGATCGCCGGCTCGGTGGCCAGCCCCGCGTAGGTACCGCGCAGGTTCTCGGGGATGTCGGGATGGGTCGCGGTGAACCCCTTGACGTGGACCTCGTAGATGACCGACTCGTGCATCGGGGTGCGCAGCAGTCGGTCGCCCTCCCAGTCGAACCACGGGTTGACCACGACGCTGCGCGGCACGAACGGTGCGGAGTCGTCGTCGTTGCGGCTGTCGGGGTCGCCGAAGGTGTAGGCGAACACCGCCGGATCCCACTCGTAGCTGCCCGCGACCGCCTTGGCGTAGGGGTCCAGCAGCAGCTTGGCGGGGTTGAAGCGATGCCCGGTGGCGGGGTCGTACTCGCCGTGCACCCGGTAGCCGTAGCGGACACCCGGCCCCACGTCGGGCAGGTAGGCGTGCCAGCAGTAGCCGGTCACCTCCGCCATGCGAACCCGCTGCTCGCGACCGTCGTCGTCGAACAGGCACAGGTCGACGGCATCGGCGTGTTCGCTGAACAACGAGAAGTTGGTTCCGACGCCGTCGAACGTGGCCCCCAGCGGGTAGGGGTTCCCCGGCCACAGGCGCAGGCGCTGCTCGTCCTCGCCGACGGTGGACGGCGCGGTGGCGGGCGGGGTGGTGGGGGTGGTCACAGGCACTCCAGGAGGGCAACGGGAAGGACGGAAAGGGCGTCGGACAGGCGCACGCGGCCGTCCACGACGGGAAGGGAACGGTCGGTCAGGACATCGGTGACGCGGTCGACGTCACCGACATGGACGACGGTGTCGTCCCAGATCGCACCGATGGGCCAGCCACCGTCGGCCAACGCGAGCGGCAGGCGGGTGGCCACCGCGACGACAGTGGGCAGCCGGTCGGGGTCGGGGACGCCCAGGGGACCGTCGGTGGACGCGGTGCGTCGCAGGGCGGCGACGTGGTCCGCGGCCGCACCGTCGACTCGGGGCGTGTCGCAGCGGGTCGACAGGAACACCGCCGACAGGTCACGGCGAGCCCGCAGCGCCCGCTGGGTGACCAGCGTCTTCACGGCCCCGTCGTGCCACGTCTCCCGCAGCTCCTCGGCGTCGAGGGTCTCGGCACGGTGGCGCAGCTTCTCCAGCCGGCCGACGTCCAGCGGACGGCGGTTGTCGGGATCGGTCAGGCTGCCGTCCCACGTCTCGCAGCCGCGGTAGATGTCGGGCACACCCGGCGCAGCCACCTTCAGCAGCACCTGCGCGAGGCTGGTGCATGCTGCGGGCACGGCGATGCGGTCGACGAGGGCATCGATCCGCGCGCTTGCCGGTCCGTCGGCCAGCAACGTGTCGAACCACGCGAAGACCGCGTCCTCGTACTGCTCGTCGGCAGCGCGATGTGTCGTGTGCAGGGCGGCTTCCCGCAGGGCCTTGCGGGTCGAGTCGACCAGCCGATCGCGGTATGCCGTGGGGTGCTCGGCCGGCTCGAGGCCGCGGGTGGCCACCACCGTCTGCAGCAGCAGCCAGCGGGCATGTCCGTCGACCGCGTCGGCCTCGGGGCCGACGGAGACCGCCTCGAAGAGGTGCTCGAAGGCGTCGGGGACCTCGGCCAGCGCGGTCAGGCGGGCCCGCACGTCCTCGCTGCGCTTGGTGTCGTGGGTGGACGTCGTCGTGCCGGCCAGCGGGCTGCGCACCGCTCGGGTGGTCAGGAAGTCGGCCACCGCGTCGCGGGAGTGGACGGCGTCGAGCAGGGCGGCGTCGGCACCCACCTCGCAGAGGCCCGACAGGGCGACGTCGCGGAACAGCAGCCGGTCCTCGAAGCCCTTGGCTGCGGCGGGGCCGGTCAGCTGCTGCCAGCGCAGCAGCGCAGGACGGCCCTCGTCGGTGAGCAGCAGCCCGGCGACGGGCACGGCCTCCGGTGCGCCGGCCTCGTCAGCGGAGCGCGCGGCGGCGCCGATGGCCGACCGGTCCGACACCGACGGTTCGCCGTCCTGGCCGACGTAGGTCCGGTAGCCGTGCAGGTGTGCGGTGAGGTACCGGACGCCGCGGCGCAGCAGCGCCTCGGACCGTCCGCCGGCGACCGGCAGCAGCAGCTGCACGACCCGGTCGACCTCGGCCACGAACAGCTCGTCGAGCGCGGCGAGCTTCGAGCGGGCCAGCCGTGCCCGGGTTCCGAGCGGCATGTCGGTGTGACGGGCGAACGCCCGCCGGAGGGCCTGGTGGCCAGCCGGATCGGTCAGCCACGACTGCAGTGCGGCGTTGACCTCGTACCCGGTCGTGCCGTCGACCGGCCAGCCGCCGGGCAGCAGCTCGCCGGACTCCACGATCTTCTCCACGACCAGCCAGCGGTCCTCGCCGATGCGGTCGCGCAGCGCCTGCAGGTAGCCGGCCGGATCCCGCAGCCCGTCGATGTGGTCCACGCGCAGCCCGTCGACGATCCCGTCCTCGACCCAGCGCAGGATCGTGTCGTGCACGGCGTCGAAGACCTCGGGGTCCTCCACCCGAAGGCCGGCGAGCTCGTTGACGGCGAAGAACCGGCGCCAGTTGAGGATCCCCTCGCCGTGCTGCCACTCGTGGAGGGCGTAGTGCTGCTGGGCGAGCACCTGCGTGATCGGCGCGTCGGTGTCGGTGCCCGGTGCGAGCGGCAGGCGCAGCTCGTGGTGGACCAGCATCCCGTCCTCGACACGCAGGTCCCCGTCGGCGATCGCCCGGTCGACGGACGTCCCCAGGACGGGCAGCACCAGCGGGCCGGCGTCGAAGTCGACGTCGAAGGTCCTCGCGTGCGGCGACTCGGGTCCTCGGGCCAGCAGGTCGGCCCACCACGGGTTGTCGGGCGAGGCCGCCATGTGGTTGGGCACGATGTCGAGGACCAGACCCATGTCGTGGGCGTCGACCGCCGCGCGCAGGGCCGCCAGTCCCTCCTCGCCACCGAGCTCGGGGTTGACGCGGTCGGGATCCAGCACGTGGTAGCCGTGCGTCGCACCCTCGGGCACGGCCTGGATCGGTGAGGCGTAGACCCAGCCCACCCCGAGCGCGTGCAGGTGGGGGACCAGGGCGGCGGCGTCGTGCAGCGTGAAGGCGTGCGTCAGGTGCAGCCGGTAGGTCGAGGTGGGGACTGCGGTTCGGCGGGTCACGGTGCTCCAGTGGGGGACGAGGGGGTGGCTGCGGGGGTGGGCTGGACGGTGGGGACGGCGAGGACGACGACGCTGCGGGCCGGGGCCACGTGGTCGGCGGGCTGGCCCGGGCCGCCGTACCGCACATCTGCGGTGGACAGCAGGACGTGTCCGGGAGGGACGTCGATGGGGTCGTCGGTGAGGTTGCCCCAGACCTCCACATCCCACGCCGGCCCGTCGTGATGGGCCGGTCGGCGGCGCATCCGGACGACCCCGTCGGTGACCACCTCGGCCTCCAGCAGGTCC
The DNA here is from genome assembly GCF_003073135.1 of Euzebya rosea. Taxonomy (NCBI): domain Bacteria; kingdom Bacillati; phylum Actinomycetota; class Nitriliruptoria; order Euzebyales; family Euzebyaceae; genus Euzebya; species Euzebya rosea. The sequence continues at coordinate 257,073 of NZ_PGDQ01000004.1, forward strand.
CTGCGGCCGGTCGACAGGGCCGGGTGGTTGCGGCGCAACGCCAGCAGGTCCTTCCACAGGGTGCGGCGCTGTCGGCCCTCGACGCTGGTGGCCGCCGACCAGTCCAGCGTCGACCCGAGGAAGGTCTCCACGGCCAGGGGGTCGGGCACCTCGCCCTGCCAGGAGGAGAAGTACTCGAACTCCCGACGGCGGCCGTCGCGGATCGCCTGGCGCAGCTCCTCGCCCGGCATGTCGGAGAAGAACGCGAACGGCGTCGTCTCGCCGTACTCCTCCCCCTGGAACAGCATCGGCGTGTGCGGCGACACGCAGAGCAGGGCAGCGGCCACGCGCACCATGTCCGGGTCGACCAGCGTGGTCAGCCGGTCACCAGCGGCCCGGTTGCCCACCTGGTCGTGGTTCTGGATGCACGCGACGAGCCGCCGGGAGGACACGTCGTCGGGAACCGGCGCACCGACGACGCGGTCGCGGAAGGCGCTGTGCACGCCGTCGTGCACGAGGCCGTTGGTCCATGCCCGGACCAGCTTCGCCAGCGGATCGACGTAGTCGACGTAGTACCCGTCGGTCTCGCCGGTGACGGCGACGTGGATGGCATGGTGGAGGTCGTCGGCCCACTGGGCGTCCAGCCCCATGCCCCCGACGGCGCGGTGTCGGACCCACGACGGGTCGTTGCGGTCGGTCTCGGCGATTAGGTCCAGCGGACGGCCCGTGCGCTCCGACAGGTCGGTGACGGCGTCGGCCAGCTCGGCCAGGACGTGGGTGGCGCTGCCGCGGTCGTCCAGCGCGTGGACGGCGTCCAGCCGGAGCCCGTCGACGCGGTGGTCGCGCAGGAACGCCAGCGCGCTGCCGATGACGAAGTCCCGCACCGGCCCCGACTGGGGGCCGTCGAGGTTGATGACCCGCCCCCACGTCGACTCGGCGTCGGACTGCAGGTACGGCCCGAACCGGGGCAGGTAGTTGCCGCTGGGGCCGAGGTGGTTGTGGACCACGTCGAGGATGACGGCCAGCCCGACCCGATGGCAGGCGTCGACGAACGCGGCCAGCCCGTCGGGGCCACCGTAGGCCTGGTGGACCGCCCACCAGGCGACGCCGTCGTAGCCCCAGTTGTGGGCGCCGTCGAAGCCGTTGACGGGCATGACCTCCACGTGGGTCACCCCGAGGTCGACGAGGCCCTCGAGGTGCTCGGTGGCTGCCGCGAAGGTCCCTTCCGTGGTGAACGTGCCGATGTGCAGCTCGTAGATCACCCCGCCGGTCACCGGGGTCGCGCGGAACCGGTCCGCCTCGAAGGACCACGTGCGCGGGTCGACGACCGCCGAGGGGCTGTGCACCCCGTCGGGCAACCAGCGGGCTGCCGGGTCGGGCAGCGGGTCGTCGCCGTCGAGGCGGTAGGCGTACCGGGTGCCGTGGGAGGCAGCGGCGGAGACGTGCCACCAGCCGTCGCCGGCGTCGGCCATGGGCCGTTCCTCACCGGCAACGACGAGCAGCACCTCCTCCGCAGCCGGGGCCCAGAGGCCGAAGGACGTGAGGGTGTCGTCGATGGGACGGGCACCGTGGTGGCGGGGGAGTGGAAGGGCGGACACGCACGCCGTGATACCCCACACCGGGCCGGCGGTCACCTGTTCGGCTCGTGTCATGCGGTCACCCGGACCGACCCGGGCTCACGCGACCTCCGGTGCGGACTCCTCCAGCTCCAGGCCCTTGGTCTCGGGCAGGAACCGGTAGCCGATCATCGAGATCGCGCAGGGCACCGACACCACCCACGAGGCGACCGAGAACGACCCCGACACGTCGGCGACCCACCCGAACAGCAGCAGGCCGACCACCGCACCGACGGTCGTGCAGGCGGTGATCCAGCCCGCCGCCGTGGCGCGGATGGACGTCGGGAAGATCTCGGCGGCGGTGGCACCGACCGCCGGGGCGTAGCTCGATCCGATGAAGAGGCTGAGCACGTAGCCGACCAGCGCACCCCATGCGCCCGCGGAGTAGGTCAGCACGCCGCAGGCGGCCAGCCCGACCTTGGTCCACATCGCCGTGGGGATGCGCCCGTACCGGTCGGCCAGCCGCACGCCGATCGCAAGGCCCGCCGCGCCGAGGATCGCCGCGAACGGGATGACCACGGCGAGGGTGCCCGGCGAGACACCGGCGACCTGCTCGGCGTACAGGAACAGGTAGGTGTTGACCGGTCCGGTCAGGAACGCCACGAAGAACGTGAGGGTGCACAGCAGCACCAGCCGGCCACGCAGCTCGGCGGGGACACGGCCCAGCCGCTTGCTGGTGGCGGCGTCGGCCTCGACCAGCCGCGCCGACCGGTCGGGTTCGGTGACCAGGCGGGAGACGAGCGGCAGGGTCAGCAGCAGCGGCACGGCGATCAGGAAGAGGGTCCGGAAGCCGATCTCGCCGTCGGTGATGCCCCGCAGCACGACGGGGATGCCGGCGCCGGTGCCGTAGCCGACGGTCACGAGGGCGATGGCCTTGGACCGGTCGACGGTGGCGACCTCCTCCGAGGCGATCACGCCGGCGACGGCGTTCGTGGCCGACATCAGCGGCCGGGCGAGGGCCAGGAGGGCGACGAACCCCCAGAACGTCGGCATGCCCGCGGATGCCGCCGTCAGGACGAGCGCGACAGCCGTCGTGGCCAGCAGGACCACACGCCGCCCGTGGCGGTCGGCCTGGCGGGACAGGGGGAGGGCGGCGAGGGACGCCAGGCGGATGACACCCAGCCCCAGGCCGAGCACCGTGCCCGACAGGCCGGCCTGCGCGGTGATGGAGCCCTCCGCGCCCTCGGTGACGGTGCCGAAGGCTGCCGCGATGTCGGGCAGGGCGGCGGTGGCCGAGAACTGCGCGAAGCCGGCGTAGGCGCTGAACACCGCGGCGACCACGACCGACGGGTGCAGCCAGCCGTACACACGCGGAGCACCGGTGTCGGGGGTCGACGGGTGGTCGTCGGCAGGAGGGGCAGCCACGAGGAGGGATCCTGGTGTTCGGGGAGGAAGCGTCGGGCGGGCGTGCGCGGCGGTGGAGGTGTCGTCCCGCCCCACGTCCGGGCGGCCCGAAGCGTAGCGGCGCGATCGGTGCGGCCTGTGGAACAGTAGGCCGCCCATGACCGCAACCCACGACGCAGACCCCCGCACGACGACCTGGCCCGGACGGCCGTACCCGCTCGGTGTGCACTGGGACGGGCGCGGCGTCAACGTCGCGGTCTTCTCGGAGGTGGCGGAGGCGGTCGAGATCTGCCTCTTCGGTGACGGGCCGCAGGCGGACCAGGAGGTCCGCATCGAGCTGCCCGAGCGGACCGGGTTCACCTGGCACGCCTACCTGCCGGGCATCGCGCCGGGGCAACGGTACGGCTTCCGGGTGCACGGCCCGTGGGCACCCCGCGGCGGGGTGCTGTGCAACCCGGCCAAGCTGCTGATCGACCCCTACGCGAGGGCGATCGAGGGGGACATCACGTGGAACCCGGCCTGCTTCGGGTTCGACGCCGACGACCCCATGCGCCCCGAGACGACCGACAGCGCGCCGTTCGTCCCGAAGTCCATCGTCGTCAACCCGTTCTTCGACTGGCGCGACGACCGACCGCCGTCCCGGCCGTGGTCGGAGACGATCATCTACGAAACCCATGTCAAGGGGGCGACTGCCCGGCATCCCGACGTGCCACGCCAGCTGCGCGGCACCTACGCGGGACTGGCCTCCACGGCGATGGTCGAACACCTCGTCGACCTCGGCGTGACCGCGGTGCAGCTGCAGCCCGTCCATCACTTCCTGACCGACCACTTCCTGTGGCGAAAGGGGTTGTCGCAGTACTGGGGCTACAACTCCATCGGCTACCTCGCCCCGCACGCCGGGTACGCCTCGCAGGGACGGCTCGGCCAGCAGGTGTACGAGTTCAAGGCCATGGTCGCCGACCTGCATGCCGCCGGCCTCGAGGTGATCCTCGACGTGGTCTACAACCACACCGGCGAGGCGGACCATCGAGGTCCGACCGTGTCGCTGCGGGGCCTCGACAACCCGTCGTACTACCGGCTGGACCCCGAGGACCCGCGGCGCTACGTCGACTACACGGGAACCGGCAACTCCATGAACGTGCAGCACCCCAACGTGCTGCAGCTCATCATGGACTCGCTGCGGTACTGGGTGACGGAGATGCACGTCGACGGGTTCCGCTTCGACCTGGCGGCGACCCTGGCCCGGGAGCTGCACGACGTCGACCGGCTGAGCGCCTTCTTCGACATCATCCAGCAGGACCCCGTCATCTCGCAGGCCAAGCTGATCGCCGAACCGTGGGACGTGGGGGAGGGCGGCTACCAGGTCGGCAACTTCCCGGTCGGCTGGACCGAGCTCAACGGCAAGTACCGCGACACCGTGCGGGACTGGTGGCACGGCGACGGGGTCGTCGGCCGGCTCGCCAGCCGCCTGTCGGGATCCTCCGACCTGTACGCCCACAACGGGCGGCGGCCGTACGCCTCGATCAACTTCATCACCTCCCACGACGGGTTCACGCTGGCGGACCTCGTCAGCTACGAGCGCAAGCACAACGACGCCAACATGGACGGTGGGACCAGCGGCGAGGACCACAACCGCTCGGCCAACCACGGCGTGGAGGGCCCGACCGACGACCCCGAGATCCTCGGCCTGCGCGCCCGTCAGCAACGCAACTTCCTGGCGACCCTCCTCCTCAGCCAGGGGGTGCCGATGCTGCTCGGTGGCGACGAGATGGGCCGGACCCAGCACGGCAACAACAACGCCTACTGCATCGACTCGGGACTGACCCACTACGACTGGCTGCAGGCGCCCCAGTCCGGCCGCTTGCTGGACTTCACCCGCCGGCTCATCGCGGTGCGTCGCCAGCATCCCGTGTTCCGTCGCCGGTCCTACTTCACCGGTGAGGAGGACCTGCACTGGCTGCGACCCGACGGGTTCGTGATGCACGCCGACGACTGGCACAGCGACGACTGCCATGCGCTGGCCTTCTACCTCAACGGGGAGGAGATCCCCAGCCGTGACGAGCGCGGCCGACGGACCGTCGACGACAGCTTCCTCGTGCTCATCAACGCCCACGGCCACGGCATCGACTTCGTGCTGCCCGGCCACGACTACGGCCACCGCTGGCGGACCGTCATCGACACCGCCCAGCCGGACCTGCTCGAGGTCGATGCCCCCGTGGTCGACGCCGGCGCCACGTTGCCCCGGATCGACCGTTCCCTCCTGCTGCTGCGTCGTATCGTGCCGGCCGGGCCCCACCCCCACCGACCCCTCACCGAATCGAGACGATGATGCGCCGTCCCGTGGCCACCTACCGGCTGCAGCTCACCGAGGACCAGCCCTTCGCCGCCGCCGAAGCCCTGCTGCCCTACCTCGACGACCTCGGGATCAGCCACATCTACTGCTCGCCGGTGCTGAAGGCACGGCCCGGCACCCGGCACTTCTACAACGTCGCGGACCACACGCTCGTCGACCCGGTCCTCGGCGGCGAGGCCGGGCTGCGCCAGCTCGCCGACGCCGCCCACCAGCGCGGGATGGGGCTGATCGGCGACATCGTCCCCCATCACATGGGAGTGGGGCCGTGGTCGCCGCTGTGGGAGCGGCTGCTGACCGAGGGCCGCTCCAGCGTCGCCGCCAAGTACTTCGACGTCGACTGGGAGACGCCGCTGCCGGGCGCCGCCGACAAGGTCATCATGCCGGTGCTCGCCAGCTCCTACGGCGACGTGCTGGAGGCCGGGGAGCTGACGCTCGTCGAGGTCGACGGGCATCCGCGAGTGGCCTACGGCGACCTGACCTTCCCCGTCAACGCCGACTCGGCGAAGGCCCTCGAACGCACGGGCCTGGAGGGCATCGCCGGCATCCCCGGGCAGGCCCGCACGTGGCAGCGCATGCACTCGCTGCTGGAGCAGCAGCACTACCGCCTGGTGTCCGCCACGGCCGGCACCCGGCTGGTCAACTACCGCCGGTTCCTCGACGTCGACGAGCTGGCCGCGCTGCGGGTCGAGGACGACACCGTCTTCGACGCCACGCACGGGCTGATGATCCAGCTGGTCACCGACGGCGTCTTCGACGGGCTGCGGATCGACCACGTCGACGGGCTGGCCGACCCCGCCAGGTACCTCCAGCGCCTGCGCGACGCCGTCGGTCCCGACACCTGGATCGTGGTCGAGACCCTCACCTCCCACGACCAGCAACTCCACGAGGGCTGGCCGGTGGAGGGCACGACCGGGTACGAGACGCTGCGTGCCACGCTGGGGGTGCAGGTCGACCCGGCGGGGCTGCGGCAGATGGCCCAGGTCGCCGGGGCCCACGACGCGCTGCCCGGCCCCGACGACCGCTGGCGCATGAAGGTCGACGTGCTCGATGTCGAGCTCGGCCCGGACCTGCGGCGCTGCGCCAGGGTGTTCTGGACCGCCTGCCAGGACGAACCGACGGTTCGCGACGTCGACTACCGGACGTTGCTGGAGGCCATCAGCCGGCTGGCCACGTCGTTGCCGCGGTACCGGACCTACGTCGACCCGCAGACCGGCGAGTCCACACAGGCCGACCGCGACACGGTCGCGGCCGCGGTCCGCTTGGCCCGACGGGAGGTCGGCCGCGGCAAGGTGCCCGACCGCCTGTGGACCCACCTGGAGGCACTGCTGACCGGACAGGTCCGCTGGACCGCGGCGGCCGGCGAGGCCGTCACGCGGTTCCAGCAGCTGACCGGGCCGGTGTCGGCGCTGGGCCTGGAGGAACGCCTCTTCCACCGCCACCACGCGCTGGTGGCGGCCTGCGAACTCGGCTGTGACCCCGACGACGTGGCCCGCACCCTGCCGGCCTTCCACGCCGAGGTCGAGGCGATGCCGCCGGCAGGCATGCGGACCACGGCCACCCACGACACCAAGCACAGCGAGGACGCGCGCCTGCGCATGGCCGCGCTCACCGGCATCGCCTCGGACTGGGCGATCGCGGCGTCCACCCTCGTGTCGCGGACCTCGCCGCCGAGCCGGTCGCTGGCGCTGCGCCTGCTGCAGGTGGCGATCGGCGTGTGGCCCTCCACCGACGACGGCTCGACACCCCTGGCCGACGTCATGGATCCTGCGCTGCCCGAACGCTTCGCCACCTACGCGGTCTGGGCCGCCCGGCTGGCCGACCGGATCACCAGCGACCGGACCCCGGATCTCGACGCCGAAGCGGCCATCCGGCGCTGGTGCGAGCTGGTGTGGGATCCGGAGGGGCCGATCGTGCCGACCCTCCGGCCCCTGGCGCTGCGGGCAGCCGAGATCGGCATGGCGGCGGGCCTGTCGATGTCGTTGACGCGGTTGATGCTGCCCGGCGTGCCCGACACCTACCAGGGCACCGAACGCTGGGACGACTCCATGAGCGACCCCGACCAGCGACGTCCCGTGGACTTCGACGCCCTCGCGGACGCCGTCGACGGCCTGCGGCCCGCACACGCCGGCGGGTTGTGGGCCGCCCGTCGTGACGGGCGGGTCAAGCAGCACGTCGTGCGGACCGCGCTGCGGCTCCGCCGCGACATCCCCGACCTGCTGGGACCCGACGCGGGATACCGCGCGATCGAGGCGTCCGGGCGCTGGGCCGAGCACACCCTGGCGTTCGCGCGAGGTGACGTGGAGGACCCCGACGTGGTCGTCGTGGCGCCGCGGGCGTTCGGTCGGATCACCGACGGTGGCCGGTTCGAGCCGCTCGGCCGGATCTGGGCCGACACCGACCTCGCACTGCCCGAGCAGACGACATGGACCGACGTGCTGACCGGGCACACTCGTCAGGGTGGACGCCTGGCCGCCGCCGAGCTGCTGGGCGCCCTCCCCGTGGCGTTGCTCCTCCGGCAGCGCTGATCGGTCCACCGGACCCCGACCCACCGAGCGCACCCGTGACCCACAACGCCGACGTCGCCGCCGCGGCCGACCGCACCTCCGACGACCGCGCCCCTTCGACCCTCGGCCTGCGCGTGCTGCAGGGCATGGCGATGGGGACCGCCGACGTGATCCCGGGTGTGTCCGGTGGCACCGTCGCCCTGATCCTCGGGATCTACACCCGCCTGATCGGGGCCATTCGGACCCTCGCCCAGGCGCCGACCGCGCTGGTCCGGGGCGACGTCACGACCGCAGGGGCACGCGTCCGCGGCGTCCCGTGGCCGTTCGTCCTGCCGGTCGGCATCGGCATGCTGCTGGCGCTCGGCCTCGGCTCGGTCGTGCTGCCCCCGCTGCTCGAGGCCTACCCGGTCCAGACCTCGGCGCTGTTCTTCGGGCTGATCGTCGGAAGCCTCTCCGTGCCGTGGTCACAAGCGATCGACGCGAACGGCTCGGCGTCGAGGACCCCCCTCGTCGCCCTCGTCGTCGTCTTCGCCGTCGCGGCGTTCCTGCTGACCGGCCTTCCCGAGATCGTCATCGACCACCCTCCGCTGTGGCGGGTGTTCCTGTCGGCCTCCGTGGCCATCTGCGCGATGATCCTCCCCGGGGTGAGCGGGGCGTTCCTGCTGCTCGCCCTGGGCATCTACGAGCCCACGCTCGAGGCGGCCGGCGACCTCGACCTGCCCTACCTCGCCACGTTCGCCGCCGGTGCGGTGGTCGGCCTCGGCGCCTTCTCACGGCTGCTGTCGCACCTGCTGGAGCACCGCCTGGCCGTGACCATGGCCGCGCTGACGGGCCTGATGGTCGGGGCACTGCGGGTGCTGTGGCCGTGGAACGAGGAGGGCGTCCTGCACGGCCCGGCCAGTGCGGGAGACGCCATCGTCGCGCTCCTGGTCGGCCTCGTCGGCTTCGCCATCGTGCGTGGCCTGCTGCTGCTGGGTCGCCGCACCGGCCACCCGGCCGAGCACACCGGCCCGGTCCAGTAGCGGTCGGACCGTCCCGGGGGCCTACCCCTCCTCGACGGTGACGAGGGTGTCGTAGATGTCGCGGTAGCGGCGGGCGGTGGCCGGCCAGGACAGGGCCTCGGCCCGGGCGAGCCCCGCCCGTGACAACCGCTCGCGAAGCGCCCGGTCGGTCAGCAGCCGTCGCAGGGCGGTCCGCAGCGCCACCGGGTCCTCCGGCGGGACACGCAGGCCGACCCCGTCCGGTACCAGGTCGCGCAGGCCGCCGACGTCGCTGACCACGACCGGGGTGCCCGCCGCCATGGCCTCGAGGGCGGCCAGGCCGAACGGCTCGTACAGCGACGGCACGACGACGATGGCCGCCGAGGCGAGCAACCGGGCCAGCGCCGGCTGGGGGAGGTGCCCCTCGAAGCGGACGCCGTCGTGGGCATCGCGGCGCAGCGCAGGTCCGTACGAGCCCCGTCCGGCGATGCGCACGTCCAGCGGCAGGCCATCGGTCGCCGCCATCAGGACCTGCACGCCCTTCTCGTACTCCAGCCGGCCGGCGAAGACCACCCGGTCGTGACGTCGCCGGACCCGAGATGGTCGCCAGCGAGCCGGGTCGACCCCGTTGGGCACGACGTCAGCCGTCGGCGCGCCCAGCCAGGTGGTCGCGGCCTCCACCATCGGGGTGGAGCACACGACGACACGGTCGGCGAGGTCGACCAGCGCCCGTTCCTGCGCGTCGATCCACGCCGAGAACCCGGGCGGCAGGTGGCCCTGGTGACGGCCACGCTCGGTCGCGTGGACGGTGGCCACGACCGGGACGCCCATCGCGGGCGCCAGGACCCGGGCGGCATGCCCGGCCATCCAGTCGTGGACATGGAGCACGTCCACCGCCACGCCGCTGGACAGGGCACGCTCGGCCATCGCGACGTTGGCGTCGAGCACCTCGGCCAGCCAGCGATCGTCGGGCAACGGCTCCGGAGGGGCGGCGGCGCGCAGCACCCGTACGCCGGTCGCGGCAGGCGGTTCGGCCCCTTCCCACGCCGGGGTCAGGACGGTCACGTCGACGCCCGCGGCGGCCAGCGCGGCGGACAGGCCCTCGACATGTCGGCCCAGGCCGCCGAACAGCCTGGGCGGGTACTCCCAGGCCACCTGCAGCACGCGCATCGGCCGGCACGGTACAGGCCGGGCCCGCACGAGCCGAACTCGACCTGCGCACACGGATTGGCAGAGAGGTCCTCCACTTCCGTAGCTTCGTGCCATGGAGTCCTACCTCGCCGAACACGTCACCCGCGTCGGAGCCGGCAACGGCGAACCGCTGCTGCTGATCCATGGGCTGGGCCACTGCAAGGAGGCCTGGGACCCCGTCATCAGCCTGCTCGGTGCCCGCTTCGACGTCGTCGCCATCGACCTGCCCGGCTTCGGCGGCGCGCCGGCCCTCGACCACACGCCCGACGACCACAGCCTTGCGGCCTTCTGCGAGCAGGTCATGGACGCCCTCGGCTGGGACCGGGCTCACGTGGCCGGCAACTCCCTCGGCGGCCTGATCGCCATCCGCATGGCCAGCCGCGGCCGTGCCATGTCGGCGACCGCGCTGTCACCCGGCGGCATGATCCGCGGCTGGGAGAAGCCGTGGGCCCACGGCCTGCTGCGGGTCGCCAAGGCCGTCCCGTCCCGGCTGCTGCCGCTCGGCGTGTTCTCCGACACGGCGATCGGCCGGAAGGCGTTGCTGGGCGTCATGTTCGGCAAGCCGGGTCGGATGACCCCGTCCTACGCCCGGTCGGCGATGGCCGCGCCCGCACGGTCGACGGCGTTCGAGGAGACCCTGGACGCCGTCGACGAGATCGACCACCTGCCGCCCCCGACGGTGCCCGTGACGATCGCCTGGGGCAGCCGCGACATGCTGCTGTTCCCGTGGCAGGGCCAGCGGTGGAAGGCCCTGCTGCCCGACGCCCGCCTGATCACGCTCAAGGGCCTCGGACACGTCCCCATGCCCGACGACCCGGGCCTGGTCACCGACGTCATCACCCGCACGATCGAGCTGGCGCAGGACGGCGCATCGGCCTGAGTCCGGCTGAAGGCTGCACCCCGCCCGGCCGGAGTGGCGTACGCACTGGCCCGGTCATCTGCCCTACCCTGTGCAGACCACGTACACACCGACTCAGGAGGACACCGTCGTGGCGACGTCGTTCGGATCCGCATTCGCGAAGGTCATGGCAATGGCCACCTTCACCGACGGGGCGTTCGACGAACCGGTACTGGGGCCGGTGGAGCCCCTGCAGCTGTCCCCGGCCGCCCACGTCCTGCACTACGGCTCGGCGTGCTTCGAGGGGCTGAAGGCCCACAAGGGTGCTGACGGGACGGTCCGCATCTTCCGTCTCGAGGCCCACGTCGCCCGCATGCAGCGGTCCTGCCGGGCGCTGTTCCTGCCGGTGCCCGACGCCGACGTCCTGGCCGGCATGATCACCGACGTGGTCCGGGCCAACCTCGAGGAGGTCCCCGACCCGCCCGGCGCGCTGTACCTGCGCCCGGCGATGATCGGCACCGAACCCAACATCGGTGCGGCCGCCCGTGCCTCCAACCAGGGGCTGCTGTACGTCCTGGCCTCCCCGGTCGGCGACTACTTCGACTCCTCCAAGACCCTCGTCCTGGGTGTGGAGACCGACCTGCCCCGCACCACGCCGCAGTTCGGTGAGGTCAAGACCGGCGCCAACTACGCCATGGCGCTCGGCGTGACCCGCCGGTACGCGGCCGAGCACGGCACCGACCAGGTCCTCTTCGCCCCGAACGGCGAGGTCCAGGAGACCGGCGCCGCCAACTTCATGATGATCGAGGACCGCACGATCATCACCCGGGCGCTGGACTCCTCCTTCCTGCACGGCATCACCCGCGACTCGGTGCTGACGCTCGCCAAGGAGCACGGCTTCGACGTCGAGGAGCGCACGATCACCGTGGAGGAGCTCACCAGCCGCATCGGTACCGCCGAAGCTGCGCTGTCGGGCACCGCGGCCGTGCTGGCCCCGGTCGGCGCGCTGGTCGTCGACGGCGAGCGCCTGACCGTCCGTGACGGCCAGCCCGGCCCGATGACGACCGAGCTCCGTGCCGCCCTCACCGCCATCCAGCGAGCCGAGGTCGAGGACACCTTCGGCTGGACCACCCCCGTCACCGCCTGACCACGCGTGTCGGGCAACGGGCCGCCCGTGGTCATCACCCGACAAGCGGCGTGGTCACCGGGCGCCGACGACCGGACGCGTGTCGGGTAACGGGCCGCCCGTGGTGAACACCCGACAGGCGGCCCGGGGTGTCAGCGCCCCAGGACGTGGCGCAGCGCCGGGCCCAGGTCGGGGAAGGCGAACGCGTAGCCGTCGGCCAGCAGGCGTGCCGGCTCGACGCGCTGGGAGTGGAACAGCAGCGCGTCGGCCAGCTCGCCGAGCAGCAGCTTGGGCCCGAACGCCGGGACGGGCAGGAACGCCGGGCGGTTCAGCACGTCGGCCAGGACCTCGGTGAACTCGGCGTTCGTCGTCGGGTTGGGGGCGGTGACGTTGTAGGCGTCGTTGGCGTCCTCGTTGGCGATCGCCCACCGGACGGCCCCCGACACGTCGTCGATGGCGACCCACGGCCACCACTGCTCGCCCGACCCGAACCGGCCACCTGCACCGAGCCTGAACAGCGGCAGCATCTTCTGCAGCGCACCGCCCGAGGGGTCGAGCACGATCCCGAACCGGGGATGCACCACCCGCACGCCGGCGTCGCGGGCGGGGTCGGCGGACTCCTCCCACACCTTCACGACCTCGGCCAGGAAGTCGTCGCCGGGAGGGGTCTTCTCGGTGATGACCTCATCGCCGCGGTTGCCGTACAGGCCGACCGCGCTCGCCGAGACCAGCACACGCGGACCCCCGTCGGCCCGGGCGACCGCCTCGGCGATCGTGGTCGTGCCCTGTCGGCGGCTCTCCATGATCCGCTGCTTCTGCTTGTCGGTCCACCGGCCGGCACCGATCGACTCCCCGGCCAGGTGCACGACGACGTCGATGCCGCGCAGGGCGGACGGGTCGAGCGGGCCCTCGGGGCGCCACTGGATCTCCCCGGCGCTGGCGTGGCGGCGCACCATCGGCACGACCTGGTGTCCGTCGGCGGTGAGGTCAGCGGACAGCCGCGAGCCGATCAGGCCGCTGGCTCCGGTCATGGCGATCTTCATGTGTGGGTCTCCGGGGGGTGGGGAGCGTGGGGCCGACAAGCGGGTCTGTGCCGGTGTCCGAGCACGACGCGTCGGCAAGGTTCGCACAGATCTACCCCGCACCGTGGAGGGGCATTCGTCCCGAGCGCTCGTGGCGCTACCATTCCCTGCCCCGCCCCCGTAGTCCAACCGGCAGAGACACACGACTCAAACTCGTGCCAGTGTGGGTTCGAATCCCACCGGGGGTACCCGTCGCCGACCGGAGCTCGTCACCGCATGCGCAATCCGTTCCCCTCTGCCCGTGACCGGGCGGCTCGGAAGCTGATGCGCATCCGGGGCAAGGTCGCCGACCTGGACCGCCAGCTGGCGGTCCTCGACGAACAGCTGATGTTCCTCAGCCAGGTCGAGTCCGACGCGCAGACCGATGCGGTCGTCGCCGGGCACGACGTGGCAGCTCGGGAACACCGCGCTGCACGGTCCGACCTGGACCGCACACGACGCCAACGAGACGAAGTCAAGGCCGCTCGGGACCGTCTGCTCCTGGAGCAGGACACCCTGCTGGAGCAGATGCTCGACTAGGCTGAGCGCTCGTCCACACCTACAGGGATTATCCACCGCATGACCGACGCTGCCGCCCCCATCCGGGTACTGATCGCCGAGGACGAGGCGCTGATCCGCCTCGACCTCAAGGAAATGCTGCTGGAAGAGGGCTTCGACGTGGTGTCGGAGGTCTCCGACGGGGCAACCGCCGTCCGCATGGCCCGCGAGCTGCGCCCGGACCTGTGCATCCTCGACCTGAAGATGCCCGTCATGGACGGCATCCAAGCCGCTGAGCAGATCACCGGCGAACGCCTCTCCGCCGTGCTGATCCTGACCGCGTTCAGCCAGCGGGACCTGATCGAGAAGGCCCGCCGGGCCGGCGCCATGGCCTACCTCGTCAAGCCCTTCCAGAAGCACGACCTGCTGCCCGCCATCGAGATCGCCGCCGGACGCTTCAAGGACCTGCAGGGGCTCGAGGCCGAGGTCGGCACGCTGACCGACCGGCTGGAGGCGCGCAAGGTCGTGGACCGCGCGAAGGGCCTGCTCATGGAGCACGAGGGCCTCACCGAACCCCAGGCGTTCCGCTGGATCCAGAAGGCCGCCATGGAGGAACGCCTGACCATGAAGCTCGTCGCCGAGCAGGTCATCGAGAAGTTCGAGGGCGAGGGGTAGCCACCGCCTGGGGTACCCAGCGCCTCGGCTGGCCGTCCAGCCGGGTCCCTCTCGCGTCTCGTGCACCTTCGCGGCAGCGTTGGCTGAACTGCACGAATCGGCGCGACGCTCGTGCAGCGTCGACGACCACGTCGCCGAACTGCACAACTCGCGGGGAGCGGGCTCGCAGGCTTCGCCCCCCTTCGACCCCCCTGGTGCTCTTCCGGGCCTCACCCCTCGCTGGCGCTCGGGGATTCGTGTCCTCAGAGCACCATGCTTGCTGATCCGGCTGACGCCGGTGGTGCTTCCGTGCGGGCCTCGCGAGGCCTCGCTTCGCTCGGCGGCTCGGATCCTCCTACAGCACCATTCTCTCCCAGGGGGGCTCCGCAGGCTTCGCCCCCCTTCGACCCCCCTGGTGCTCCTCCGGGCCTCACCCCTCGCTGACGCTCGGGGATTCGTGTCCTCAGAGCACCATGGACAGGAACTGCTTCGTTCGTTCGTGCTGGGGGTTCTCCAGCAGCTCCTCCGGGGTGTTCTCCTCCACGACGACGCCGCCGTCCATGAAGACCACGCGGTCGGCGACCTCGCGGGCGAAGCCCATCTCGTGGGTGACGACCATCATCGTCATGCCCTCGCTGGCCAGGTCCTTCATGACCTGCAGTACCTCGCCGACCAGCTCGGGGTCCAGGGCGGACGTGGGCTCGTCGAAGAGCATCATCTCGGGGTCCATCGACAGCGCACGGGCGATGGCCACGCGCTGCTGCTGGCCGCCGGACAGCTGGCCGGGGTAGGCGTGCACCTTCTCCGACAGGCCGACCCGTTCGAGGTTGCGCTTGGCGACCTCCTCGGCCTCGCCCTGCTTGCGCTTCAGCGCACGTCGCTGGGCGATGGTCAGGTTGTGCAGTACGTCGAGGTGGGGGAACAGGTTGAACTGCTGGAACACCATCCCGATGGCCGTCCGGACCCGGTCGAGGTCGACGTGGGGATCGGTGATGTCGGTGCCGTTGATGACGATCCGGCCGTCGGTCGGCTCCTCGAGGCGGTTGACGCACCGCAGCAGCGTGGACTTGCCGGACCCCGACGGGCCGATCACGCAGACGACCTCGCCGCGGGACACGTGGAAGTCGATGCCCTTCAGCACCTCGAGGTCGCCGAAGTACTTGTGCAGCTTCTGCACGTCGATCGCGGCGGCGCTGCGGCCGGTCTCGGTGGGGGAGGAGGGTGCGCTCATCACAGGGCCGCCTTGTTCCGCTTCTCGAGCTGCGCCACCAGGAAGGTCAGCGGCAGCGTGATCGCCACGTACACCACGGCCACCACGATGAGGGGCGTGCCGTTGAACGTGGTGTTCTGCAGGTCGCGGCCGAACTTCAGCAGCTCCTTGGACCCCGGCGTCGTCCCGAGGACGAACAGCAGCGACGTGTCCTTGATCAGCAGCACCAGCTCGTTGGTCAACGGCGGGATGATGATGCGGAACGCCTGGGGGATGACGATCGACGTCAGCGTCCAGAACCCGCTCATGCCCAACGATCGGGCGGCCTCGACCTGCCCCTTGGGCACGGCCTCGATGCCGGCACGGATCGTCTCGGCCATGTAGGCCGCGGCCACCATGCCGAGCCCCAGCGTGGCCTTGCCCAAGGTCCCGCCGGGGATGTCGACGTCGAAGGCGATCGGGACGGCGAAGCCGATCAGCAGGATGGTGACCAGCGCGGGGAGCGCCCGGAAGAACTCGATGTAGGTCCGTGCGATCCAGCGGTACGGGGCGACGACCGACAGGCGCATCAGGGCCAGCAGCAAGCCGAAGACCAGGCCGAACACGAACGACGTCGCGGTGTACAGCAGCGTGTTCTTCGCGGCCTGGGTGACCACCTCGGGGAACATGTCCGCGGCGATCTCGGTGTTGAGGAACGACTTCTGGATCGCCTCGATGTCGGCACCGAGGGCGAAGCCGAGGGCCGCCAGCACCAGCACGCCGTACAGGACGTACTGCCGAAGCTGCTGTTTGCGGGCGGGCGACATCCCCTTGCCCGCGCTGCTGGAGAGGTCGCTGCCGGTGTCTTCGGTCACGCTCATCCGCCGGTCCTTCCGTCCTGAACGTCATACGCGGGAGAGCCCGATGGGCTCCCCCGCGTCAGAGGCTACGGCCTGGGGTCCCCCCGATGGAGGAGCCCCGGACCGATCCCGGGTGCTACGCCTCGGAGAAGTAGGAGTCGTAGATCGTGTCGTAGGTGCCGTCCTCGCGCATCTCGGCGAGGGCCGCGTTGACGGCCTCGATCAGGTCGGCGCTGGCGTCCTGCTCGAAGGCCATGCCGTACTCCTCGTCGGTCTCGTAGGTCTCGACGACGGACAGGGAGTCCTCCTGCTGCGCACGGTCGATGTTGACCGGCAGGTCCTGCAGGATGCCGACGATGTCACCAGCGGCCAGGGCGGTGAACAGGTCCGCGCCGGCGTCGAAGGCGACCAGCTCGGCGGTGTCGGGGGCGTTCTCGGTGGCGTAGGCCTCGCCGGTGGTGCCGGACTGCACGCCCAGGCGGCCCTCGACCTCGGCCAGGCTGGTGATGCCCGAGTCAGCGGGGACCATCAGGGACTGGGCCGCGTTGTAGTACGGGTCGGAGAAGTCGATGTTCTCCTCGCGCTCCTCGGTGATGGTCATGGCGGAGATCGCCATGTCGCAGGTCCCGGAGGCCATCGCGGTCCCGGAGGTCAGGGCGTCGAAGCCGGTGTTGACGACGGCCAGCTCCAGGCCGAGGCGGGTGGCGATCTCGTCGACGACGTCGATGTCGAAGCCGCCGAAGCCGGTGTCGGAGTCGGGGTCCTCGACCTCGAAGGGCGCGTAGGGGGCCTCGGTGCAGACGGTCAGGTTGCCGTCGGAGACCAGCGTCAGGTCCGCCGGGGCGTCGCCCTCAGCAGCCTCTTCGTCATCGCCTGCCTCCTCGTCGGCGGTGCTGGTGGCCGACCCCGAGGCGTCGTCGGACTCGGTGGTGTCGTCGGAGCTGCACGCCGCGAGGGCGAGGGCAAGGATCATGGCTGCCGCGAGAACGCGGAGGGCTCGTGCGAGTGACATTGGGGGGTTTCTCCTGAATGATGATGGGCTCGGTGAGCCCTTGACGGTTCTCGGCAACGTACCGCGATCAGGCAACGATCGCGATAGTTGGGTGTTTCGACGATGTTGCGTCGGAGTCCTCCTCGAGGTGCCGAACCGGTCGGGGTCGGCCTATCCTTGGCCATGTGGACAGGGGCCCGCTGGGTCCGGCATCACGATCAGTCGGAGGCAGCGTGCGACACGGACAGCCCGGCCCCCCGGTGGGTGGCCGTGGATGGGGTCTCGTCGTGCTGCTCGTCGTGGGCCTGCTCGCCGCCGCCTGCGGTGGGGGTGACTCCAGCGACGAGGAGCGTGCGGCGCAGGCCGAGATCGCCACCCTTGCCTCCGAGGCCCTCGACGCCCTGGACGAAGCGGTCGCCGTCTCGGGGGAGCAGCTGCAGGAGGCCGCCGAGCAGGTCAGCGAAGCGGTGCAGGAAGGGCAGCTCGGCCTGGCCACACCGGGCGTGCTCGTCGTCGGGACCAACGCCGACTTCCTGCCGTTCGTCGGCCGCGGCGAGGACGACGGGATCAGGGGCTTCGACGTCGACCTCATGGCCGAGGTCGCCTCGCGCATGGGCCTGGAACCGGTCTGGGTCGACATGCCCTTCCCGAACCTGACGGGCGCCGTGACCACCGGCGAGGTGGACGTCGTGATCGCCGCCATCACGATCACCAACCAGCGCGAGGAGGTCATCGACTTCTCCCACCCCTACTTCGTGGGATCACAGGGCCTCGCCGCACCGCCGGGCAGTGACCTGACGGGGGTGGAGGACCTCTCCTCCGACGTGACCGTCGCGGTCCTGGCCGACACCACGGGCGAGGCCTACGCCACCGCGTCCTTCCTCGACGCGGAGATCGCCAGCTACGCCGACCGCGCGACGGCGCTGGGGGCGCTGTCGGCCGGTGCCGTCGACGCGATCTTCATGGACACCGACGCCCTCGTGGAGCAGGCGCGCGAGGGCTCCGTCGTGCTGGTGGAGGAGGTGCCGACGTCGGAGCGGTACGGCATCGGCCTCGCCGAGGACAACGCGCCGCTGCGGACGGCGGTCAACGAAGCCCTCGACGGCGTCGTCGCCGACGGCACCTACGAGCGCATCTTCACCGAGTGGTTCCCCGGTCGGGACGTCGAGCAGGTCATCGACCTCCTCCGCTGACCGTTCCGAACGTCGACGACGAGTCAACGAACGGTGAACTGCTTGGGGCAGAAGCCGTCATTCGTGGCGGACGCTGGATTACGATGCGTCAACGCCCGGGCGGCAGACGCCGTCGAGAAGTCGTTGGAGGAGATCGGCGGCGGGCGTCGAATCACAATCACATCAGGTGTGCCCACGTTGCGATCGCGCGGCGCTCAGGGCTGCACCAGCGGGCCATCGCCTCCGAGGCCGTGGACATCCACCCCTCCGGCCCGCGTCACCGTCCGCCCGACCGTTGTCGCCGCGACAGCCCATGGCCGGACACCAACGCAACCACTGACGAGGAGCAAGACGTGCGGATGACCTGGCTCTTGCCGAGCCGCGACCGAGGACCTCGGCTCGCGCTCGGCGGCCTGCTCGTGCTGCTCGCCGTACTCCTGGCACCGCTGGCGGTCACCCCCGCCTCGGCCCAGGACACCGGCGAAGCGGTGCTCGGACGGGTGTTCTCTGGTGCCGGACCCGACCAGGTCCGACACGCCGGCGTGACGATCACCGTCGCCGACGAAGCCGGGGCGGAGGTGGCCAGCGGACAGACCGACGAGAACGGTGAGGTCAGGCTCGAGCTGCCCGGTCCCGGCGCCTACGTCGTCTCGCTGGACGTCACGACCCTGCCGGAGGGGCTCGTCCCCCGCGGTGACGTGTCGGAACGCAACCAGAACGTGCAGCCGGGCCGTACGGGCAACGCGCTGTTCCCCCTCGACGAGACCGACGCCGACGGCGGGGTCATCGCCGGCGGGCCGAGCGACTCGACGTTCTCCGACAAGCTCAGCGCCGTGCCGCAGCTGTTCGTCGACGGGCTGAAGCTCGGCTCGATCATCGCCATCACGGCGATCGGCCTGTCGCTGATCTTCGGCACCACCGGGCTGGTCAACTTCGCCCACGGCGAGCTGGTCACCCTCGGCGCGGTCGTGGCGTTCCTCTTCAACGCCTCACCTGCCGGCCCCGGCTGGCACCTGATCCTCGCGGCGATCATCGCCGTGGCGGTCGGCGCCGGTGCCGGTGGTGCGATGGAGAGCGGCATCTGGGCCCCCCTGCGCAAGCGCGGTGTCGGCCTGATCTCGATGCTGGTGATCTCCATCGGCATCTCCTTCATCATCCGCAACGTCATCCAGATCGTGTACGGCGGCGGCACCCGCCCCTACACCAACTACAACATCCAGTCGGCCATCGACCTGGGCCCCATCTCCATCGTCCCCCGGGACCTGTGGATCATCATCCTGTCGACCGCGGTCCTCGTCGGCATCGGCCTGATGCTGCAGCGGACCAAGATCGGCAAGGCCCTCCGTGCCGTCGCCGACAACAAGGACCTCGCGGAGTCCTCCGGCATCGACGTGGACCGGGTCATCCGGTTCGTGTGGCTGCTCGGTGGCGGGCTCTCGGCCTTCGGTGGGGTGCTGCTGGGCACCACCGAGCAGGTCAACTTCAACATGGGCTTCAACCTGCTCCTGCTGATGTTCGCCGGGATGATCCTGGGCGGCATCGGCACGGCCTACGGCGCGATGGTCGGTTCACTCGTCGTCGGCGTCATCAGCCAGGTGTCCACCGCGTTCTTCTCGGTGCAGCTCAAGTTCGTGTGGGCCCTGGTCATCCTCATCATCGTCCTGCTGATCAAGCCCCAGGGCTTGCTCGGCAAGGCCGAACGGTTCGGGTAGAGCGGGAGCACCGGAAACCATGGATCTCGGAAACGTACTCATCGATGGCTTCAGGGCCGCGTTCGGCGTCGAAGCCGTCGTGTTCGCCCTCGCCGCCATCGGCCTCAACATCCACTTCGGCTACACCGGCCTGCTGAACTTCGGGCAGGTGGGCTTCATGCTCGTCGGCGCCTACGGCGTGGCGATCATGGGCCGGCCGTGTCCCGACGTGGCGGCCACCCAGACCGCAGCCGACCAGATCGGCCCCTGCGGGCAACCGCTCGTCGTCGGCGTGCTCGTCGGCATCCTGCTGGCCGTCATCCTCGCCCTCCTGCTGGGCGCACCGACGCTGCGGCTGCGCAGCGACTACCTGGCCATCACCACCATCGCGGCGGCGGAGATCCTGCGGTTCGTCTTCCGCTCCGACGTCGCCCGCCCCATCACCAACTCGGTGTTCGGCCTGCAGCAGTTCGCCGGTGACTTCTTCGTCATCAACCCGTTCCCCGACGGGCCGAGTGATCGGTACTTCGGGGCGCTCAACTACTCCGGCCAGCAGCTGTGGGTCATGGTCGTCGGCTGGGCCCTGGTGGCCCTGCTGACCTTCTGGACCTGGTCGCTGATGCGGTCGCCCTGGGGGCGTGTGCTGAAGTCCATCCGCGAGGACGAGGACGCCGCACGTGCCCTGGGCAAGAACGTCTTCTCCTACAAGATGCAGGCGCTGATCCTCGGCGGCATCTTCGGTGCGCTGGGCGGGATCTTCCTCGCCATGGGCACCCAGGCGGTCAACCCCGACACCTACATCCCCGTCCGGACGTTCTTCGCCTACGTCATCATCATCCTGGGTGGTGCCGGCACCATCTGGGGTCCCATCGTGGGGACGTTCATCTTCCTGTTCCTGACCGCTGGCCTCGACACCCTGATGCGTGAGCTCATCGAGGGCGGGATCATCAGCGAGTCGATCATCGCGACCCAGGAGATCGGCCCGATCCGCTTCATCCTCGTCGGCCTCATGCTGGCGCTGCTGATGGCGTTCCGGCCGCAGGGGATCTTCGGCAACAAAGAGGAGATGCTGCTCGATGCCCGCTGACAAGACCGCGGCCACCCGCCCGACCATCGTGGATCGTCGGATCCTGGACGACGTCGCGCCCGAGCCCGGCGTCGCCAAGCCCGACCCCGTCCTGATCGTCGACGGCGTCCGCCGCAGCTTCGGTGGCCTGACCGCCGTCGACGTGCAGCACCTGGAGATCCAGCGCGGCCTGATCACCGCGCTGATCGGTCCCAACGGTGCGGGCAAGACGACGTTCTTCAACCTGATGACCGGGTTCGACTCGCCGACGGAGGGCACGTGGTCCTTCGACGGCCACGACCTCGGCGGGGTCCCCGCGCACAAGGTCGCCCAGTACGGCATGGTCCGCACCTTCCAGCTGACCAAGTCGCTGAACCGCATGAGCGTCATCGAGAACATGCGGCTGGCCGGCACCGGCCAGACCGGCGAACGGTTCCTGCCCGCCGTCATCCCCGGGATGTGGAAGAAGCAGGAGGCCGAGATCACCGAGCGGGCCGACGAGCTGCTCGCCCGGTTCAAGCTGGACGCCAAGCGCGAGGACCTCGCCGGCACCCTCTCCGGTGGGCAGCGCAAGCTGCTGGAGATGGCCCGTGCGCTCATGGTCGAGCCCGAGCTGGTCTGCCTCGACGAGCCCATGGCCGGTGTGAACCCGGCCCTGGTGCAGTCCCTGCTCGGCCACGTCAAGAGCCTGCGCGACGAGCTCGGCATGACGGTGGTCTTCGTCGAGCACGACATGGACGTCGTCATGGACATCTCCGACTGGGTCGTGGTCATGGCCGAGGGACGTGTCATCGCCGAAGGGCCCCCGTCGTCCATCGGCACCAACGAAACGGTCATCCGGGCCTACCTGGGTGGCTCCGAAGGAGAGGGCGAGGTCGCCCTGTCCGACATCGAGGCGGAGCAGGAGGAGCAGCGATGAGCCACGACGAAGAGATCGCCGCGGCGCGGCAGAAGGTCGTCGACGAGGCCGCATCGCATCACGGCGCCGAGGCCCTCAGCGAGGCCGGCCGGCCGCCATCGGCCGCCGAGTCGGTCCTGTACGCCGAGAACCTGATCGCCGGCTACCTGCCCGGTGTCAACATCCTCAACGGCGCCAACATCCACGTCCGCGAGGGCGAGCTGGTCGGCATCATCGGCCCCAACGGCGCCGGCAAGTCGACCCTCATCAAGGCCATGTTCGGCCTGGTGGAGGTGCGTGACGGCCACGTCATCCTCCGGGAGAACGACATCACCGGCATGACCGCCCACGAGCTGGTCGACAAGGGTGTCGGGTACGTCCCGCAGACCAACAACGTCTTCCCGTCGTTGACCATCGAGGAGAACCTCGAGATGGGCGTCTACCTGCGCCCGTCGATGTTCAACGAGCGGTTCGACTTCGTGGCCGGCCTGTTCCCCAAGCTGGCGGACCGTCGCAAGCAGCGGGCGGGCTCGCTGTCGGGCGGCGAGCGACAGATGGTCGCCATGGGCCGTGCCCTGATGATGGACCCCAGCGTCCTGTTCCTGGACGAGCCGTCGGCCGGCCTGTCCCCGGCGAACCAGGGCGTAGTCTTCCACCGCGTCAAGCAGATCAACGACGCGGGCGTGACGATCGTCATGGTCGAGCAGAACGCCCAGCAGTGCCTGAAGATCTGCGACCGCGGGTACGTGCTGGACCAGGGGCGTGACGCCTACACCGGCACCGGCCTGGAGCTGCTGAAGGACCCCAAGGTCATCGAGCTGTACCTCGGCACCCTGGTCAAGACCGACTGAGGCTCCGACTTGCTGGAGGAGGGCCCGTCGGCCGTGCGACGGGCCCTCATCCGTTTTGTCGTACGACGGATAGTTAGGCTAACCTAACCTCCATGTACGTCTGCCAGTGCAAGGTCGTCACCGACCGCCAGATCGAGGCCGCCGTCGCGGAGGGATGCACCTCCGTCCGGCAGGTCGCCGCCCTGACCGGGGCCGGTACCGCGTGCGGCGGCTGCGTCCCCACGCTGCGGAACATGGTGTGCGGCAGCTGCCCGTCGCTGGTGACCGAGCTGGCCTGCGACGACGCCCCCGCGGGCGAGCCGGTGCACGCCCAGCTGCTGTCCCGTGACACCGTCGGGGCGAGGGCTGTCGACGCCGTCCGCGTCTGACATACTCCGGCCGCCACCCGCCTCCAGAAGGACCTCACCAATGCAACCGGTCAGCCCTCGCATCGTCGAGCTCTTCAACGACGCGCTCACCTTCGAGCTCACCGTCACGAACACCTACTTCCTGCACGCCAAGATGCTGGAGAGCTGGGGCTTCCCGAAGCTCGGCAAGCGGTTCTACGACTACTCCATCGACGAGATGAAGGACGCCGACGAGCTGATCGAGCGGATCCTGATGTTCGACGGGCACCCCAACGTGCAGCGCCTCAACGCCATCACCGTCGGCGAGAACGCCCAGGAGATGCTGTCGCTGGCGCTGGAGAGCGAGAAGCTGGCCGTCGCGACGTTCAACGCCGCCGCCAAGGAGTGCCACGACCTCGGTGACCACGGCTCCGCCGCGGTGTTCGAGGAGATGGTCCGCGACGAGGAGACCCACGCCGACTGGTTCGAGTCGCAGCTCGACGCGATCGAGCGGATCGGCATCGAGAACTACCTGGCCGGACAGCTCCACGGCGAGTAGGTCACTCCTCGCTGCCGTCCCGGCGGGCGCGGGCGAGCATCACCGCGCCCACGCCGAGGACGGCGAAGAAAGCCGCCACGACGACGAGTGCACGGGTCGTCGTCGACGCGGCCTCGGGATCCCCTGGAACCGCTGACGGCGTCGCCGTGGGCTCGCTCGCCTCGGGTGCGGGCCCTGGGTCAGTGGCCTCGGCGGGCGAGGGGGTGGGGTCTGCCGGTCCCGTCGCGGAGTCCGCCGACTCGGTCGGGACTGCCTCGGTCGGGGCTGACTCGGTGGGGACCACCGCACCCGGCGGTGTGGCGACGTCGGCAGGTGGGGCGAAGACGAAGGTGAAGCTGCCCGTCTGATCGTCCCCGTCGGCGGCGGTGATCGCCCAGTCGACGCGATGCGGGCCCGGGGTCACCGCCAGGTTGAGGGGCACGGTGACGGTGGCGCCCTCGAGGGTGGGCGGTGCGGCGACGAGGTCGTCGCCGTTGGGATCGATCACCCGGACGGCCGGCTCGCTGTCGGGCAGCAGCGCTGCGGTGAAGTCCAGCACGACCTCCGACGGCGGGTCGAGGACCTCGCTGTCGGCGGCGGGCACGGTCGTGTCCAGCTCGGTGTGGGCGCTGGCGGGGAGCGCCTGGAGGACCACGAGCAGGGCGGCGAGGAGGAACGTCGAACGCATGGGACGCAGCGTAGGTCGGCGGGGGTGGTGGTCGCCGTTTGTCCCTCCGATGACCGACGGGTACGGTGACGCCGCTCACCTGCGGTGGTGCTCGGGAAGTCCGGTGTGATACCGGCGCGGTCCTCGCCACTGTGACCGGGGGAGCGAACGCCTCATTTGGCAGTCCCACTGGCCGCGTGCTGGGAAGGGCGAGGTGTTCGCGCACGGCCCATGCGGCCGACGACCCGGAAGCCAGGAGACCGGCCACCCGCACCGAGCACCCACGATTCCGCGAGGTACGGAAAGGAGGGGACGACGTTGGTCTCCCCGTTCACTGTCAGGCTGCGAGGCGCAGCCATGTTCGTTCTGCTCGTTGTTGTCCTGGCTGCGTGCGCCGCCGACCCGTCGGGTCGCGACACCAGCAACGAGCCGCCCTCCAGCGAGGGCGAGGACACCGAAGCCACCGACGGCGCAACCGACGGCGATGACGCCGAGGAGGCGGCCATGACCGATGGCGAGGCTGCCGACGACGGGGCCACCGACGACGGGGCCAGCGACGACGGCGCCACCGAGGACGGGGCCGACGGTGACATCACACCGCCGGAGGCCAACCTCACCGACGGCTGCGCCACCGAGGACCTGCAGGACCTCGACTGGTTCCCCGACAAGGTCGCCTTCGACGTCGCCAAGGGCATCCGCGCCACCTACGACGGCAACGTCAAGCTGGTCACGATCGACCGCCCCAACGACAGCGCCGACGCCGTGCCGCTGACCGTCGCGCTCGTGCAGTGCGGCACGACCCTCCCCGAGGACGTCCGGGCCGACATCGTCGTCGACGTCCCCGTGCAACGCGCCGTGACGTACTCCACCACCTTCCTCCAGGGCTTCGACCTCATCGGACGCACCGACGTCCTGGTCGGCCACGGCGGCCTGCAGTACGCCTCCACCCAGTCCGTCGTCGAGGCCGCCGAGGCCGGCGACATCGTCGAGGTCGGCAATCAGACCTCCCCTGACCTCGAGACCCTTGCCGCCGCCGAACCCGACGTGATCATGGTCAGCGCCGGCTTCTCCGGGGCCGACCCGACCGAGCCGTTCGCCGCGCTCGACGTGCCGGTCGTCCCCAACGCCTCCTACCTGGAGGTCGACCCCCTCGGTCGCGCCGAGTGGATGAAGCTCGAGGCGATGCTCCTCAACGAGGAGGCGGCCGTCGTGGACGTCTTCGACGGTGTCGCCGCTGACTGGGACGAGCTCGTCGCGCTTGCCGCCGACGTCGCCGAGGACGACCGTCCCACGGTGCTGACCAACGACCCGTTCGCGGGCACGTGGTTCGCCTCCGGCGGCGAGTCCTACACCGCGTCGCTGATCGCCGCCGCCGGTGGGGCCTACGTGTTCGCCGACGAGCCCGGCTCGACCCTCCCGCTGGACCTCGAGACCGTGCTCGAACGTGGCCAGGATGCCGACGTGTGGTTGTCCGCCGGCTCGGTCGCGGTCACCCCCGAGCAGTTCGTCGCCGACGACGAGCGGCTCGGCCTGTTCGCGGCGTTCCCCGACAACGTGTGGGCCAACGACGCCGACCTCGGTCCGACCGGCGGCAACCGGTTCTACGAGGAGGGTGCCGTCCGCCCCGACCTGGTCCTGGCCGACGTGGTCGCGATCCTGCACCCCGACCTGCTGCCCGACCACGAGCCCCGGTTCTACGGGCTGCTCGGGTCCCAGGCAGGTGACGGCGCCGAGGCCGGCGCAGCGGGATGACCCCCGACCCCGTCACCGATGCCATCTCGGCGACCGCCCCCGCGCTCGACCCGGCCACACGCCGGGTCGAGCCCGACGGGACCCTGGTGACGCGATCGGGGCCTGCGTCGTCCATGCACGACGCAGCCCCCGATCGTGCCGAACGGTCGCCGGCCGCCGGCGCCGGCGCGGCCCACACCCCCCACCGGGGGGAGGACGGGGGCACGAGCCGTCGCCCCGTCGTCCCGATCCTCATCGGCTTGGTCGTCCTGACCGCCGCCCTGTTCGCCGGTGCGCTGGCGCTCGGGTCGGTCTCCATTCCCGTCACCGAGGTCTGGACCGTCCTGACCGGCGGCGACCCGTCAACGTCGTCGTGGTCGGTCATCATCACCGACATCCGCCTGCCCCGCGCCGTGACCGCGCTGGTCGCCGGCGCCGGGCTGTCCGTCGCCGGCCTGCAGCTGCAGACCCTGTTCCGCAACCCGCTGGCCGACCCGTTCGTGCTCGGCATCGCGTCGGGCGCAAGCCTCGGCGTCGCCCTGGTCAGCCTCGCCGGCAGCGGATCGATGTTCCTCGGCACCCTCGCGCTGGGTGGCAGCGTGTCCACCGCCGTCGCCGCCGCCGTCGGGGCTGGGCTGGTGCTGGGCGCCGTCCTGACCTTCGCTCGGCGCATCCGCTCCATCACGAGCGTCCTCATCATCGGGCTCATGGCGGGCTACCTCGCCGGCTCGATCGTCAGCCTCCTGCTGTTCTTCTCCGACTCCGACGACTTCCGCGCCTACCTGGCATGGAGCCTGGGGTCCTTCCGCGGGGTCACCTGGTCCGAGCTGGCCGTGCTCGTCCCCGCCGCCGTCATCGGGCTGCTGCTGGCCGCCTCCACCGTCAAGGGGCTCAACGCCCTGCTCCTCGGCGAGCGCTACGCCGAGTCCGTCGGCGTCAACGTCCGGGCCGTCCGGGCGGTCATCATCGTGTCCTCCTCCCTCCTCGCGGGGGTCATCACCGCGTTCGCCGGACCCATCGCCTTCGTCGGCCTCGCCGTGCCACACCTCGGCCGGGCGCTGCTGCGCACCTCCGACCATCGGGTGCTGATGCCGTCCGTCGTGCTGATCGGTGCCTGCGTGGCCCTCGGCACCGAGATCATCGCCGGCGTCCCCGGCCAGGACCTCGCGCTGCCGCTCAACGCCGTCACCCCCGTGCTCGGCGCCCCCGTCGTCATCGTCGTCCTGATGCGCCTGCGTCGCTCGGCGGAGGTGGTGCTGTCGTGACCGCCACGTCCGTGCCACCCGCCACCACGTCGTCGTCCCCCGTGCTCGCCACGGCCGGCCTGCGGGCCGGCTACCACGACGGGCGTCGGACCGTCCCGATCGTCGGACCCGCCGACCTGGCGGTCCACCGTGGCCGCTTCGTCGCCGTGCTCGGCCCCAACGGTGCCGGCAAGACGACGTTGCTGCGCACCCTCGGTGGGGTCATCCCACCGCTCGAGGGCGTGGTCACGGCCACCACCGGGTCCGGCACGCGCGAGCTGACGAGGATGAAGCGGGCCGACCGCGCCACCCACATCGCCGTCGTCCTGACCGACCACCCCGACGTCGGGCTGCTCCGCGCCCGCGACATCGTGGCCATCGGCCGGCATCCCCACACCGGCTGGTCCGGGCGCATGACCGATCGCGACCACCGCATCGTCGACGATGCGCTCGAGGCCGTGGGTGCCACCCATCTGGCCGACCGCGAGCTGGCCCGGCTGTCCGACGGCCAGCGGCAGCGGGTGTGGATCGCCCGGGCGCTCGCCCAGGAACCCGCCGTGCTGCTGCTGGACGAACCGACCGCCTTCCTCGACCTTCCCGGGCGGGTCGAGGCCATCGACCTGCTGCGTCGCCTGGCCGCCACCCGCGACCTTGCCGTGGTCGCCTCCATCCACGATCTCGACCTTGCCCTTCGCGTCGCCGACACGGCATGGCTGCTGGACGGCTCGGGCAGCGTGGAGGTCGGAGCGCCCGAGGACCTGGCCCTCGACGGCGCGATCGACCGGGCCTTCGGCCGCGACGACATCCGCTTCGACCTGGCGACCGCGTCCTTCCAGCTGCCCGTCGACTGCTGCGCCGAGGTCGCCGTGACCGGTGTGGACGGCGAGGCCCCCGACCCCACCCGCGGGTTGTGGACCGGACGGGCGCTCGCCCGAGCTGGCGCCGTCGTCGTCGACCGGTCCTCGTGGTTGACGGTGGAGGTGCTGCCCGACCGGTGGCGCCTGCACGGCCCGGAGACCGTCGAGTGCACCACCCTCCACCAGCTGGCCGACGCCGTCCGTGCAGCCGGCCTGGTGGTCCCCACCGGCGACCGGCCGTGACCGCACCGGCGCCGGCGATCCTGATCGCCGGGACGGGCAGCGACGCCGGCAAGACCACCCTCGTCGCGGCCCTCTGCCGGCTGCTGGTCGACCGGGGCATCGACGTCGCCCCGTTCAAGGCGCAGAACATGGCGCTCAACAGCGCGGTGGCCAGCGACGGCGGCGAGATCGGCCGGGCCCAGGCGCTGCAGGCGGCCGCGGCACGCATCCCCGCCACCACCGCCATGAACCCGATCCTGCTGAAGCCCAGCGGTGAGCGGACCAGCCACGTCGTCGTCGACGGTCGGCCGCTGCAGGAGGCCGACGCCGTCAGCTACGGCCCGCTGACCACCCGCCTGCGGCCCCACGTCCGCCGGGCGCTCGCAGACCTCCGTGCCCGCCACGACCTGGTCGTCTGCGAGGGGGCGGGCGGCGTGGCCGAACCCAACCTCCGTGACCGCGACCTGGTCAACATGGGGCTCGCGGCCGACGCCGACCTGCCCGTCGTGGTCGTCGGCGACATCGAGCGGGGCGGCGTCTTCGCCAGCCTGTACGGGTCGTGGGCGCTGCAGCCCGACGACGACCGCGCACGGATCCGCGGCTTCGTCATCAACCGGTTCCGGGGTGACGCGAGCCTGCTGGAACCGGCGATCGCGGACCTGACCGCACGCACCGGCGTGCCGGTCCTCGGGGTGGTCCCGTGGGTCGACGGGCTCGCGCTGGACGCCGAGGACTCCCTGGGCCTGCGCGACCTCGACGGCGGGCCATCGGTGGGGAAGGAGGGGCTGCGGATCGCCGTGCTCCGGCTGCAGCGCATCTCCAACTTCACCGACATCGACGCCCTCGGCCACGAACCCGGGGTGTCGGTGACGTTCACCGAGTCGGCGACGGCCGTCGCCGACGCCGACCTCGTCGTCGTGCCCGGGACCCGTGCCACCGTCGCCGACCTCGACCGGCTCCGCGCGCTCGGCCTGGACCGGGCACTGGGTGCACGGGCTGCCGCGGGCAACCCCATCCTCGGCATCTGCGGTGGCTACCAGATGCTGGGACGGACGATCACCGACCACGTCGAGGGCAGGCGTGGCACCGTCGCCGGACTCGGCCTGCTCCCCGTCGACACCACCTTCGGCGAGGACAAGATCGTGCGTCGGGTCGAGGGGGACGCGCCGGCCCTGGGGACGGCCGCGACCGGGTACGAGATCCGCCACGGCCGTACCCGGGTCGACGACGGGACGACGGTCCTGGTCCGCGACGCCGACGGGCAGCCTGGCGGCGCCGTGTCGGGCGCCGTCATGGGCACGTCGTGGCACGGCCTGGCCGACCACGACGACACCAGGCGAGCGCTCCTTCGCTGGGTCGCGGACCTGCGGGGCCGTCGCTTCGTCCCGGGCGACGCCCCTGTGGGCGCACGCCGCGAGGCCGACCTGGACCGCCTCGCGTCGGTCGTCGCCGATCACGTCGACATCAACGCCCTGCTGGCGCGTGCCGGTGTCCGTCCCGGCCCACGGGCCGGCGGGTGACACCCATGCCGTCGGCTACCGTGTCGGCGACTCCCACACCCCGCAGGAGACCCCGATGACCCACCAGCTGGACCTGCCCATCCGGCCTCGTCGCAACCGAGCCACGCCGGCCCTGCGCGACCTGGTCCGCGAGACCACGCTCACCCCGGCCGACATGCTGCTGCCGATGTTCCTGCACGTCGACGAGCACGACGTGCCGATCGAGTCGATGCCCGGCGTGACCCGCTGGAGCCTCGACGGGCTGGTCGAGGAGGTCGGCCGGGTCGCCGCACTCGGCATCCGGGGGGTCGTGCTGTTCCCCAAGATCGAGGATGTGCTGAAGTCCCCGAGGGGCGAGGAGTGCCACAACCCCGACGGGCTGTACCCGCGGGCGATCCGGGCGATCAAGGACGCCCACCCGGACATGCTGGTCATCACCGACGTGGCGCTCGACCCCTACTCCAGCGAGGGCCACGACGGGATCGTCGCCCCCGACGGTCGGATCCTCAACGACGAGACCGTCGAGGTCCTCGCCATGCAGGCCGTGTGCCAGGCCGACGCCGGCGCCGACGTCATCGCGCCCAGCGACATGATGGACGGCCGGGTCGAGGCGATCCGCGACGCGCTCGACGCCGACGGCCACACCGACGTCGGGATCATGTCCTACACCGCCAAGTACGCCTCCGCCTTCTACGGCCCCTTCCGGGGCGCGCTCGACTCCGCTCCCAAGTCCGGCGACAAGAAGACCTACCAGATGGATCCCGGCAACGTCCGCGAGGCGCTGCGCGAGTACGAGCAGGACGTGCTCGAGGGTGCCGACATGGTCATGGTCAAGCCCGCCGGTCCGTACCTCGACGTCATCCGACGGCTCGCCGACGTCTCCACGGTGCCCGTCGCCGCCTACCAGGTGAGCGGTGAGTACCTCATGATCGCCGCCGCGTCACGGGCGGGTTGGCTGGACGAGCGAGCCATCGCCATCGAGACCCTCACCGGCATCAAGCGAGCCGGCGCCGACATCGTCCTGACCTACTATGCCGACCGGGTCGCCGAGTGGCTGCAGACCACCGGCTGACCGTCGACGGGGACCGCCTGGTCCTCGTCCTCGACCAGGCCCGTCCCTGCGTGGCCTCCACCATCGTGGGGGGCGGCATCGGCACCGTCCGGACCTGGCTGAACCTCGAGGTGCCGCTGGCCTACGACCGGCTGGACCCCGTCGCCCACCTGAAGGAACGCGCCGACGACCTCGACGGTCCGCTGGTGGCCACCATGACGGCCGCGGCGGTCGACCGCTGGGTCGAGGGGCGGCAGGGCCTGGCGTGGGTCGTCGCCACGGTCGGGGTGTCCGTGCCGCTGGCGGCAGCCGGCAGCTGGGAACCCCACCACGGGCCCGGGACGATCAACATCGCCGCCGTGCTCGATGCCCGCCTCGACGACGCCGGGCTGGTCAACGCGGTGCAGACGTTGACGGAGGCCAAGGCGCAGGCCATCGCCGACGCCGGGCTGCCGGCCACCAACCGCGACGGCGTCGCCACCGGCACCGCCACCGACTCGATCCTGGTCGCGGCCGCGCCGGTCCGGTCGCGGCCCGAGGGCATCGACCCCTCCTTGTGGGACGGTCCGTCGTCGTTTGCCGGCCCCGCCACACGGGTCGGCCACGACCTGGCCATGGCCACCCACACCGCCATCACCGCCGGCCTCGCCCGCTGGCGCGCCGACCACCCCTCCACCGACCGCTAGACCCGGGAGCCCACGTGTCCTCAGCCATCGCCAGCCTCATCCCCTCCGGAACCGACATCGCCGCCGCCCTCGGGCTCGGCGACCGGCTGGTCGGGGTGTCCCACGAGTGCGACCACGCCATCGCCGAGGGCAAGCCGGTGCTGACCAGCTCGATCCTCGACCTGACGATGACGCCCGGCGAGATCGACGCGGCCGTCAGCGCCTCCGTGGCCGACGGGCACAGCCTGTACCGGACCGACCGCCCGCTGCTGCACCAGCTGGACCCCGGCCTGGTGCTCAGCCAGGACGTCTGCGACGTCTGCGCGGTCAACGGCGAGGTCGCCCGCGGCGACGTGCCGGAGGGTGCCGAGCTGATCATGCTGACGGCCGTCCGCCTCGCCCACCTGTGGGAGGACCTCGCCCGTGTCGGCCGGGCCGCCGGGGTCGAGGCGACCGCCGACCGCGTCGTCGCGGAGGCCAAGCAGGACCTCGCCGCGGTCGCCGAGTCCGTCGCCGGGGTGGAGCGGCCGCGCATCGTGGCGCTGGAGTGGGGCGACCCGTACTTCATCGCCGGCCACTGGGTGCCCGAGCTGATCGACCTCGCCGGCGGCGTCGACGCCCTGGCCGACCCGGGTGAGGCGTCGCGGCGGGTCACCCCCGAGGAGGTCGCGGAGGCCGATCCCGACATCGTGCTGTTCGTCCCCTGCGGCTACTCCCTCGAGCGGTCGGTGGACGAGGCGAGGGGTCTGCCGCTCGCCGACCTCCGGGCCGTTCGCGAGGGCCGGTTCTGGGCGATGGACGCCACCCGCCTCTTCAGCCGGTGCACCCCGCAGGCCGTCGTCAGCGGCGCTCGCGCCCTGGCGTCGGTGATGCACCCCGACCGCGCCGGCGCCCCCGCCCCCGCCGACGCCGTTCGGATCACCCTGTCCTGACGACGTCGCGTGTCGAATACCGGGCCGCCCGTCGCGATGACCCGACAGGGCTCGAGGGGTCAGGTCGACCAGAGCCAGCCTGCGCGGTCGGGTGGGGCGTAGCGGTAGATCGGCCGGCCGAGGACCAGGCGGCGCGGGACGGGACCGAAGTGCCGTGAGTCGGTGCTGGCCGACGGGTTGTCGCCGCGGACCGTGACGGTGCGACGGTCGACTGCTTCGGCCCGCTTGACGAGCAGCCGGTCGGCCTCCTCGGGATGGGTCACGACGACCAGCCGGCCGGGCCGAACCGGACCGGGGGACACCAGCAGCCGGTCACCGGGCAGCAGGGTGGGCAGCATGCTCGGCCCCTGCACGGTGACGCGGGGGAGGGTGAGCAGCCGGGCGGCGCCGACGGCCGCGACGAGCGCGGCGGCGACTGCAGGCCATGTGACAGGGCGGGGGGTTCGGACCGGGTCGGTTGGGAGGGCCATGGGTAGCTAGAGTGTGGCCCGCTTTCGTGTCCACCCCCTCAAGGAGAACCACATGCTCCAGCGAATCCTGACCCTGACCGACCGCTTCAACGCCCCGACGACCGCCCACGCGCACTGCGACCTGATGTGCGGCGTCTACGACCCGGCCCAGGCCCGCATCGAGGCGGAGTCGGTCCTGAAGTGCGCGGAGAAGTACCAGGACTCCGACGACCCGGTCTTCAAGCAGCGGGCGATCACCATCAAGGAGGAGCGGGCCGAGCTGGTCAAGCACCACCTGTCGGTGCTGTGGACCGACTACTTCAAGCCGCCGCACGTGGAGCAGTTCCCACAGCTGCACGACCTGTTCTGGCGCGCGATCAAGGCCGCTGGTGACGCCAAGAAGAGCGTCGACCCGGCCGACGGCCAGAAGCTGCTGGACCTGATCGACGAGATCGCCGGCATCTTCGCGGAGACCAAGAAGGGCTAGCCAGGCCGCTCCGGCCTCGAGCCCCGACATCGCCCCGGCCCCGACGGTCGGGGCGTTGTCATGTTCGGGGTCGTGCAGGACGCGGCGTCGCAGGCAGGGCGTCAGCTGGTAGACCACCACCATGCCGATCGACATCGATGCCCTGCTGGCCGCCGACCCCATCGAGTGGGACGCCTCGTGGACGACCAAGGACGTGATCCTGTACCACCTCGGGATCGGCGCCGGCGTGCCGGCCACCGACCCGGGCGAGCTGCGGCTCACCTACGAACCCGACCTCGTGGTCATGCCGTCCTTCGGGACGGTGCCCGGCTTCCTGCCCATCCCGTCCTACGCCGACCTCCCCGGCTTCGACATCGACCTGCGCATGCTGGTCCACGGCGAGCACGACCTGGTCCTCCACCGGCCGCTGCCGACGGAGGCCACCGCCACCTCCAGCGCCCGCGCGGTGGGGGTGTACGACAAGCGGTCCGGCGCGTCGGTGGTCTTCGAGAACACCACCACGGTCGACGGCGAGCCCATCGCCACCAACACCATGACGGCCTTCATCCGTGGCGAGGGCGGCTTCGGCGGTGACCCCGGCCCGTCCGGTGACCGGATCCGCCCACCGCGGCGGGACCCCGACTCGACGGTGCGGACGCCGACCCTGGCGCAGCAGGCGCTGCTGTACCGGCTGAGCGGGGACGCCAACCCCCTGCACGCCGATCCGGCGTTCGCGGCCGTCGGCGGGTTCGACCGCCCGATCCTCCACGGCATGTGCACCTTCGGCATCGCCTGCAAGGCCGCCGTGCAGACCCTCCTCGACGGCGACACCACCGCCGTCACTCGCTACCAGGCCCGGTTCTCCGGCGTCGTGCTCCCGGGCGACACCCTCGAGCACGCCCTGTGGCGCGAGGACGACAGCATCGTCATCGAGAGCCGCGTGGACGACCGGGCCGTCCTCAAGCAGGCCAGGCTGATGCTCGGCTGAGACGCGACGCCCGACAACCCCCGCGACCGACACCCCGCGAACGACACCCCGCGAACGACAACAGGGCCCGGCGCGTGATGCGCCGGGCCCTGCGATGTCCTGGTGGTGATCGGGTGATCACCGACCGGGTGCTACTGGCTGGAGACGATCGTGTCGATCTGCTCCAGGGTGCCCTCGGCGGTGAACTCCGACAGGGCGTAGGTGCCCTGCGAGGGCTCGCCGGCCTCGGTGAAGTCCATCGGACCGGACGGGCCGTCGTAGTCGATGTCCTCGCCAGCGTCCAGCAGCTCCTTGCACTCCGCGAAGGAGGTGCACTTGGTGCCGCCGCCGGTGACGGCGATCATGTTGTCGGCGATCGCCTGGGAGGAGTTGGACCCACCAGCGTGCGCAGCCAGGGCGGCAGCGATGGCGCAGTCGTAACCCTCAGCAGCGAACAGGGTGTCGGTGACGTCGGGGGCGAACTCCGACAGCGCGGTGTTGAATCCCTCGTCCGACGCAGGGGTCGGGGAGGTGGTGCGCATGCCGGCCAGGACGGCCGGGTTGTTCGGGTCGACCAGGCCGGGGGTGTCGTTGGAGGCGATGCCGTCGGCACCGAAGACAACGATGTCGGCCGGGCCCACGCCACGCTCGATCATGGTCGACAGGATGCGGGCACCCTCGTCGAAGGCGATCAGGGCGACGGCGTCCGCGCCGGAGTTGACGACCTGCTCGACCTCGGCGTCGAAGCTCTGGGCCATCGGGTCGTAGGTGGTCTCGACGGCGACGGTCGCGCCGGCGTTCTCGAGGGCAGCCACGGTGGCGTCCAGCAGGCCCTGGCCGTAGTCATCGGCACGCGCCAGGACGGCGACGTTGGTGCCGCCAGCGGCCACGATCTGCTCGGCCAGGACCGGACCCTGCAGGGCGTCGGTCGGGGCGGCACGGAAGTACAGGCCACCGTCGTCGTAGTTGGTGAAGGTGGGGGAGGTGTTGGACGGCGAGCACTGGACGACGCCGGCACCGGTGATCTTGTCGATGATCGTCAGGGAGATACCGGACGACGCCGCACCCATGATCACGTGGACGTCCTCGGCGAGCAGGCGGTCAGCGGTCTGGTTGGCGATGGTGCCATCACCGTCACCCTCGTCACCGCCGTCCTGCAGGACCTCGGCACCGTTGACGCCGCCGGCCTCGTTGATCTGCTGCACGGCGAGCTGGAAGCCGTTGATGATCGGCGGGCCCAGGAAGGCGAGCTGACCGGTCTCGGGGAGGATGTAGGCCATCTTGAGGTTCTCCGCGCCGTCACCGGCGGGCTCCTCGGCGGCTTCCTCGGTGGTGGCTTCCTCGGCGGGCTCCTCTTCCTCGGTCGCCTCGTCGGTTGCCTCTTCCTCGGTGGGCTCGTCGACGGTCTCCTCGGTCGCGGCGTCGCCGGCGTCCTCGTCGGTCTCGTCGCCGCTGTCGGATGCGCACGCGGTCGCGACGATCGCCAGCAGGGCGATCATGGCGACGAGGCGCAGCCACTTAAGGTTGGTGGTCATGCCACTGACTCCTCTTGGATGGGGGTTGTGCGTAGCGTGCTCGCAGGGCCTGACAGGACCTGCAGGGTCGGCACGCGCGGCAGATTACTTGCGATTGCTGTAGGAGGTGATTCCCTCGGGGGGAATTCCCTCCGGGCCACCGTGTTGTGCGAGTGTCCCGCAACACACCGCCACGGGGACATCTCCTACCACGGTCGTAACGCTACTACGACCGTCGGAGGAATGTGTGCATGACGGTGCGCGGGCCGGGCCCACGGGGGCAGGGTCCGGCCGTCGTGCGAGGCCTTCGACATGAAACCACCGATCTCCTGCTCGACGTAGGATCGACGCCTCCATGACTGCCTCTCGCCCGACCCTCGCCCTCCTGGATGGCTACAGCCTGGCCTACCGCGCCTTCTTCGCGCTGCCCGAGGACCTGCGCACCACGACCGGCCAGGTGACCAACGCCGCCTACGGCTTCACGTCCATGGTCATCAAGCTGCTCGACGAGCACCCGCCCGAGGCGCTCGCGGCGGTCTTCGACAAGGGACGCCCGGCCGAACGGACCGAGATCCTCCCGGAGTACAAGGCCAACCGGAAGGAGTCGCCGGACGAGTTCAGGTCGCAGCTGCCGCTGATCGACGAGGTTCTGGAGGCCATGGGCATCCCGCGGGTCGACCTGGAGGGGCAGGAGGCCGACGACCTGATCGCCAGCTACGCGGAGACCGCCAAGGCCGACGGGTGGGACGTGCTGGTCGTGACCGGCGACCGTGACCTGTTCCAGCTGGTCGACGAGGGCGACGGCGAGCACGGGGCCGTCCGGGTGCTCTACACCCGACGGGGCATCAGCGACACGATCGTGATGGACACCGCCGCGGTCGAGGACAAGTACGGCGTGCCACCGACCAGCTACCCGATGCTCGCCGCGCTGCGCGGTGACCCCAGCGACAACATCCCCGGCGTGCCCGGGGTCGGCGACAAGACCGCCGCGAAGCTGCTGGCCGCCCACGGGACGCTGGAGGGCATCTACGACAACATCGACAGCATCCGCGGCAAGAAGGTGCCCGCGATGCTGCTGGAGCACCGCGACGCCGTCATGGCCAGCCGCATCGTCACGACGGTGAACCGCCAGCTGCCCCTGCCCCGGCCGGTGGAGGACTTCCGCCGCGGCGAGATCGACGCCCCCGCGGTCCAGCGCCTCTTCGCCACCCTGGAGTTCCGGTCGTTGTGGGACCGGCTCAACGAGACGGTCCTCGGTGCCCAGGCAGAGGACGCCGCCGGCGGGTTCGACACCGAACCGGTCCGCGGCGACGGCGGCGACATCGCCGCGTGGCTGGACAAGGTCCCCGGTGGCCAGCCCGTCGCGATCGTGCCCACGACCGAGGGTGCGCTGCCCGACGTCGACGCGGTCGCCATCGCGCTCGCCGCCTCCGGTGCCGACCCGATCACCGCCCGCACGACGGTGTGGGACGACGCCGACCGGGCGGCGCTCCAGCGCCTGCTGACGGGCGAGGACGGCCACCCCCTGTGGGTCCACGACGGCAAGAAGCTGCACCACTTCGCCCGCGGTGCGGGGTTGCCCGAACCCGTCCAGCCCACCATCGACACCGAGGTCTGGGCCTACGTCCTGCAGCCATCGGCCCGCACCTACGCGCTGGACAAGCTGGCGCTGGAGTACCTCTCCAAGCACCTGGCCACCGAGGAGGAGGTCCAGCAGGCGGGTGAGGAGTCGGGGCAGCTCGGCATGTTCGAGACCGAGCAGGACACCGCCTGGCGTGCCCGGGCGTTTGAGGCGCAGGCCCTGTTCGAGCTGGCCGAGGTGCTCGACGCCGAGGTGACGCAGCGCGGGCAGGCCGACCTGATCCGTCGCATCGAGCTGCCGCTGATCGCCGGCCTCGCCGACCTCGAGCGGGCCGGCATCACCGTCGACGGCCGAGTCCTGGCCGAGCTGGGCGCCGACCTCGAGGACAAGGTCGCCGACGCCCGCTCCCGCGCGCTGACGGCGGTCGAGGCCGATGAACGCGACCTCGAGGACTTCCTCGACCTCGGCTTCCTCGACTCGCCCAAGAAGCTGCAGAGCCTGCTGTTCGAACACCTCGGGCTGAAGAAGACCAAGAAGATCAAGACCGGCTGGTCCACCGACGCGGCCGAGCTCCGCAAGATCATCGAGGAACACCCCGTCATCCAGGCCATCCTCGACTACCGCGAGTACAGCAAGCTCAAGGGCACCTACATCGACCCGCTGCTGGCGATGGTCGGTGCGGAGGGCACCCGGCGGGTGCACGCGGAGTTCAACCAGACCGTCGCCGTGACCGGCCGGCTGTCCAGCCAGAACCCCAACCTGCAGAACATCCCGATCCGCACCGAGCTCGGCCGGCAGATCCGCCGAGCGTTCGTGCCGGGGGAGGGCTACGACACCCTGGTCGTGGCCGACTACTCCCAGATCGAGCTGCGGGTCATGGCCCACCTGTCCGGGGACGAGGGGTTGCTGGACGCCTTCGGCTCGGGCGAGGACATCCACGCCGCGACGGCCGCCAAGGTCTTCGGGGTCGACGTCGCCGACGTCGACAACACGCAGCGGTCGAAGATCAAGGGCATGACCTACGGGCTGGCCTACGGCCTGAGCGCCTTCGGCCTGGCCCAGCAGCTGGCCATCGGCCGCGACGAGGCACAGGAGCTGATGGACGCCTACTTCGAGCGGTTCCCCGGGGTGCGGTCCTACCTGTACGGGGGGGTGGAGGAAGCCCGACGCAGCGGCTACACCGAGACCCTGACGGGCCGACGGCGGTACCTGCCCGACCTGATGAGCGAGAACCGGCAGCGTCGCGCGATGGCCGAGCGCATGGCCCTCAACGCGCCGATCCAGGGCACCGCCGCCGACATCATGAAGATCGCCATGAACGACGTCCGCGCGGCCATGGCCGCCGCCGACTGGGCCGGTGACCCAGCCCCCCAGCTGCTGCTGCAGGTCCACGACGAGCTGGTGTGCGAGGCGACCACCGCCGACCACGACCAGCTCCGCGACCTGCTGGTCGACACCATGTCCGGGGTCATCGAGCTGGCGGTGCCGCTGGAGGTCGACTGGGCGTCCGGGCCGTCGTGGGCCGAGGCGGAGAAGCACTGACATGGCCGGGACCCGCTGACATGGACGAGCAGCAGCTGCGCCCCGACACCCTCGCGGTCCGTGCGGGGCTGGACCGCGGCCACCACGACGAGACCGCCGAGGCCCTCTACCTGACGTCGGGGTACGTGTACGGCTCTGCCGAGGAGGCCGCGGCGGCCTTCGCCGGTGAGCTGGCCCGCCATCGCTACTCACGGGTGTCCAACCCGACGGTGACGATGCTGCAGGAGCGGGTGCGCGCCATGGAGGGGGCCGAGGCGGCATGGGCGACCGCCAGCGGCATGGCGGCGGTGTTCAACGCCCTGCTGGCCTGCACCCGCGCGGGCGATCGGGTCGTGGCCTCCCGCAGCCTCTTCGGGTCCTGCTTCGTCATCCTCGACGAGCTGCTGCCGCGCTACGGGATCGCCTGCGACTTCGTCGACGGCGAGGACCTCGACCAGTGGGAGCAGGCGCTGGCACGCCCCGCACAGGCGGTGTTCTTCGAGAGTCCGGCCAACCCCATGCAGCAGCTGGTCGACGTCGCGGCGGTCAGCGATCTGGCCCACGCGGCCGGGGCGACCGTCGTCGTCGACAACATCTTCGCCTCACCCGTCTTCCAGCGGCCGCTCGACCACGGCGCCGATGTCGTCGTCTACTCCACCACCAAGCACATGGACGGCCACGGCCGCACGCTCGGCGGGATGGTCCTCGGGACGGCCAGCTTCATCGGTGAGCAGCTGCAGCCGTTCATGCGGCACACCGGCCCGACGATGAGCCCCTTCAACGCCTGGGTGGTCCTCAAGAGCCTCGAGACGATGTCGCTGCGCGTCGAGCGCATGGCCGCGTCGGCCCTCGACCTGGCCGGCTGGCTGGAGGGCCACGAGTCCGTCACGTGGGTGCGCCACCCGTGGCTGCCGTCCCACCCGCAGCACGACCTGGCCCGCCGCCAGATGACCGGCGGCGGCACGGTCGTCACCTTCGAGGTCGACGGTGGCACCGACCGGGCGTTCGCGGTCCTCAACGCCCTGCGGGTCATCGACATCTCCAACAACTTCGCCGACGCCAAGTCCCTCACCACCCATCCGGCGACGACCACGCACCGGCGCATCGGTCCCGAGGCACGGCAGGCGATCGGCATCAGCGACGGGACCATCCGGCTGTCGGTGGGGCTGGAGGACGTCGAGGACCTGCGCGAGGACCTCGACCGGGCCCTCTCCGGCTGACCGGAAATACTCCGAACCGGGTGTTTCGCGCCCCGGGGCAGGGGTTACGTTCCGTCCTGTGAGCACCACCCAGGCACTGCGCACGCTGCTCGACGGACCCCACGCGGCCGTCCGGGACGAGGTCCGGACGTTGCTGAAGGACCCCGACATGGGACCCGCCATCGGGTTGGGGGTGGAGGAGCACCGGGCGCGCGTCGCCCAGCAGATGCAGCGCCTCGCCAGCCACGGCATCGGCCCGTCGCTGGGGTTCCCGAGCCGCGTGGGCGGCCACGACGACCCCGGGGGTGGTATCGCGGCCTTCGAGACGCTGGCCTTCGGTGACCTGTCCCTGCTGGTCAAGGTGGGGGTCCAGTGGGGCCTGTTCGGCGGGGCCGTGATGCAGCTCGGCAACCCCGAGCAGATCGAGCGCTACGGCCCCGACATCGTCACCCTTGCCCTGCCCGGCTGCTTCGCCATGACCGAGACGGGGCACGGCTCCGACGTCGAGCAGCTGCGGACCACCGCGACCTACGCGCCGGCCACCGACGAGTTCATCGTCCACACCCCCGACGAGGACGCCCGCAAGGACTACATCGGCAACGCCGCCCGTGACGGGCGCATGGCCGTGGTGTTCGCCCAGCTGATCGTCGACGACACCAACCACGGGGTGCACGCCCTGCTGGTCCCGCTGCGCGACGACGAGCACAACCTGCTGCCGGGCGTCCACATCGAGGACGACGGCCACAAGGCCGGGCTCAACGGGGTGGACAACGGCCGCATCACCTTCGATGCCGTGCGTGTCCCGCGCACCAACCTGCTGGACCGCTTCGGCACGGTGGATCCCGACGGCACCTACCGAAGCACCATCGAGAGCCGCACCCGCCGGTTCTTCACCATGCTGGGTGCGCTGGTGCAGGGCCGTACGTCGGTCTCGGGTGCGGCGATCAACGCCAGCAAGGTCGCCCTCACCATCGCCGTCCGTTACGGCGAGACCAGGCGACAGTTCTCCGCGCCCGACGAGGTCCACGAGAACCGCCTGCTGGACTACCAGGCCCACCAGCGGCTGCTGCTGCCGCTGCTGGCCCGCACCTACGCGCTGCACTTCGCGCAGGAGGAGCTGCTGCGTCGCTACGTCGCCTCCCAGGACGGCGACGACCCGGAGGCACGCCGCGAGGTCGAGTCGATCGCCGCCGGCATGAAGGCGCAGGCGACGTGGCACTGCAACGAGGTCATGCAGGCCTGCCGCGAGGCCTGCGGCGGCGCCGGCTACCTGTCGGAGAACCGGCTGCCGTCGCTGCGCGCCGACACCGACGTCTTCGCGACGTTCGAGGGTGCCAACACCGTGCTCATGCAGCTGGTCGCCAAGGGCCTGCTCACCGGGTACAGCGAGGAGTTCTCGGAGCTGGACCTGATGGGCACCGTGCGGTTCGTCGCCGACCGGGTGCTGGACAACGTGGTGGAGCGGCTGCGGGCCGTGCCCCTGCTGCAGTCCCTCCGTGGCGCCGCCCCGGTCCGGCAGACCGAGGACCTGCGCGACCGCGGCTGGCACTGCGAGCTGTTCGCCGACCGGGAGGAACACGCCCTCGAGACGGTGGCCGCCCGCATCAAGGCCGGCATGGACGACGACGGCGATGCCTTCGCGGCCTTCAACCGGGCCCAGACCCACGTCCTGTACGCCGCCCGCGTGCACATGGAGAACGTCGTGCTCGGCCACCTGACCGCGGCGGTCGGCAGGTGCGAGGACGACGACGTGCGCGAGCTGCTCGGGCTGGTCGCCGACCTCTACGCCCTGCACACCATCGAGGCCGACCGGGGCTGGTTCCTCGAGCACGGCCGCCTGACCCCCGAGACCACCAAGGGGATCACCCAGATGGTCGACGTGCTGTGCAACGAGCTGCGGCCACGGGCGCTGGAGCTGGTCGAGGCGTTCGGTGTCCCGGAGGAGGTGCTGATGGCGCCCATCGCCACCGGCGCCGAAGCGGCGCGTCAGCAGATGCGGTCGGTCGCCGGATCGGCCTGACGGCCGGTCCCCGGAATCGTCGGGACGTGACACCGCTGGCATCATTGGGGACATGCCCGCCGAGCCCCGTTCCCCGTCGCTGCTGAACGCCCTGCGCGTTCGCTGTCCCCTCTGCGGGCACGACGGGATCACCGAGGGGTACGGCAACGTCGTCGACGAGTGCCCCAGCTGCCACTACTCCTACACCCACGGCGAGGACGGCTACTGGGTCGGCGCCCTGATCATGAACATGGCCGTGTGCCTGATCAGCTTCTTCGTGGCGTTCCTCGGGACGATCCTGCTGACCTGGCCCGACGTGCCGTGGGGTGCGCTGACGTTCATCGCCATCGGCGTGATGGTCGCGGTGCCGATCTGGTTCTACCCCCGCTCCAAGACCGTGTGGGTGTGGGCGGACCTGCGGATCCACCCCTACACCGAGGACGAGCGACCGGCCGTCTGACCCGGTCGGGCTCGCCGTCGTTGCCCTTGGTTGACAGCGGCCGGGTGGTACAGCAGACTGGCTGCTCGCCCCTATTCGGGGCTTTCTGTGCTGCACGCGACAGAGCCGCGCCCCAGCACCCGTGGCCCCCCGGACGAGGGGCACTCCCATCGAAGCCAGCGTCGACCGACGTCGACA